>NZ_JBQRUN010000003.1:0-399811 GCF_053485835.1 Thalassotalea fusca
ACTCGATGTGAGAAGTATTGATTGTAATACCACGCTCACGCTCTTCTGGTGCGTTATCGATTTGTGCGAAATCGCGAACTTCACCACCGTGAGTTTTTGTTAACACTGCAGAGATAGCAGCTGTTAATGTAGTTTTACCATGGTCAACGTGTCCGATTGTACCAACGTTAACGTGCGGTTTCGAACGTTCAAATTTTTCTTTAGCCACTTTAAAATACCTCTAGGTAGATTAACAAAAGTAAAAAGTATAAATAAATTTTTTAAGAAAATTCTTAATTGAATATTTTGGAGTGGTGCTGATAGGCAGATTTGAACTGCCGACCTCACCCTTACCAAGGGTGCGCTCTACCAACTGAGCTATATCAGCACTACAACAGAATGGAGCGGACGGCGGGAATCGAACCCGCAGCTTTAGCTTGGAAGGCTAAGGTATTACCACTATACGACGTCCGCATTTTCAATCAGAATATCTCTGTAAAAATGGTGGAGGGAGGTGGATTCGAACCACCGAAGGCGGAGCCGTCAGATTTACAGTCTGATCC
This sequence comes from Thalassotalea fusca, assembly GCF_053485835.1. Classification (NCBI taxonomy): domain Bacteria; kingdom Pseudomonadati; phylum Pseudomonadota; class Gammaproteobacteria; order Alteromonadales; family Colwelliaceae; genus Thalassotalea; species Thalassotalea fusca. The sequence continues at coordinate 543 of NZ_JBQRUN010000003.1, forward strand.
CTTTGGCCACTCGGGAACCCCTCCAAATTCTTTTCTCTAATAAAAGAGTATTAATGGTGCCGACTGCCGGAGTCGAACTGGCGACCTACTGATTACAAGTCAGTTGCTCTACCAACTGAGCTAAGTCGGCACTACATTAAGTGGTGCGAATTCTAGTGTAATGTTTTGCCCCTTGCAACAATTTATTTGAAAAAAAAATCACTTTCTGATCGTTTGATGTTTTTTTACGCAAGAAAGGCAGGAAATATAACGTTATCTGTTCAGATAACGACTCATTCCATGAAATATGAGATCTTTATGGTAAACGCAATCGCCAGAGATTTGCGTACTCAGAGATTCACCATCACCGCCCGTAAAAACCAGCTTGATACTCGGTGTATTTTTGGCAAAAAGATCATGTGCAAGTTTAACGCTGCCAACAACCGACGCCCAGCACCCTAGCTGCAAACATTGCTCAGTGCTAACACCAAAAGTCATTTCCGATAACTCCGTTCGACTACCAAACACTTTAGTCGTGCGTTGTAATATAGCGTCAAGTGCTGTTTGAATACCTGGCTGTATCCAACCACCTAAATGTTCCCCATCGTTATTTATTGCGTCGATAGTAAGTGCAGTTCCTGCATCAATAACTATCACAGGCTGATCAGGATACAGCTTATTAGCGCCTAATATCGCCAACCAACGATCTACACCTAAATTGCGATATTGTTCGTATGCGCAGATTACACCGAATGCGTGTTTCTCCGTGTTGATTTCTTCAGTCGCAATGCTGTGTTCCTTCCCCCAAGCAGAAATAGTCGCAAATAGTCGAGGATTATTTACACTAGCCACAAATACTTTTGCAACATCCGCATAGTTGTCCGAAAGATATTCAGCGGTAAATTGTTCGTTCGCAACTGTAAAAACATCTGACAGCTCACCATTGGGCAGTACTAAGCAAAACTTACTGCGGGTATTACCAATATCGACTAATAATGTCATTGCGCAGGCCTTAGACTAATTTCACCGCCATAGATTGGCTTCACAGCACCCTGCTGCTCAAGCAATAGTGCCCCTTGGGCATTGATACCTCGGCAAATTCCAGTGGTTTCTTTAGTACCGGAAATCAAGGTTACCCGCTGATTCAAATATTTGTCTCGTTGTAGCCAATCATTCACCATCGATGAAATCCCTGACTCCTCATGCGCTAAAAGACGTTTGTTCAAGCACTTTATGAGTTCGCCAACAAGTTCGTTTCTGTCGACACTTTGATTCACGTGCGATTGAATATCAGACCATGGTTGGTCAATTTTCTCTGCCATCTGCTCTGGCATATTTACATTCAAGCCAATACCTATAACGCTGTGGCACGGTTCTAACGCTTGTCCTTCCAACTCGATCAATATACCAGCCAATTTCCTATCATTTAAATAAATATCATTAGGCCATTTAAGCTGTGCATTAAGCTGATATAAATTTTGAATAGCATCACTTATTGCGAGTGCGACTACCACGTTAAGCCCCATGGCTGCTGCCATGCCCTGCTCCAAATACCAATACAAAGAAAAGTATATGTGTGATCCGAATGGTGACACCCAAGTTCTACCTCGTCGACCACGTCCTGCACTTTGAAACTCTGCTACACACACTTGACCTTTTTGCACTTGATTAGGTATACGTCTAAGTAGGAAGGTATTGGTAGAATCAATGACACTGTGAACTTCTATTTTGTTGGCACTGCATACGCTCGCACAATAGTTAGCGATGATTTGCTTATCTAATAGTTGAAGTGGTTCAGCAAGTCGATAGCCTTTACCTGTGACACGAAAAACATCAATCCCCATTTCTTCAAGCGCTTTAATATGCTTAGAAATGGCTGCTCTGCTAATACCGAGCGTTTCTCCGATTACTTGCCCTGAGACGAATTGACCAGCCGCCAGCTGCTCAATTAACCTTTCCCTAATCGAACTAGCCACCTTGCACCTCTATCACTTGATACCCTAATTGTCCCACCGTACGTACTTCTTGTTCTAATCTTATGCCGAAAACCCGATGAACAGTTGTTATTATCTGCTGTGCTAGTGAAACAACATCTTCTCCGGTCGCGCCACCACGATTAACTAGCACTAGCGCTTGTTTCTCATGTACACCTGCTTTGCCTACGGTTTGGCCCTTGAAACCGGCTTGTTCAATTAACCAAGCTGCAGGCAGTTTGATTGAGGCGTCCGGAAGCACATAATGTGGTACCTGAGCGTATTGATGCTGTAATGCCTGAAACGTTGAACTGCAAATAATAGGATTCTTAAAGAAACTTCCTGCGTTGGGAATTTCCTTAGGATCGGGCAACTTTTGTTGGCGTATTTCGATGACTGTTTGAAAAATCTCTTTTGCCGTTACTTTATCTGGTAGCTCATTCAAACCAGCATAGTTTTTAACGGGCTGCCATTGTTTAGGCAAAGCTAGAGTTACCTTGGTGATTACCCCTTTGTCTTTCAACGCCTGCTTAAAAACGCTATCTCTATAGCCAAATGCACAATCTGTTTTGTCGATGCGCTTTTCTGTGCCTGAGCCAAATTCATACCAATCAACTGATTGCAGGAAATCTGAGAGCTCAACGCCATATGCACCAATATTTTGAATTGGCGCAGCCCCGACACTTCCGGGTATTAAAGCAAGGTTTTCTAAGCCGTTAATGCCTTGTTCCAAGCAAAATTCAACTAACTGATGCCAGTTCTCGCCACAAGCTGCTGTCACAATAAAGTTGTCTTCTGTTTCAGTGATCGTAATACCTTTAATCAACAGGCGAACAATTATAGGTGTAAGCTCTTCAATAAACAGAGTATTTGTGCCCTCTCCCAATATATAGATATTTTCACCCGCCAGCGATTCAAATATCGACAATTCATCTAGGCTGGTAAGTTCATATAATTTGGGCGCAATCGCGGATAACGCAAACGAATTCAGATGAGTGAGAGAACAATTTTCTTTTAGGTGCATAACGTGATAAATGACGAGTTTTGTGTATTATATGTGACTTTATTCAGGATCACATTAAAGAAAGTGTGATGGTGTTGAACAACTACTTACTAACCCTGCTTTCTAACGGGTAGATTAATGATATTGTTGCTCTTGTTATAGTATTTATTGTGGTATTTTTCAGTGTTAATGTTCTCACTATGATTAATAACCACCCCTTCTACTGGTGCATTTACTTGTCGCAACATGCGTAATCCCGACAAGATTTGATCTCGTTTGGTTTTTCCACCATGCACCACATACAGCACGCTATCAACCACTTTTGAAATAATCACGGCATCACTCACCGCATTTACGGGTGGTGTTTCGATAATAATTCGATCGTAAAAATTGCCAAATACTTTAAGCAACATACTAAACCGTTTCATCGATAAGAATGCCAACGGGTTGGCCGGTGAAATACCGGAAGTCAAAATATCAAGCTTTGCCGTTTGGTCGCGATAAATACATTCATTGATTTGATGTGTCTTAGCCAACAAGTTTGATAATCCTGGACGATATAGATCTAAATCGAGGTTTTTGGCTACAGTTGGGTGTCGCATATCTGCTTCAATTAGTAATACCTTTTCCATTTCCGCAAAAGAGCGTGACAGCTGTAATGCTATGGTCGACTTACCTTCATTAGGTACCGATGAAGTAATAGCGATTATCTTTGGAGGCTTCTTCTCTCCACTAAACAATAAGGCGGTTCGTAATGTACGAATCGCCTCAGTAAAACGGTTATCTTTGTAATACGTCTTATCGTTTGGATCAATTTTGTTTGGTTTAATTTTCGGCAGCACAGCCAAAATATTGGCTTCATGAAAGCTGTCGAGTTTCCGTCTTGAATTCAAGGTATCAACCAGCATTTCTCGCATAATAATGATGATTGAAATTAGTGTCACAGCGACGATAAAGCTCAAGATAACGATAATGGTTTTGTTCGGCTTGAATTGACTCTTAGGCGTTACCGCTTTGTCAATAAATCGCACATAAAAGTTTGATTTATAATTCCCCATGGCGTCAGCTTCTTTCAGCCTGACCAAATAGTTATTGTATAGCTCTTTATTCGTTTCAACTTCACGCTTAAGTTGAGAGAACTTATTATTGAGTCCAGTTAAACGAAGATAATTTGCTTTAGCTTTTGCCAACCTCGATTCAGTTGCTTTAACCATCTGGAGCACAGCGTAATAATCTTTCTCAATTGACAAAACAATGTCATTTACTTGTTGAGCAATACGTTGATTGATCGCTTCCAACTCAGCCTGTACCGCAATGTATTTAGGATGTTTAGGACCATACCTTTGCTGTAGCTCGTGAAATTTACGTACCACTTTTTCTTCTGAGCGTTGTAGTTCGATGTAAGTTGGCTGCTTACTTACTTGGGGTAAGTCGATGAGTTGCACAATATCGTTCTTATTAGCTTGCACATACTCATATGTAACCTTTAAATCATCGGCTTCTTTTGAGGCACGTAAAGCAGAAGAAGTTAATTCTGTTAATTCCGCGCCAACGAGGCCAACAACACCTTGAATATCAACTATCCCCTCTGATTCGCGATAACTTTGCAACGCTTGCTCAGATAGTTCCAGTTTTTTGCCCAGTTCTTCCAGTTGGTCGACTAGCCACTGTGACGTACTTTCTTTTGATGCGCTGTGAATCTCATCTTGATATTTCAAATAGGTTTGTCCTATCTGATTGGCGACTTGCTTAGCTAGCTCAGGGGTATAAGTGGCAAAAGTAATTTTGACAAACTCAGTGCCCGCGATCGGTGAAATTGTAAGGCGTTGACGAAACATCGACGCCACTTGGCCGATAGGCCGTACGCCGTTGCTCTTATTAAGCTTACTTAAAAATTTTACTTTGTCGTTGTATTTGCCACTATTAAAATCTATATGCTGCGTGAGATTTAGCTGCGATATCACACGTTCTGCAAATTTTCTCGAACGTAAAAGTTCGTATTGTGTTTGAATTTGCTCTTTACTGGCACTTGATTCATTAAAGGCATCATTAATGGACAAAGTATTACGCGGTTTATTACTACCTATTTGTAGAATCGAAGTGGCTTGGAATGAAGGTTTAAGCAAAGAAACATAAAATGCCACCATGGCCGTTAGCAATAGTGAAAAGAATAGAATTTTCCATTTTCGCGTCCATAACGGTGTAAGCACTTCTTGAAGTGCGACCTCGTCTTGTAACGCATTATGATGATTAGATTCTATGGTGTTCAAAAAAAGCTTTGCTCTATTTCTATAATATCATCCGGATAAACTTCCGTAACGACAGTACCTATAATTGTTATCGTTTTCCCGTCAACAACACGTGTTATCTTCCAATCAGTTTTAGACGCCCTGCTCGCTAGTCCGCCTGCAAGTGCAATCGCCTTATCCAGCGTCAAATCTTCTTGGTATGGATACCCTCCTGGTTTTTTAACCTGACCATGAATGAAAAAAGGCCGGTATTGGACTATTGCAACCTGTACCTGCGGATTAACTAAGTAGTCACCGAGTAATCCGTTGTGAATAGTCGCTTCTAATTCTTTCGTTGTTAACCCCACAACTTGAATATCATCAAGAAATGGAAACGAAATTATGCCCGATTTATTCACCCTAACCTTTCTGGTTAAGTCTGGTTCACCATATACCGAAATTTCAATATGGTCTCCCGGCCCAACCCTATAATCTTTTGCATAACAATGCGTTACCTGTAAACAAATTAACAACAACAAGCAAAATCGCATAAATTTCATCCAATTTTATCTCAGATACTAACACTAAAACCGATTGAAAAGCTATTTCTTTGGTAATTAAGTGTCGGTTCAGAGTTATCTAAACTTCGAAAATTAAACTTACCATAAAAAGACAACCAATCATTTCGATTATAATGCAGCGCGACTTCTCCGACCAGATAATCTTCTTTATCGGTACGATTAGCGAAAATCAGCTGTTCGTCATCAATACCTAAGAGCACATTTAATTTCATGTGTGATGAAAATGCATACATGGAAGAAAGCTGATATCTATCAACAACACGAAAACTATCTGCTAGCCGATTCGCCGCAACATAGTCGCGTGATGAAGATAACGAAACCGAAAAATAATCTGACGGTTGCCAGTGACCATCTATCTTCCATTTTAAACTGCTATCATCCTGTAAAAGCGCTTGGTCAAACGAAATATGCTGGTAACCAATAAGCGCACTCACTCGTGTAATGTCGGTTGACTGCCAACGGTAACCAACTAACGCTTCCCACTTAGTTTCGTTAAGTGTGTTATTGTATTTAAAGTCTGATTGAGAAACCTTTGCTTCAGTGCCTATATAAGATTTGCCAGACAATAAATAATCGAACGATAGTCCAGCATAAATAGATTGTTGGTCTAAATTACGTGTAGTTGCTCTGCGCGTGTTATATCGCTTTGTGTCAAAGCCTCCTTCAACCGTTAGTTGTGCCACCGACTCTTCATGTCCAAATTGATACCCAAGGGAGGCACCACTTTGTTGCCATTCATCAGGGCGATCGATTGACTCTGCATCACCAATAGACAAACCCGTACCGCGCTCTTCACCTACTTGATCATACGTTCCCTGAATGAAAAATCGCTTATTATGTGCAAACTTGTACTGATAACCCGCTTCAAGTGCAGCATTTGTGCGATCGTCATGTGAAAATTCAGCATGTCGGTAAAGCTCAGACGACAATGCAAGAGAATATAGTTGTGCGCCAGAGGCTGCCTTCATCTTAGCACTCGGAGCGATACGCCAAAAGCCAGTTGATTGCTCTTGTTCAGGTTGATAAAGGAAGTTATCAAGATAACCATACTCAGTTGACAGAGACACTTCAAACAAATTTGCCGCACTGGCAACTGAAGAGTTTTGTGCAAATACGAGGGAACTAAATACCCCTCCCAGTAAACTTACCAATAAGCCTTTACCACGTAGCTTCATAAACAACCTACAACGTTTTTATTATTTGTTGTCATTGCACCGTAATTAACGAGAGAACACAAGCAATTTGATACAATTTTTTTACAAAACGCATCGTAATTTAGGCCAAAAAAAACCGCTGATAATTCAGCGGTATTGTTGTTAGCTAACTTCTCTTATGGCTAAGTCACTAAAATGTGTTTCGTTTAAATGATAAAGCAAAGCCGTTTCGTCGCAGTTATCTTGTCGAGGACACAGATCACAGTCCTTCATCACTTTCTCAGGCAGCTTTTCTTTCTTGTCTAAGCAAAATCCTAAACGCTGAAAGAATTCCGGTTTTCTCGTTAGAACTAAGATACGATTTAGTGACAACTTTGTCGCGCGCTCTAACAAGTATTCTACCAGCGCTTTACCGTAGCCCTTTCCTTGATAATTGACCGAAACCCCAAGCGAGCGAATTTCCGCAAGACCAGTGCTGTATATGTATAGTGCAGCACAAGCACAAACCTGACCATTTTCCTCTATCACAGCGAAGTCGCGAATCGACTTGATTAATTCATCTTCGGCACGGGGCAAGTTTTCTTCTTTGCTCGCCCAATAGTCAACCAGTTTGCTAATTGCCCTTATATCCGTAAGTTTCGCATCGCGAACCGTATAATCTGATGTGCCTAAGCTGTGGCGATATTTCGCAATAATATCACTGACAGGTTTAATGCCCGTGCCACCAAGAATATTCCGCTTATCAACGAGGTACTCTAACTCTAATATTGGATATACATCATCCTCGATTAATGACGAAAACTGTTTTAGTTCATCTAACCTGAGGCTTTCAATCGGCTCTTGCTGACTAAGCGCATATAATACCACTTCACCCGACACTTCATGCGCCGTTCTAAATGGCATCCCTTTACCAACAAGATAATCAGCTAGTTCAGTTGCATTAGCATAACCTTCGCGGGCCGCCTTTTGACACGAAGCACTGTTTATTTCTATTGAATTGATTACTTCAGCAGCCATTAACAAACAACTGTGCCATTGAGCAACAGTTTCGAACAAACCTTCTTTGTCTTCTTGCAAATCTTTGTTATAGGCCATTGGCAAGCCTTTTAAAGTCACCAGTAAGCCATGCAACGCACCGTATATCCGGCCACATTTGCCACGGATGAGTTCCAAGGCATCCGGGTTCTTCTTCTGTGGCATTAATGAAGATCCCGACGTAACTTGGTCGCCTAATGTAATAAAATTAGCTTCTCCAGAGTTGAAGAAAATCAAATCTTCTGCAAACCGTGATAAATGCATCATACTGGCACTGGCTGCGAATAGTACCTCAAGCACAAAGTCGCGGTCAGAAACGGCATCAAGGCTATTGACACAAGCACTGTCGAATCCTAAAGATTGAGCGAGTTGTTCACGGTCTATCGCATAAGTAGTTCCCGCCAGCGCGCCACTACCTAAAGGACACTGATTGAGCCGTTTACGGGCATCACTTAACCGACTGGCATCACGCTTGAACATTTCGATATACGCTAAACACCAATGGGCAAACCTTACTGGCTGAGCGCGCTGCAAATGTGTATAACCCGGCAAGATATGCTCTTGATTATTTTCAGCCAATGTTAACAACTGCTGTTGGCACATGTTTAATGCTTCAATTAGCAGATCAATTTGTTCACGAGTCCAAAGGCGCAAATCTGTCGCCACCTGATCATTTCTGCTTCTACCCGTGTGTAATTTTCTTGCAATATCACCGAGTTGAGCCGTCAATTCCGACTCTACCCAGCTATGAATATCTTCAGCATTTGAATCGAGAATATTGACATCACCACATTCCACCTTGATCGCCAAGTCAGTGAGTGCCTGCTCCATTTGCTGCTGTTCTTCAAGCGTTAACACACCCGCACTATGAATCGCTTTTGACCACCCAATTGAACCTTGTATGTCTTGTTTTGCCAAAACATAGTCAAAAGGCAATGAGTCATTAAATGCTTTAAATAGATCGCTACTGCCAGCCTTAAACCGGCCTCCCCATAAAGCCATAATTATTCCCCTATTCGTATTGAGTCGACTGTTTCAATGCGTTAATTCTGCTCGACAAGCTAAACAAACGAATAAAGCCTTCTGCATGCTGTTGGTCATATACGTCATCGGCACCAAATGTAGCAAACGCTTCCGAATATAAACTATTTGGTGATTGACGCTGCGTTACAATGGCTTGCCCTTTGTACATCTTAACCACTACATCACCAGTTACCTGCTCCGACAGTGAAGAGGCCGCTGCCAGTTGAGCTTTGGCTAAAGGCGTGAACCAACGCCCGTCATAGATAACGTGTGAAAACTCCAATGCCACTGACTCTCTGAATTTTAACGACTCTTTATCCAGTATCAGCGACTCTAAACCTTTATATGCCGCCATAAGTACGGTACCACCCGGTGTTTCATAACAGCCTCTCGACTTCATACCAACTAAACGGTTTTCAACGATATCAATCCTACCGACACCATGAATTGCCGCCTTATTGTTTAGGTAGACTAGCGATTGGTATGGCGTCATTTTCTCACCATCAACTGACACGAGTTCACCGTGCTCAAACGACAACGTGACATATTCAGGCACATCGGGAGCATCCATAGGATCGACCGTCATGGTCCAAACTTCTTTAGACGGTTCACACCAAGGATCTTCCAGTTCACCACCTTCATGTGAGATATGCCAAGCATTAGCGTCACGGCTATATATTTTGGTGAGTGACGCCGAACAAGGAATGTCTCTTTGGGCTAAGTAATTCAACAGGTCTTCACGTGAGACCATATCCCATTCACGCCAAGGTGCGATCACGGTAAGATGTGGTGCTAATGCGGCAAAACAAGACTCAAAGCGTACTTGGTCATTTCCTTTACCTGTGCAACCGTGACAAACGGCATCCGCACCAACTTTCAACGCGACTTCAACATGTGCTTTGGCAATGATAGGGCGCGCCATTGACGTGCCGAGCAAATATTGCCCTTCGTACACTGCCCCCGTTTTCACAATCGGGTAAATATAATCTTTTACAAAGGCTTCTTTTAAGTCAACAACGTGACATTCTGACGCGCCAGACGCTATCGCCTTTTCTTGAATACCTGCCAACTCCTCTTCGCCTTGTCCTACATCTGCACAAAACGCGACTACTTCGCAACCATCGTAATTTTCTTTTAACCAGGGGATGATCGCTGATGTATCAAGTCCACCCGAGTAAGCCAGTACCACTTTTTTAATTTGTTTATTCTTTGCTAGTGCCATTTTTAATACCTTAGAATTCGTAAATTTTATGTTTAATCAAGACTATGCGTTAACCAAGTAAAGAAACCAGCACCGCATTCTGTGCCCACATCCTATTTTCGGCCTGTTGCATTGCAATTGAGCACTCACTGTCAAAAAGTGACTGAGTTATTTCATGCCCTAAATGAGCGGGTTGACAATGCATCACCTTCGACGCTTGCGCGTGAGACATTACCGAGTGGTTGACCTGGTATGGCGTAAAGGCTTTGATGATGTCTTTTTCCGCAGCATTATTGCCCATTGAAATCCACGTATCGGTGTAGATCACATCTTGAGAGCCAATATCATTTACATCGTTCACCAATTGCAATTTGGCACCTGATGAAGCCGCTAGCGTTTGGGCTTTGCTATAAATGAATGCCGAAGGGCTATATTGCTTAGGGCAAACTAAAGTGAAATTTACACCTAACGTTGCAGCCATTAGCATCAACGAATGAGACACATTATTGCCGTCACCCACATAGGCTAAGTTAACGTTGCTTAAGTCATCAAACTGCTCCGATAACGTAACGAAGTCGGCCAATGCTTGGCACGGGTGATACAAATTGCATAGTGCATTAATGACCGGTATGTTGGCGTGTTCAGCAAGTCCTTCAAGTACCTGATGATCAAATACTCTTGCAACAATAGCATCAGACCAACACGCGAGATTTTTGGCAACATCAGATACACGTTCACGTGCACCCAAGTTACCATTTTGCTGACCAATATATAGCGCATGTCCACCTAGCTTTTGTATGCCAATGTCGAAGCTAATGTGTGTGCGCAACGACGGCTTTTCGAACAACATGACAATCGATTTTCCAGCTAGCGATTGCTGAAATTTTGCAGGGTTATTTTTGATTTCTTTTGCGAGCGAGATTAGCGACTCGAGTTGTGATTTATCTAGCTGATCGTCAGCGAGAAAATGAGAAAAAGACATAAGTACTCCAATTAAACGAAGTTAAAAACCAATAGAAAAATAAATTAATTCAAGCTAGGTTGTACGCGGGTGCCAATGGCTTCACCTGCGAGCAAATTAACGATTTGCTCAGGATGCTTCCAACTCGCAACCGCGATACTTCGTCGTAATTGGTTAGCTGCATTTAACGCAGCATTAATTTTTGCTGTCATGCCACCAGAGATTACCCCTTGAATGATCAAGAGCTCGGCGAGTGATTGATCAATTGATGTAAGGTAAGCTCCATCACTTCCTTTAACACCATTAACGTCCGTCAGAAGCAATAACTCGGCATTGAGTAACTGACAAATGACAACGGCTGCATCATCTGCATTGACGTTAACCAGTTCACCAGTATTGAGGGCACCGATTGAAGAGATAACTGGCAAGAAGTTGCTACTCAACAGCGTATCCAGCAGCTTACTGCTATTGGCAGTTGGTAAGCCAACACAGCCTAGGTCAGCAGGATTTAGTTCACATGAAACAATTCCACCATCGGCTAAAGATAAGCCAACCGCTGACAAACCTTTACCCATTGCCTGCGCAACAATGGCTTTATTAACTGTGCCCGCTAAAGCGCCACTGACAATGTTCATGTGTGACTTCGGAGTAACTCGCAGGCCGTTCTTCTTCTCTGAAGTAAACCCTGCCTGATCTAGCATGTCATCCACCATACAACCGCCGCCATGTACCAACACCACCTTTTGATTTTTCATCAATTTGATAGTTTCCAGCAGCTTTGACAACGCATCTTGGCTCGTTAAAATTGCCCCACCAATTTTAATCACTAACGGCTTAATCACAGCAAGGCTCCTTTTACTAAACAATAGGCATTTGGCAAACCCAAAGAAATGTTGGCACATTGGATTGCTTGCGATGCAGCACCTTTAAGTAGATTATCGATTGCACAACAGGCTACAAGCGTTTGTGTTTGTTCATCATATTGCCAATAAACATCGGCAAATGGTGTATGAACAACATCATCAATTTTAGGGGGTGACTGCTTTATTCTAACAATCTGACTGTGTTGGTAGGCTGCGGTGTACGCGTTTGACACGTCGGAAATTGTTACGCCTTGCTTTAGCTGCAAAGTAACCGTAGTTAATAAGCCACGCTTGAATGGCGCAAGGTGCGGATTAAAGATCACCTTAGCACCAGCTTCCTGAGTAATTTCTGGTTGATGACGGTGCTGCAATAAGTTGTACGGCGTTAGGCTCACTTCGTTGAAACTTGTGGCAAGTGATGCTTTCCTACCAGCACCACTCACACCACTAATACCGTTAATAACGATCAAGGTGTTATCAAGCTGCAACGCATGTTCAGTAATGGGTTTCAGCGCAGTTAAACTGGCTGTTGGATAACATCCAGGTACCGCTATAAGCGAAGCGTTAGCAATATCGGCAGCATACCAGTCAGCTAAGCCATAAATTGCATTTTGCAATAGATCAACGTTTGCGTGCTTAAAGCCATAGTATTTGGGATAATCTTCTGCATTATTTAGTCTGAAGCCGCCGGATAAATCGAATACTTTCTTGCCTGCATTCAGGAACTTTTCCGCCCATAGAGCGCTATATTCATGAGGTGTCGCAAAAAATACGGCATCAATAGAATCCACATTTTCAACAAACCATTGTTCTGAAAACGGTATTAGTGGTAAGTGGCAAACTTTATCTAGCTTTGGATGTAAATCACAAACTAATTGGCCACTAGCATCGCTGTTTTCAGAAACAAGCACATGTTCTAAACGGATCACCTCGTGAGCACTTATCAATGCGATAAGTTCAGCCCCCACATAACCGCTTGCACCTACTATTGCTACCTTCATTACCCCACCACAGTTAATTTTGCAATTCTATGCAACACCAAAAAATTAATAAGTATTACCAACAAAGTAACGCCCTAGCGTAAAAAACCCACAAAAACCTGACAAACCGCTATTGCAGTCAGTACGCATTTTACGTAATCTTGATTTTACGTTAGTCATCATTTGCGCAGAGCATATCAACACATGGGTAGATATGCAACAAAAGAGCATAACTATTTTAAAGGTTTATCATGCTACCAAATTTCGAAGCTGCACTCAGCGCGTTAATTGCTACGCCGTCCATGAGTTCAACAGATGCAAAGTGGGATCAGGGAAATTTGCCTGTCATTCAATTGTTGGCAACTTGGTTTGAGCAATTGGGGTTTACTATCAGCATTGAACAAGTCCCGCATAGCAAGAATAAATATAACTTGCTAGCAAAGCTGGGTAGTGGTGAAGGAGGCTTATTATTATCTGGGCATAGCGACACAGTTCCATACGACGAGAACCGATGGCAAAGTGATCCCTTCAAATTAAAAGACGCTGATAACAGATTTTACGGGCTTGGAACGTGTGACATGAAAGGTTTTTTTGCCTTCATATTGCAAGCTTGTAAACATCTAGACCTTAAAAAGATGCACAAACCGCTATATGTACTGGCAACCGCAGATGAAGAAACCACAATGGCAGGAGCACGATTCTTTGCCAAACAACAGCTCATTCGACCTGATGCTGCCATTATTGGCGAGCCAACCTCTTTAGTACCTGTTGTAATGCACAAGGGACATATGTCACATCGAATTGCCATCGTAGGCCAATCTGGTCATTCGAGCCAACCCGATAAAGGTATCAATGCAATTGAGTTGATGCATCAGGTTGTAACTGACTTGTTGAAACTAAAGTCTCAATTGTCGAAACAATATCAACATGAAGCCTTCGAAGTGCCATACCCTACACTTAATTTAGGGGCGATTAGGGGCGGTGATAACGCTAACAGGATATGCGGTTATTGCCAATTGGATATTGATCTACGTGCTATTCCAGGACAATCAGACGAAGAACTTACCGCTTTGCTGTTACAAGCTTTGGCTCCCATCAAGCAGCAGTTTCCTGAACGCATCACGGTTACGGAATTACATCCCAGTTCTCCAAGCTTTTCGCAGGATGCGTCTTCTCAACTTGTCGCTTTTTCAGAAAAAGAAACGACGAACAAGTGTTGCGCTGTTAACTATGCTACTGAAGCCCCCTATATTCAATCGCTAGGCTGCCAAACGATTGTTTTGGGACCAGGTTCAATTAGCCAAGCTCATCAGCCCAATGAATTTTTGCTGCATAGCGAAATAACGCAGACAGAACGCTTTTTGATGCACGCTATTAAACAATATTGCTTAACATGATTGATATGATGAGTGTTCAAGCAAATAATGGTAGTACTTATTGGAGCTGAAATATCAGGCGTCTACACTGCTGCTTTGTTCCAGAGTTTTTGGTTTTCAGATATTGAAAAATAATCATTAGCCTGCCAACAACGCGGCAGTAAATCTAACTTTTTCCGTTCTTGATAATTTGACGCTAACTTTTCAAGAATTTCGTTTAATCGGGTTTTGCTGATGGTAGAAAACTGTTGGGCCGTTTCAACAAAATACAGATTACGTTCAGGAGGTAGAGCTATGTCCTGTCCAAAACTCAAAAAAGTGAGATGACGGGTTGCTGTGCGGCATAGTGGGGAATCTGGTGCCTCTGGGTATAGTTGATTGACGATGGCATATTCGTATCGATCAACTTGTTCACCATTTTCAGACTCTGGAATATAAGTTACACCAAATCCTTGGGGAAAATCTCCCGTGATTTTGCGAAGAGAGTCCACAACTAATGGACAACACGTGCCCCGTTCCGCATTTTGGTCGAGCGCTTGGTAAACTTTAGGTAACAACTTAAAGTTGTAACTGCTCTTAGTTGAAAGAATGATGGAAGCGTAAATTTGCGGTACTTTGAGTAGATTACCTATGCCTTCTTTCGGAGCGACACTCTCTTTTAGCAGTTGCTTCATGAACACTAATTTTTTATGTTCATTAATATTGAATTTGTCTCGGTCTGCTTTTGAGTTACCGACATATATTGGCGCGCCAATACCATCGACTAGAAATTTAAGCGTTTCACGATAATTTATTTGCAGGAGTTTTTTTCGCTCCTCAACTTTAAGCGTTCTGTGCCTATTACTAGCCCCTTCCTTGCCGTTTAGGATTGATTGAGCATCCGGATGATAATTTCCAATATCCTGCATTAAAGAAGCCATTAGCAATGGAATTTTTACATTTTCAACAAATGCCTTATAGGCTGCTGGATCGTGTGAGGGAAACTCTTTGTACTCTTCGCCTGAAATATTTGCTTTAAAAGCATGAATATAGCCAGAAGATACAATGCTCGCCTCTTCAATACACAGCTGATCGAGTAGTCGTAAGCACAATACCGCGCGATATAAAGGCTTATGCTTTTCATTGATTTCGGCTACACGCATGCCTTCCGTTGGACTAATTAGTTGAATAATGCCTAATAACTGCGCCGTTTTACGATTAGTTTCTTTAAACGTTGTCCCTTCTGTACACGTGAGAATGTCCTGACAAAGCGTATACAAAGATTTGTGCCGTTGGCTACTCTCGTACCGTAAATCTTGTTTAAATTCTCTAAATTCGGCTTCTAATTGGTCGATTCGCTGTTGATCTTTAGCCGTCTCATTCGCAGTTAGTTCATTCACTTCAAACTTAAGTTCATCAAGTTTGTGTTGATTAATAGGTTGCGCTTCATAATAGGCAAGTGCTTGATCCAGCAGCGAGTCTTTAACCACGCTACTGTCATAGAGCTTTTTCAGCAATACTTTTACATGTTTAGTGGAATGCGTATCACTGTGTTTCTTAATCGACATGAAACCTTTCTATAAGTAACCTTCTAATTAATAACTAATAATCGCGCAAAAATGACCGTTCTGCAATTTCTTACCGCAACAATATTACATTCAGCTATAGCTAAGCCTTCTTATCTTCGTCAAGTAACCCCTTAATTTTCACGGGCGTGCTTCGGTTACTTAGTTGCTGACAAATGGCCACTAAGTCTGAATGTAACCCACCGGCAGTCACATCGCGACCAGCACCTGGGCCTCTAATAATTAACGGATTGTCGCAATACCAATCACTCGTAATTTGGAAAATATTGTCACATGGAGATAAATTAGCGAAAGCATCATTTTCTGGTAAATGTTCTAGTCCTACGCTGGCAACTAGCTTACCACCGTTGTTAGCAAACCGTGCGACATACCTAATACAAAGCCCACTCGCTTTCGCTTGTGAAAATTCAGATAAGAAGAAATCATCTAGTCGCTCAGCTTTAGCAAGAAATGATTCCTTGTCGATATCGCGTAATGATTCAGGTACTAGATTTTGTACTTCAATGTCGGTGAGTTGTAACGAGTATCCTGCTAATCGCGCTAAAATCAGCAGTTTGCGCTGCACATCTCTACCCGACAAATCTTCACGAGGATCGGGCTCAGTTAACCCTTGTGCTAATGCATCTTTCATCAACGTTGAAAAAGGTACTTGTGCATCATACTTTTGAAATAGCCAAGACAGCGTACCAGAAAAAATTCCAGCTATTTCTCTTATTTCATCCCCGCTATTGAGTAAATCTTTAATCGCATAATTCACTGGTAATCCTGCGCCAACAGTTGTGTTACCCAACCAGATACTGTGATTGGCTTTAGCGAGTGTCAGCAGGTTTTCATAATTTTCGGTATCAGAAGAAGCGGCCCATTTGTTTGCACCGATAACATGAATACTTTGTTTAAAAAAAGCGGGATATAACGCGCTAAATTCCTCACTAGGGGTGTTATCAACCACAATAAGCTCATCGTAAGGATGATTCTTTAACCATGACAACAGTAATTCGTTGTCATATGTTTGTGCAAATCGTTCAAACTGTTCGTTAGCTTGTTTGACATCAATACCGTCATTATTGATTAATGCTTTTTTCGAGGTTACCAAACCTACTAAGTGAACATTTTCAAGCGCCTCAACTTTGTTTAACTGCGTTGGTAACATTTCAATAAATCGTTTGCCAATATTGCCTAGTCCTGCCACGACCAGTCCAATAGTACGAGCATCTTTCGTCATGTCATGATGAATATTATTGAGCAATTCAACTGAACATGGTCGTGCAAGTATAGCGATTAAACTGTGCTTACTTTCCGCAGGCAAAATATCGATTGGCTCTTGCGTTTTTAATGCCCGCCTAAACCGTGCGCGAACACTGCCATGCGTCGCTACTTTATGTCCAACCGTTGCCAGAATTGACACTGGTTTGAATAACACTTCTTTATCGCTGCTCGCCAGAAATTGACTAACAGATTTTTGCTGTTCTTGGCGAATAACAGCTACCCCTTTTTTACTATCAAAGCAGATTGGGTCAAAAAGCGCAGCGGCATGCTTACCTTGGTCAGCTAATAATCCTTCAGATCGAACTAACAGCAAGTCATTCAAAAAAGTCACTGAAAGTTCCTGTTTGGCAATCTGGCCAAATTTTCCGATTTCAGTACCGCCTACTTCCGGGGCAAAACTACTTGCCACATGTAAGTGGGTCGCATGCTGCTCTAATGGTTTCAGCGTTTTAGCATGTAATACAGGATTACCTAATCGACCGAGTTCACGTGCTACACCATTAGGAAGACGATGTAGCTTACGCGCCAATGACACCATACGAGGATCAGCACTATAGATACCATCTACATCGGTCCAAAGAGTGACATTACTGGCTTGTGTTATGGCAGCCATAATCGTTGCAGAATAATCACTGCCATTTCTACCTAGCGTCTTTGTTAGCCCTGCTGCATCACGGCTAATGTAACCAGTTACCACGGTTAAACTGCTTGGTTGTACAAGTTCTTGAAATCTCTTAGTACTTTGGTCAAAATCTACGTTGCAATTCACTTCATTATCAATGCGTAAGAAGTCACGCGCGTCAATCATATGGCTTGGACAAACTTGTTGGTTTAGAACAGCTGACAACAATCGTGCTGACCATACTTCACCAAATGCCAATATATCATTGATATACAGTGCTATATCTTCACTTATCCACGATTTTAACTGCTCAATATCAATTTGAAGCAAGTCAAGTAGTCTTGCTGCACTACCTTTGTTTAATAGCGCTGTAATCAACTCGTGTTGGCACAATTCTAACGCTTTGATAGATTCTGCTAAGGCAGCATCGTGTGCCCTTGCTTGTTCAATAATAGAGAATAGCGCATCAGTCGTGCCACCATTGGCTGATACCACAACAACATCGTTTAGTTGACAATGCTGTTTGATGATTTCAACGACACGATTAATACATTGCGTTGATGCTAAGCTACTGCCACCAAACTTATGGATTTGAATCGTATGTTTCAACAACTGGTTGTTTGCGGCGGCTAATACTTCATTTTCAATTCTAGCGTTCATTATTAATACCAAATATGTTCCTAACCAGCGTCAAACTTGTTGACTTGCTAATAATCCTTGCGCCAAATCGGCAAGAATGTCTTCTATATCTTCGATGCCAACAGAAATACGCACCAACGATTGCGTTATACCCGCCTCTTCCTGCGCGGCTAATTCCATACCAGCATGTGTCATTGTTGAAGGGTGACTAATTAAGCTCTCAACACCGCCGAGCGACTGAGCGAGTGTAAACAGCTCGAGTGCATCAAATAAACGCGTAACGGCTGCTATACCACCTTTTACTTCAAAGCTCATCATTGCACCAGATGAAGATTGTTGTTTAATTGCGATGTCATAGCCTGGATGACTTTCAAGTCCAGGATAGTAAATAGCATCAATGGCTTCATGCGCAGATAAAAAAGTGGCAACGGCATCCGCATTTTGTTGATGTTGTTGCATTCTTACCGGTAGCGTTTTCAGCCCTCTAAGTGCCATATAACTGTCGAATGCAGAACCTGTAATACCAATACAATTTGCCCACCACGCGAGTTCCTCGCCCAATGCTTCTGTTTTCGTGACCAAAACACCACCAACAATATCGCTGTGTCCATTAATAAATTTTGTTGTGGAATGAAATACAATGTCTGCACCTAGATCTAGCGGCCTTTGCAGAATGGGCGACAAAAAGGTATTGTCTACCGCGACCAATGCACCAACAGCTTTACTCGCCTTTGTAACTTTTTCGATATCGACTAAGCGAAGTAGCGGATTGCTTGGCGTTTCGATTAACACGACCTTTGGCTTTGACTGAAGTGCTTCTGCTAATGCCGGTTCATCATTCTGATCAACAACGATTAACTTAAATTGACCTTTTTTAGCCAGATGTGTAAATAGTCTATAGCTACCGCCATAGCAATCATGAGGAATAACGATGGTGTCGTCGACTGTCAGCAATTGACAAATAAGATGAACAGCTGACATGCCTGTACTGGTAACGATGCCAACTTGACCATTTTCAAGTTCAGCAATAGCTTGCCCAAACAAAGATCGGGTAGGGTTGCCTGTTCGAGAATAATCGAAATCTCGTTTGTCGTTAAAGCCTTTTAAAGAATAGGTACTAGAAAGGTGAAGCGGAGGGACGACTGCGCCATGGTGTTTATCACTATTGATACCCGCTCTTACTGCGGTTGTGGCAAATTTTTTCTGTGACATGCAAGCCCCTAAGTTAACTTTAACCATTTGGATGTTTGGACGTCTATAACTCTAAACAATTTAAAAAACACCGTCAAGCCATTTTAGACATCTAACCCTCTACACATTCATAGTTGACTCAAACAAAACAACTAGTAAAATTCTCTTATTATAATAAAGAATTTTACTAATGAGGTATGTCCATGGCAGAGTGGAATGGTGAGTATATCAACCCATATGCAGAACATGGCAAAAAGAGTGAGCAAGTAAAAAAAATTACCGTCTCAATTCCTTTGCGTGTTTTAAAAGTGTTAACTGACGAGAGAACACGCCGACAAGTTAATAATTTAAGACATGCGACTAACAGCGAGCTGCTATGCGAAGCTTTTTTGCATGCTTTTACTGGTCAGCCGCTGCCAGATGATGCGGATCTTGCTAAAGACAATCAAGAAAAACTCCCTGAAAGTGTTCGTAAGGCGCTTGAAGCGCGTGGAATTACGGATTTCAGCGAATTTGAAAGTAAGGATGATTAATACCAATCTGCATAAAGGATTGGTATAAGCCTTTAGGCACGAAAAAGCCAGCTTTATAGCCTGTCTCTTATACACAAATCCCTGCTAAGTAATTAGCAGGGATTTTTTGAACTAAATTAAACCTGCCAGAGAAAGTGCCTAATATGTCATGGGCTTATCAAGAACTGGCTAAATTAGGTGGCTGGAAAGATACCAAACGCACAGGCCGTGCTTCAGTTAAGGTGATATGGCAAGGATGGTTTAAATTGAAAACCATCCTTGAAGGTTATGAGTTAGCTCAGTCTCTTGAGTCTGACTTGTGATCAAGAGACAGGCACACAACGCTGGCTTTTTTATTGCGCTAAAATATGGCTACCTTTAGTCTGCCATATAATTTTCAGGCAATTCTAAAGCAGCAACGCCTGAATCTATTGCTGCCTGCGCAACGGCTTTTGCTACCTTAGCACATAGACGCTTATCCATAGGTTTTGGAATAATATAGTCAGGACCAAATTCCAACGCTTCATCTCCTGATGCTGTTAAAACTTCTGCCGGAACAGGCTCTTTAGCAAGTTCACGAATAGCATGTACCGCAGCAACTTTCATCTCATCATTAATAGTACGTGCACGAACATCTAGTGCACCTCTAAAAATAAACGGAAAGCATAATACATTGTTCACTTGGTTAGGATAATCAGAACGCCCTGTTGCAACGATAACATCATTGCGAGCGGCCATTGCAACTTCAGGTTTAATTTCTGGATCAGGATTCGAGCAAGCGAAAATAATTGGTTTATCAGCCATCATTTGAACATGTTCTGTTGATAGTAAGTCTGGACCTGAAACACCGACAAATACGTCTGCGCCATCAATAACATCTTCCAATGTACGCTTATCGGTATTATTGGCGAACAACTTCTTATATTCGTTTAAGTCATCACGACGCGTATGAATAACGCCTTTGGTATCTAACATGTAAATCTTTTCACGTTGGGCACCGCATTTAATCAAAAGCTCCATACATGCGATTGCCGCAGCCCCTGCCCCCATGCAAACGATGTTGGCATTTTGAATGGATTTACCTTGGATATCCAAAGCATTCAACATCCCAGCCGCTGTTACGATTGCCGTACCATGTTGATCGTCGTGAAACACAGGGATCTTACAACGCTCTATCAGCGCCTTCTCGATAGCAAAACATTCTGGCGCTTTGATATCCTCAAGATTTATACCGCCAAAACTGTCGGCAATGTTAGCAACTGTGTCGACAAATTCTTCCACAGTCTTGTGTTTAACCTCAATATCAAATGAATTAAGGTTGGCAAATCTTTTAAATAACAATGCCTTGCCTTCCATGACCGGTTTAGATGCCATAGGCCCCAGATTACCCAACCCTAAAATAGCGGTACCATTGGTGATTACCGCTACGGTATTACCTTTGGCCGTATAACGGTACACATCCTCTGGGTTTTCGGCAATCGCTCTGACTGGCTCTGCAACACCTGGGCTGTATGCAAGAGACAGGTCTAAGCTGGTTTCCGCTGGTGTTGTTAATTCGACAGAAATCTTTCCCGGTGTTGGGAATTCATGATAGTCCAAAGCTTGCTGTCGTAAATCGGTCATGTCTTTATCCTAATGCGTTAGTTGTAATTTATACACTGCTCGGAGCAGTCAGCTATTTTCGTTCTTTTTATTATTGCAATATATGTTATTGCAAACAGACTTGATGATTCAAGGGTATTTATATATAAAAATTAGCTACAAGCTATATTAAATATAGACTTACTAACAAAATAATTCACATAAACAATCGAAATACTGACTATATTTATTCACTTATCTATATAAAACTAAAAGTTCTGCCCAAAAACCTAAAGAAGCGGCACTTTATGCAAGTTTGCCAAGTTCAATACAGTTTGCAGAATTTGAATACATTTAACTTCCATTCACAACAAATACAAGAAATATTAGTTGCAGTAAAAATCAGACTCAACATAAATAGCCGAATATTTATGCAACCAATATAGTCGGTCCTGTTTCACCTAAAATCGCTCTAGTAGCATGGAAAAAACTATAACGTGAGTCAAAAAAAACGGCTCTAGTAGTTAGAGCCGTTTTCGATAAAGCGAATTAAATGCTTAACGCATTAGCTTAGTCATTAAATGGATTAACTAAGATAATCGTTTCATTTCTATCTGGGCCTGTAGAGATGATATCTACAGGTACGCCTGTCACTTCTTCAATGCGCTTAATATAAGCTTTAGCATTAGCTGGAAGTGCATCTACCGACGTTGCGCCAACTGTTGATTCTGTCCAACCCGGCAACTCTTCATAGACCGGTGTTACTTTTTCGTAGCCTTCAGCAGCCGTTGGCGGCACGGTAATAACATCACCAAATTCTGTTTTGTAGCCTGTACAGATTTTCAATGTCTCTAAGCCATCTAAAACATCAAGCTTAGTTAAACAGAATCCGCTAATACTATTGATTTGAATCGCACGATGCATAGCAACAGCATCAAACCAGCCACAACGACGCTCACGACCTGTAGTCGCGCCAAATTCATGGCCAACAGTACCTAAATGATTACCAATTTCATCATTAAGCTCTGTAGGGAAAGGTCCTGAACCAACACGTGTGGTGTATGCTTTCGTTATACCTAAAACATAATCAAGGTAGCGTGGGCCAAAACCACAGCCAGTTGCAACACCACCAACTGTTGTATTTGAAGATGTAACGTATGGGTACGTACCATGGTCGATATCTAGTAATGTGCCTTGTGCACCTTCAAACATGATAGAATCACCATTCTTACGTGCTTGATCAAGCAACTCAGTGATATCCGCAACCATGCCTTTGATAATTTCAGCAACATTCATGGCATCAGCTAAAACTTCTTCATAGCTGATAGGGTCTACTTTGTAATATGTTGTCAAAACGAAATTATGGTACTCCATAATTTCCTTTAACTTCGCCGCAAATGTTTCAGGGCAGAAAAGGTCACCAACGCGTAGACCACGTCGAGCTACTTTATCTTCATACGCTGGACCTATGCCACGGCCAGTAGTGCCAATAGCTTTGCTACCACGTGCTTTCTCACGTGCTGCATCAAGCGCATTATGATAAGGCAGTATTAGAGGGCACGCATCGCTGATTAGCAATCGTTCGCGAACAGGAACTCCACGATCCTCTAACATTTTAATTTCTGTCATTAATGCTTTAGGACAAAGCACTACACCGTTGCCAATTAGACATTTTACGTTATCACGCAAAACACCTGACGGAATTAAATGAAGTACGGTTTTTTCACCATTGATGACTAGCGTATGACCTGCATTGTGGCCGCCTTGGTAACGAACAACATACTTTGCTTTGTCCGTTAATAAGTCAACAACTTTACCTTTACCTTCGTCACCCCATTGGGTGCCCAGAACTACGACGTTTTTACCCATGTTTTCAATTTAGAAAGAAAATTAGGCGGGGATTCTATCAAATTCTGGAACTCAGTCCAAGCACTTGTTGGTGGAATTTAAAGCAATTTTAAAATCCGACAATTTTTGAATAAGTTACGGGTTTATGATTAAACCGAAAAAAAGATCAAACTACCAATTAACACTAATGTTATACCTATTCGGCGAATATTCTGTGGGCTTTCATTGATAAGCTTCACAACATACGCCCGCCATTTGTTAGGAAATAGTGCAGGAACAATTCCCTCAAGAATAAACGCTATTGCTAGGGCTTTAATGAATAACTCAATCGTCATTTCTATTTTAACCTTATTTTCAGGGGCTATTAGCTAAAAAAAACCATGACACATGTCATGGTTTTTTTCGATTAGTCATCACTATTTTTTCGCTGTGTTGCTTTTCAAGTAATGAAAGAAGTCGCTATCAGGTTTTACTACCAGCATATCGTCCTTACTATTAAAGGTATTTTCGTATGCAGCTAGGCTTCTGTAGAAGCTATAAAACTCGGGATCTTTTTTGTACGCATCTGCGTATACTTTCGATGCTAAAGCATCACCTTCACCACGAATTTCAAATGCTTGTTTTTGAGCATTAGCTAACATAACCGTTACTTTGGCATCGATAGTAGCGCGAATTATCTCCGCCTGCTCCTGACCTTGAGAGCGATGCTCTTTCGCTACAGCATTACGTTCGGCACGCATACGATCGTAAATTGAATTACTCACCTCTTTCGGTAAGTTAATCGCTTTTACACGTACGTCAATTACTTCAATACCCAAATCTTGGCGACTGCTAGCAGCACTTTCCAACGCTTTTGACATTATCGCGTCGCGGTCACCAGAAACGATTTCTTTGATCGTCCTAGAACCAAACTCGGTACGCAAACCATTATTAATTTTCTGTTTTAATAATGCCCGAGCATTCTCTATTGAACCAGTCGTTCTCAAGTAATAAGTTGAAAAATCAACGATACGCCACTTTGCGTATGAATCAACCATCAAGTCTTTTTTCTCAGACGTAACAAAACGATCGGCTGGTTCATCAAGTGTTTGAATTCGCGCATCTATCTTTTTAACATTTTCAATTAACGGAAACTTAAAGTGCAAACCAGGTTCATAAACCATCATTTCTTGAGTCGCTGAATCACGCTTGATTTTGTTGAACTGAAAAACAATTCCGCGCTGTCCTTCAAATACGATAAACACTGAAGAAACAGTCAAAATAAACAATACGGCAACAACCGCTACTATAAAGTTTTTCATTGATTAATTTCTCCCGCTGCTAAATCTATCTGTTCGACCCGATAATGTAGGCGAAGTGTTATCAGACGGTGTTGATTGCGACATGTTTGGCACCGTAGTAGGGATAGTTCTCATAGGCGAGCCTTGCTGCTGCATGATTTTATCTAGCGGCAAATACAACATGTTATTACCCCCTTCAACATCAACCATTACTTTACTTGTATTACTATACACTTTTTCCATGGTGGCAATATAAAGGCGATCACGAGTCACTTTAGGCGCAGCTTGATATTCAGGTAATATCTTCTCAAAACGAGCAACCTCACCCTGCGCATCTAATACGATTTGCTCTTTATAAGCCAATGCCTCTTGCTCTAAACGTTTAACTCGTCCACGAGCTCTTGGTTCAATGCCTTTAGCATACGCTTCCGCTTCACGAAGAAAACGCACTTCGTCTTCTTGTGCTGCGATTGCATCATCGAATGCATCTTTTACATCTTCCGGCGGACGCGCATCTTTGAAGTTAACATCGACGATAATCAAACCTAAATTGTATGGTTCGATTATTTTGTCTAATTCGCTCCAAACAGACTGACGCACTTGTTCACGACCACTCGTTAACACATCGTCCATTTTTGCATGGCCAACAACATATCTAAGTGCACTATCTAAAGACTGACTTAAACTATCGTCTGCATTAGTAACACTAAAGACATAGTTTCTTGGATCAACCACACGATATTGAATCTGCATTTCTACGAGAACTACATTTTCGTCCTGCGTAAGCATGAATCCAGAAGCAGGTAAATCACGTGTCGTTTGAATGTCGACAGGAATAATGCGATCAATAAATGTCCATTTCCATCCCAGACCAGGCTCCACTGTACCAGCATATTGGCCAAATCTTAGTAAAATGCCTTTCTCTGCTTCTTTAATGGTATAGAAGCCACTAAATGCATAAACCAACACAGCAATGATCAGCGCTAAACTAATGCCAACACTTGAAAAGCTTTTACTTGGGCCAGATGGTTTTTTACCAAAAACACCGCCAACTTTATTGCCTAAATCTTTAAGAAGATCATCTAAATCAGGTGGCCCTTGATCTTTACCACCTTTGTTTTTCCAGGGATCTTTATCATTATTCCCCGGTTCATTCCACGCCATAACGTACTCCGCTATATAAAATTAAAATCTTTTGATTGGTCAATGTACCAATTAGTTAATTCGCAATGAACTGCTTAATAGCAGCTTCATCTTGTTTTATAAATTTGTTCCAGTCTTTTTTTGATAACCGAATATCGACAAGGCAATTGCCCTGTTCGTCGTAATCTTCACGGTCAATACAATTGAGTTTGTATAGTTGACCCTTAATTTTTCCGTAATTCGGCGGGATTCTAAGACTGTAACTCACAATTTGTCTATCAAGTCGCTCCGCCAGCGCTTCAAATAATAATGATTGCCCTTCACCTGTTTGTGCAGAAAGCCACACACGTATTGGCAGGCCGTTTTCATCCCGGTCTATACGAGGTGCAGCATCATCAAGTAAGTCAATCTTATTACATACTAATAAAACAGGCACCTCGCCAGCACCAATTTCATCTAATACGGCTTCAACTTGTTCGATGTTATCTTGACGTTTGTCATCAGCAATATCAACAACATGCAACAGTAATTCTGCTTCACGCGTTTCCGTCAATGTTGCCTTAAAAGCAGCAACTAAGTCATGTGGTAAGTGACGAATAAAACCAACGGTATCCGCCAGTATGATTCGACCTACATTTTCCACATCAATTTTACGCAATGTTGGGTCGAGCGTCGCAAATAATTGATCGGCAGCATACACCTCAGCTTGCGTTAATTGGTTAAAGAGCGTTGACTTACCAGCGTTGGTATACCCAACTAATGAAACCGTTGCCAGCTCTGCGCGATTCCTTGCTCGACGACCTTGCTGACGCTGCTTTTCAACTTTTTCTAGCCGTTTACGAATATTGTTCATGCGCTCGCGTAACAAGCGTCTATCCGTTTCTAGCTGAGTTTCACCCGGCCCTCTAAGGCCAATACCACC
This sequence comes from Thalassotalea fusca, assembly GCF_053485835.1. NCBI lineage: Bacteria > Pseudomonadati > Pseudomonadota > Gammaproteobacteria > Alteromonadales > Colwelliaceae > Thalassotalea > Thalassotalea fusca. Next base: position 27,469 of record NZ_JBQRUN010000003.1, read on the forward strand.
TTTTTGGCGCTCTAAGTGAGTCCAGCCTCTAATTAAGCGCGTGCTAATGTGCCTTAGTTGCGCCAACTCAACCTGCAGTTTACCTTCATGGGTGCGTGCACGTTGAGCAAATATGTCTAATATTAGCGTTGTACGGTCAATGACTCGACATTGACAAACTGCTTCGATCTGCTTTTCTTGAGAAGGGGACAAGCTATGGTTAAACAAAACCACGTTAGCCTCAAATAAACGCACCGCCTCGGCAATTTCTTCAACTTTGCCACTACCAACGAAATACTTTGAATGTGGTGTATTTCGCTTACCCGTAACAACGCTTAATGCATTAACTCCCGCAGAACTTACAAGCATTTCAAATTCTTGTAAATCCTCTCGGGTGTTTTCATCTGGAAAATCAATATGAACAAGTATCGCCTGTTCACCCGCCTGATACCTATCAAACAAACGAACTACTCCACACAATACTACATTTGTTCATTAATCCTGAGAATCCATTGGTTGATTAAAACCAGTCTGATTTTGTGGTGCTGTATTCACCGCGCGTGCAGGCACGACAGTAGAAATAGCATGCTTGTATACCATTTGACTCACGGTATTCTTGAGTAATATTACGAATTGATCAAACGACTCAACTTGGCCTTGCAGTTTGATACCATTAACTAAATAAATTGCTACAGGAATGCGGTCACGACGTAGTGCATTCAAAAATGGGTCTTGTAAAGATTGCCCCTTTGCCATTATTTGGCCCCTTTTGTTATTTTTAGTGAAAACGTACGCATAAATTAAAATACTATATTAGCTCTTTTTTATAATAAAACTAGCCGCTTAGTACTAAAACAATTATACAACATAGTTTAAAGTTTGCTTAACTGTGTCAAGACTATCTCAAGATTATTTTGACTTTCCATATCTAGCCACTCTAGATTCGGCCAATTTCTTAACCAAGTCAACTGGCGTTTTGCTAATTGTCTCGTCGCGCAAATACCACGAAACACCATTTCTTCTTCATCATAGTCACCATTCAAATGTTCCCACATCTGACGATAACCTACACAACGAATTGATGGAAGATTCTCATGCAAATCTTTGCGCTTACGTAAGTGCTTAACTTCGTCCTTAAACCCCTGCTCCATCATCATATGAAAGCGGAGGGCAATTCGCTCATGTAAATCAGCACGCTCTTTGGGTGCTATTGCGAATTGTAGAACATCTCCTTGTAAACTCTCACCTTTAGTCTCTGTTAATTGTGACAAAGTATTTCCAGTCAAGCGATACACTTCGATCGCACGAGTTAAGCGCTGTGGATCGTTCGGGTGTATACGCTCAGCAGCAATAGGGTCTATTGATGCTAAATAGGCGTGTAATGCGTCCCAGCCTTTTTCATTAGCCTCATCTTCTATTTGCTGTCTTATTGCCGGCGATGCGTTAGGTAATGGCGATATACCTTCAATCAAGCTCTTAAAGTACATCATAGTGCCTCCCACAAGTAGTGGGATTTTGTTACTGGCACGGATATCAGCGATTTCTCTAAGTGCGTCTTTACAAAAATCAGCCGCCGAATAACTGTCTTTCGGATCAAGCAAATCGATCAGCCGATGAGGATACTTGCTCAATTCCTCGTCTGTCGGCTTAGCAGTGCCTATGTCCATGCCCTTATAAATTAAGGCAGAATCAACACTAACTATTTCACAAGGCAAAGCATCGTACAGCGCCATCGCAAGCGCTGTTTTGCCAGACGCGGTAGGTCCCATAAGACAAATTACGGGAGGCTCATGCGTTGTAAGATACTTTTCTATCGTCGAAATTGCTGACATATCGGGTTATTGAAACTGCTTTAGGGTCGATGTGAGGTCGACCTCCACCGTTTTCAAGTCTAATTGCTCAACTTGATCGTTTAAATTTAGTTTTAACCAACGATTCCAAATGGATAAAGACGCTTCTTTTGATACTTTTTGCTGAACACATACTGAAACCAATGCCATACGCCATGGTTCATCATTTACTAATTCGTTAGCATCTATTCGGTCTACATACTCAAAGATTTGTTGCAAGCTACTCAATACGTCCGTTTCTCTAAGCAAAGCTGGAAATTCACGAATTTGATACACCATCCCTTTAACAGAATTAAGCACTACACCCATTCGTTGCCAAAATTCGGCGTGGCGCTCATATAAACACTTTTGGCTTTCGGTCAACGTTATCCGGATTGGAATTAGCAACGGTTGGCTCGTTAAACTTCCTCTCCATTGCTGCTGAATTGACGACATAACAACGTCAGTGTGTAACTGTTTGAGTGACACTATACGCAAATTACCCTTGAGAGAAAGTAGCCCATAATGTGGTTCGACAAAATGGAGCCATTGAACGTCGTCACTTTGAAGAACATTTGATTCATGAGTTGTTTCAACAGTATCCGATAGACGACTTGGACCACTGTTTGATGCTATTACATCCGGTGTTAATGCTTTTGGCGTCATGAGTTCATGATACGCTTTATTCGCGTCGGCCATCGATCCGTGAATTGCATTATCACGCCGTGTTTCAGAACGATATGAAGTGTTTGCACCAGAAGAAGCAAACACTGCCTGACTGCGCAGCGGTGCAATATATTCGGGCTCTAACGGTTCTGCTAGTGCTTGTGTAGACAGTTCCTGTGTTGCCGGAACGACAGATTTTGCACAAACAGAAAGAATAAAATCATGAACATAACGTCCTTGATGAAATCTCACTTCATGTTTGGCGGGGTGAACATTAACATCTACTTCACGATAATCAAGTTCTAAAAAGAGCACGAATGCAGGATATGTTTCCGCTGCAATGTGCTCACCATAAGCTTGTCGAATAGCATGATTAATTAATTTGTCACGCATCATGCGCCCGTTCACGTAGCTATAACAGAGGTCATTTTGATTACGTGTATAACGCGTGTTGCCCAACCAACCCCATAAATTCATGCCATCGTGCTCTACAGCGATTTCAATAGCATTCTCAACAAAACTGTTACCACATACTTGCGCCACTCGCTTGTAGTAATGTTTTTTATCAGCTTGTAACCGATATTGTCGCACCAGCTTTTGGTTGTGCGTCAGAGTGAATGTGACATCGAATCGCGCTAGAGCAATGCGACGAATAACTTCATCAATATGACTGAACTCGGTTTTTTCTGTACGTAGAAACTTTCGGCGAGCTGGCGTATTGAAAAATAAATCTACAACGTCAATCGTTGTGCCGTTAGGGTGTGCCGCAGGTTTAACTTCGACCTGCATATCTCGGCCTTCAGCAGTAGCTTGCCAAGCAGCTTCTTGGTTTTCCGGTTTAGAGGTGAGCGTTAATCGTGAAACCGAACTTATACTCGCCAGTGCCTCGCCCCTAAATCCAAGACTACTTATGCCTTCTAAATCACGAAGATCTTTAATCTTACTCGTGGCATGTCTGCTCAGTGCCAATGTGAGTTCGTCTTTTGCAATACCTTTACCGTTATCCGATATGCGTATTCGCTTCGCCCCGCCTTTCTCAATATCAATTTTTATCGAGGTTGCACCTGCATCTAAGCTATTTTCAACTAACTCTTTTACAACTGAAGCTGGGCGTTCAACCACCTCTCCTGCAGCTATTTGGTTAGCGAGTTGAGCCGGTAGTATTTGTATTGTCATCTATTATTCTGCGCGTGGTATTTTAAGCGTTTGGCCAATGCGAACGACATTAGAATTCATTTTGTTCGCTTTTTTTATCTGCTCTACGGTCACTTTGTATTTTTTTGCCACTACCGACAGAGACTCTCCGCGATTAACTTTATGTTTATGATAACCGATAGAAGCATAATAGCTGCCCATTGGCGGGTGTTCAGTAAAGTATTGTCGGATGCCTTTAAAAACAGCATCGGCTAATTTTGCTTGATGTGTGCGAGAAAGCAAGTTTTTCTCTTCGTTGTGATTAGAAATGAAACCAGTCTCTACGAGGATAGAGGGGATATCAGATGACTTTAGCACACCAAAGTTACCGTGTTGTGGTGTTTTCTTGTGCAATTTAGTCACTTTTCGCAAATACTGTATGACATCGTTTGCCATGCCTAGGCTAACTTCCAATGAATGTTCTTTATTCATATCAGCCAGCGTTTTGGCCAGATTATCATCTTGGGTATTTTTTATGACGCCGCCACCACCGCCAAGTAGCTCTGAGTTTTTCTCACGGTTTACCAACCAACGCGCTAATTCACTTTCAACACGACGGTTTGAAATTACCCATACAGACGCACCATATGGTTGTGGAGTATAAAAAGCATCCGCATGAATCGATACCAATAGATCCACCTGCTTTTGCCGAGCGATTTCACTACGACGTCCGACTGGCACATAATAATCACCTGTGCGAATCATCACCGCCTTCATGCCCTTTTCAGCATCAACCAATTGCTGAAGTTTCTTGGCAATTGCCAACGTGACACGCTTTTCATGCGTGCCCTTATGACCAATCGATCCTGGATCATCGCCACCATGACCTGCATCGATACCGATGATTAAGTCTCGTTTATCGTTCGGCGGTATTTTCTTAGCCGTTTGACTCGCGCGTTGCTTGTCAAACAAATCAATCACTAATCGGTGACCATATTGACCAGCAGGAGCCAAAGGAAAAATAGTTAAATCATAGCTTTCCTGTAACTCCAAGACTAAGCGAATCGATTTCGCATTTTTCGCTTTAGACGTGCGAATTTTTTTGATCCGCTTATCTTTGGCAGCAAGGTTTGTTAAGGCAACCGCGTTTCTTGTATCTTGTAAATCAATGACCAGCCGCTGAGGAGAAGACAAAGAAAAATAGCTGTATTCAGGCTTACTCGCTAAATCAAATACAACACGTGTATTTTCCGGTGCAGGCCAAATACGAATACCATCAATCTCGTTAACGGCATAACTTGGAAAGATAACTATTAACAAGACAATAGATGAAATTAATTTCATCAAACAACTTGTAAAACCTCTCATAGTTACCTCGAAATGCTACTGCAACAAACTCACAAGCTGATGACCAATATCAGTATATGCCGATATTTGTAATCGCCTGTGCTCGTCTTGGTATTCTATATCAATAATTAAATCTGGATTCGCCAATAGACCTGTGCCTTTTTCTGGCCATTCAATAAAACAATTGCAATGCTCTGCAAAGTAATCTCGAATTCCCATAAACTCTAGCTCTTCAGGATCAGCAAGTCGGTATAGATCAAAATGATAAACCTGCCAAGTACCGAGTTCATACGGCTCCACTAGCGTGTAAGTTGGGCTTTTTACGTTGCCAGTATGCCCCATGCCTTGAACAAAACCACGCGTCAAAGTAGTCTTTCCGGCACCTAAATCGCCATTAAGGTAAACAACAATTCCTTTATTTAGACTCGATTTAACGAGATCAGCCATCTTCTGACCAAATGCAACTGTTCCCAGTTCGTCTGAAAGTGTAAATTGTTTAGAAATCAACGGTGTAGTTGACAACATAAGCGTTAAGCTTCCTCATTTAGTAAGTATTGAATCTCATGGAACAAATCACTCGCCAAGATGCCTGCCTGCCCTTGTCGCGCAGCAACATAGTCAGCCGCTTTACCATGTACATAAACAGCAAGCCGAGTTGCTTCACATAAATCTTGCATTTGTACCAATAATGCCCCAATTGTACCTGATAATACATCGCCCATGCCACCAGAAGCCATTCCTGGATTACCAGAAGTATTCACCCATACGTTCGAGCCGTCGGATATTAGACTGCCTGCACCTTTTAGTACACATATCCCGCCATATTTTACTGCGATATTTCTCACAGCCTGATATCGGTTGCGTTCAATATCACTTACACAAACTCCCAACAGTTTTGCGGCTTCACCTACATGTGGTGTCAGCACCCAATTGTTCCTTGGCTGAATGCAGCCGATCTTGCTTAAAAAATGCAAGGCATCGGCATCCATCACCAGTGGCTTATCTTGAGCAAACGCTAGTTTGAATAGCCTTTCTGCCCATTTATCTCTGCCTAGCCCTGGCCCACAAACCAGTGCACGTGCTCTTGTCAAAAGACGTTGCTCAATAGCAGTGTCAGATTCACCACAAGAAAACATCAACTCAGGCCGACCGTTGGCGACAATGACTCTATTGTCACGATGACAATGCACTGCGACTAAACCTGCCCCACTGCGTAAAGCCGCTTCGCTAGTTAGCCTAATAGCACCTGGCATGCCGATATTCCCTCCTACCGCCAGCACTAATCCAACACTGTCCTTATGGCTATTAACATGTCGCTTTTGACGTCGAGGGATCGCTTTTTCATTTTCAATGTACACGTTACTGTTGACCATCGATTGAAATAACTGACCAATACCTAAGTCTGCCAGAAAAAGTTTTCCGGTATAGTGCAAAGCGTTACCCGTAACGAGCCCTAGTTTTGGCGCAATAAATGTAACGGTATGAGTAGCTTTGATACATGTCTTGGCTGGTGTCCCTGAAGTAGCATTTAGGCCGGAGGGAATGTCAACGCTTATGACTGGAATAGCAGTCTGATTTACTTGCGTTGCACAAAGAGCATAATTGCCCGCAAGCTCCCCTTTGAAACCTATACCAAACAGACAGTCAACGATGCATTCAACTTGCAGCTGCCTGATGAATTCACCGGACAATGTAGCATCAGAAATATTCATAATAGAGATATTTTGATCGCTAAGTTTTTCAAATGCCGTTAATGCGTCTCCTTTGAAGACAGAGACTTCACAGAAAGTAACAACGGTCACTTGCCAGCCTTGTTGTTGGGCTAATCTAGCGATAACAAACCCATCTCCACCATTGTTACCCTTACCACACAACACGCAGATCTTACTTACTTCTGGCAAATGTCGTTTGATATGTTCAAATACAGCGTGCCCTGCACGTTCCATTAGTTCATAAAGGTTAATGCCTAGCTTATTCGCGACATTACCCTCATTTTCCAGCACTTGTGTCGCTGAATAAGCAGATTGTGGTAAACTCTCGAGCAGTGCTACTGTCATTTTTAATTCGTCATCATTTCATGCAAGCTATTACTATCAACTATCAAGAATTAGCCGAGAAAATCAAGGCTTGGGGAAAAGAATTTGGCTTTGCCGAAGTTGGCATTGCTGATATTGATTTAAGTGAACATGAAGCTAAGTTAACGGAGTGGTTAGAAAACCAGTACCACGGTGAAATGGATTACATGGCCAGACATGGTCTTATGCGCGCGAGACCAGCTGAACTCGTTCCTGGCACGATTCGCGTAATCAGCGTTAGGATGGACTATTTACCCGCTAATGCGAAATTTGCAAAGATTCTCAAAGATAAGGATCAAGCCTATATTAGTCGTTATGCCCTTGGGCGCGATTATCATAAATTAATGCGAAAACGGCTTAAACAACTGGGTGATAAAATTCAGGCCCACTGCGAAAATTTTAATTTTCGACCATTTGTCGATTCAGCACCTATTTTGGAACGCCCACTTGCTGAAAAGGCAGGGTTAGGCTGGATTGGCAAGCACAGTTTATTACTCAACAAACATGCTGGTTCATGGTTTTTCTTAGGTGAACTACTGGTCAATATTCCCCTACCCATTGATAAAGCGCCAAGCAACGACTGTGGTAATTGTGTGGCCTGTATTAAAATTTGCCCGACAAACGCCATTGTTGCACCTTACACAGTTGACGCCAGACGGTGCATATCCTACTTAACCATCGAGCTTAGAGGAGCTATTCCAGAAGAATTCAGACCGTTGATCGGCAATCGTATTTATGGCTGCGATGACTGTCAGCTTATTTGTCCATGGAATAAATTTGCGTCGCTAACTAACGAAGATGACTTCAGTCCCCGACAACAACTTGACGAAATCAGTTTGCTAACGTTATTTGCGTGGACAGAGACAGAATTTTTAGAAAAAACAGCGGGTTCCCCAATCAGACGCATAGGATTTGATGCGTGGCAACGCAACATTGCCACCGCGCTAGGCAACGCACCATACAACGATCAAATAATAAAAGATCTCAGTGAGAAATTAGCCTCCGCTAGCCCATTAGTCGCTGAACATATTGAATGGGCACTCAGCCAGCAGGCTGAACGAAAGGCACAAGCTAAAGTGGATGCCAATATACGTCTCACTGGGCGTTTGATTCGCTCAATTGAAAAAGGCTTACCCAGAGACGCCTAGTAGCAATGTTGCTCGACTAATCGTCAGTGTCTGTACTGCTGACAGTTTCGGTCAACTGCTGCCATTTTTCTATGAGTTCTTGAGCAACCTGTCCAGTCTTTCCTTCTAATTTTTTGCCATTTAATGCAGTGAGGACAGATTCAGACAATTCATTAAATGAATCTTCATACTCATTTCTTTCTTTAGATGAAATTAACATCTTGAGGAGGCTAATCGAAAATTTGTGATTGCCCGGTGCCAGTTGAATTGCTTGACTAATCGATTCAATTGCTGGCTTTAACCTGTCTTTTTCTAGGTGCTCCATAGCCATTTCATACAAATGTTTCGGCGTAAAATGGATATCTGAGCGTTCTTTCATTTCTTGCTCAACATATCGATTAACCACCTGGCTGGTTAAAGACTCGCCTGAAATTTGGTTTTTTATCGCCTGTAACAACTTCAATGCTTCTTCTCGCATTCCCAGTTCATGGAACACTTTAACTTTATCTAAGTTATCCTCTAGCCGAGGAGTTGGCTTTAAAGATATATGTGCTTCTATCAATCGCTCAGCCAGCTTATTATTGTCGCGGGCAATATGTATTCTCGCTTGAGCGACCATTACTTGCTCTTTAAACAAATGCGCATCGCTATAACTCGACTCTAATTTTTTAATGTATTGCTCAGTTTGGCTTAGCAAGTTATCGGCACTGCCGTCTGTGATGGTGGTAGCCAAATCAACTCCTGCTCTTATAACATTGAGCAGAATTTCCGGCGAATCATGAATAGAGTTTTTAGCATGAATAGCAATATTTTTGGTCGCTTGATATTGCCCCATATGATCATGATTTAATCGCGCCAGATCCCATGACTTTTTATTGCGTTCAATATTTCGCGGCGATAACGCTGTCGCTTTTTTGATTTCTTCATACGCAAGATCATATTTTTCATTTTCGATATGGTACTGCGCTAACATATCGTGCATCGCAAAGCGGGTTTCTGGACGTTTGATTAGCTTTTCTACCATATCATTAACGTCATCGATTCGGCCTTGTTTAAGCAGCGACTTCACATAGCCAGTGTATACCCACGAATATTTGTACTGAGTTAACAATTGCTTATAAAACGTTTCGGCATCTGAATATTCGCATAATCGCAGTAACGCTTCGCCTTTTAAGCGGTTTATTTGCGGATGATACTTCGCCAGCTTTTTATTAAGTAAGTGGCGATCAGCGTAATAAATCGCTTTGGAATATTCTTTATTGTCCATCGCCCAATAGACATTAAATAATATCCGCTTTATTTCTAAGGTGTATCGCATCCTTTCTTGAACATGTTTTGGAGCCAAAGGCTTCACCCAAAAATCATCAGGTTGCAACTCAATAATTGAGTTAACCAGTGACTCACCCGTTTCAGCACTCAAAAATATCAAAACGGTCGTTTTGGTTACGTACCCTTTAAATTTCAGTTCTTCGAGAAGATGAAATCCATCTTTGTCACTTTGAAAATCGAAGGAGCAAATAATAATGTGGAAGTGTATCTCGTTACATAAGCGCAAGCCATAATAGGCACTCTGTGCACTTCTTACTTCTCGTACGCCCATACCATAAAGAGCCTGTTTAAGCACATCATGCACCAAGGTGATGTTGTCGATAATCAACACGTTTAATTGGCTGACATCTCGCAGTGAATTTTTTAATTCTTCATCCATTAATAAATCTCGAATATTCTGACTAACAACTCTTGGCAATACTGCATTTTGCTTTGCGTGTTTCACATGCAAGAAGTACCGCTTGCTTGCCCTCATTGGTTAAGCTTTGCCATGCAACGATTTCATCAATATGACGAAAACACCCTAAACAAATGTCGTCTTCATTTAAACAACAATTCCGTACACACGGACTCATTGTTGTCGATGCTTCTGCTTTGTCCTGATTCTTCATATCGCGTCTGCTGATTGTGCAAATTGGGTGACTAACACAGTTAACTTTTTACTCAATGCCTTAACTAAAGCATAGTCCCCATCGGCCATTGCTTTAAGAATATTTTGATTTGTTTCAATTAATTCAGGCGCTACGACGATTTTGGCAATAGACAAACTATCATTAGTGATTAATCGCATATCGTCAAGACGCTCTTGAGCCAATGCCTCTTCAAATTGTTGACAATTTTGGGATAATTGCAAAATGTATTCATCAATCATTAGTCCTGCGATTTCCGCACCACCTTGATTACTCGCAAACGCTTGAAGATTGAATGCTAATGGTAGTGGCGAACTAGCCTGACCGTCTCCAGTATCATTTATCGGAAGCATTTCGTCGACGATACTTTCATTTTCAACGGTTTTCACCGGAGTTAAGCTATTATCAAGTAATTTAGCACTACGAGCTTTGGCATTGCCTTCACCAAATGCAACTTCATTTAACCACGGAGAAAATGTCGATATTAACGCGTCTAATTCATCTATAGCTGGCAATACATCAACTTGCCAGTTACCACCGTGTGCCCCTTGATCAAACAATTGTTCTGTCAGAGTAAATACAGCGCGGCTTACTTTATTGCCAACATCCATTTCGACAAACGGTGATTGTTCGAATTCGGTGATTAAGATCAGGTAACGTCCACTTTGCCAGTGTTTTAACATGTTGCTGGGCTGACAAACAAACTGCACTTGTAACCCCATCCAGTGAAGCAGTCGATACATAGTTTGATGTTGCGATGGGTTAGACACCGCCAATAACACCTCTACTTGTGTATTATTAAACCGCGAATGCCCAAAACGTTCAGCGGGTAATATTTCATTACTTGCTGCGCCTGATTCAAACAATTCACTTAGCTGGGCAAGCAATACGGTTTGGTCAAATGGTGTAGAAGAGAACTGATAAAAACCAACGCGATGCAACACTTGATTAAAAGGGTATTGCATAACAAACAATTGTGGTCTTAGCTTGCTCGGTAGCGATAACAAATGCTGTTTGATGCCATCAATATTATCTTTCAATAATTCAGGGCCTAGTAAAACTACACTCACTTGATGGTGATTAAGGTGCTTAACCGACAGCTGCTGTGAAAAGTAATTCACATCGTGTAGAACTTCAAAGTGCGTTTGTGCGCTGGTCAACGCAGCAGATGCTGAGTTAATGATATGAGAACATTGTGAAACGATTAACATATTCTTGCTTGAGAAATTAACCGCATGGGGCTCAATCGTTTTATCAACTTTGTCGCCTGAGGCAAACGCTAGCGGCATTTGGAACGTAAGATTAATGCCATTGTCTGTGATCAAGGCATTGAGTTGCTCACAATGATTAGCCTTAAGTAATAAGTGTAGGTATCTCACCGTTTGTGGCGCATAGTCGTTGCCGACAAATGAAAACTCAAGTAAGTGTTTAATTGGCTCAGGTAGTTCTTGATTTGGCTTGTCCGTTATCACATCAAAATGAATACTGACTATTTGTTTGCCCTCGTCTTGTTCTATGACATCTATTTTTATCACCAATTGGCTATTAAATACGTCTGCCAGCAAGAGTCGGGCTATGCCTTTCATACTTCGATGGAATAAGCGAATATTAAGCTTAGCATGCTGCAACACATTTGGAGCAACTTGTAAGAATACAATATTACGTTGAAGATTAGCCTCTGCACCTACATTGAAAGCGATAGCATCAAGTTCGCGATGAATTTCAACATCACTCAACTGTAAAGCGTGATCTGTTGATTGTAACGCATTGCTAATTTGTATCTGTCGGCACCAGTCTAAAATACGTGTTAATTGGCGATAAACGGGAAGTGAGGACACGTTATCTCCCATTGACACATTCTGACTTTGCAACATTGTTTGCATAATCATGCGACTCAGTTGCCCAGCACTTTCCATCGCCAGTTGATGCTTTGCCGCTCTTTCGGCAGTTAAGCTGCGTTCTAACTTACCTAACGCTTGTTCTTTCTCAAAAAGTAACTCAGTTAGCACGATACTGCCGTGCCAACGCATGTCATCAAAATGTACCGATACCTGCGCGTGTTTTTGAGCAATAGTTACTACGGCACAATGTTGAACCACACGAGTTGCTTTAGCCAACTTCGCCGCTGTTAACAATTTATGTATGGAAGGTTTATCAAACAGTACACGCCAAGATGCAATTTGCTGGCTGGCGTGTTCTGCACAAAGCTTGCACGCATATTCACCCTGAATTTTCCCTTGCGCATCTATTGACCAAAATGCGGTCTGCAATTCTTCGTATAGCATGTCCTCTCGCAATAAAAGCGATTGGCTAGTGACATCGGTGCTGTTTTTACTCTCCGGTAATTCAGATACACTCGCAATGGCTTGTTTAACAACCGTAATCTCGCGAATAGGTGAATCTTTGCCAGACTGTTCATCCGTCTGTTCGGCATTGCCACTAGCCAGGCTATGAGAAAGCGCTTGACTAAACATGGCAATTTGACGCTTAACACGTAACAAAGGCCACCAAACTATAGCGATACCGATAAAACCTAGCAGTACAACAAGGTCATAATACACATTTCGACTAGTAGGAATGTATGTTGCGATAAGTTCAGCAACGATTGGCGGCATTAAAGCCACAGGTGTTAACTTAGGTAGTTCTGTAGCTGATAGGCGTGTAGCAAAATGCTGTTGATGTTGAGTTATTAACGAAAGAAAACCTTGTACTATTCTCAGCTGACCACGCCACTTTGCCACCGTCCGTTGTTGTTCATACATTAACTCATTGAGTTGTTGTAATAATACGATGACCCGCTGATCGGCACCGCTAAAATTGGCGACATTGTCGAATCTGTCTTGCCATTGCGATAGCGTATCTTTCAATTGATTAGTGATGAAATTAAATTTTTCCAATGAGAATTGCAGATCAAGTTGTTCAAACCCAGCACTCACTTCCCTGATTTGCTGATAGGTCATTTCATAAAATGATAATTGCTCAGAAATAACCGCATAGGCCTTAGCTCTTGACGCAGTAACGCGGTCATTAACATTGTCTTGGGTAATTTGTAGATAGAGTTCGTTCTTTTCATTGCGAACCTCTGATATCAACGTACTAAACTCATCCACCAATAAGCGCAACTGTATGATGGAACTACGCTTAAGTTGATCATTTTTTTCAGCTTCTAAAGCAAGCCGAGCTAAATCACTCGTGAATTGGTTGTTTTCACTTTGAAACTTTTTAATCAACAACGGAGATAAAATATTCTGTTGGTCAAATTCGAAGAGTCTTTCACCATAAGTACTTTGGTGCTGCGCTAATTCACCAATTTCTCGGCTTTGCAGTATGTTATGTAACACCTGCAAACTCCCTATTTGAAGTGCCAACGATTGTTGGGCTTGGCTTAATGCAGGTACTGTTTTTTCTTGAACACTAAGCAGCTGAGCTTCCCTGTAAAAAACAAGCGCTACTAAACCCGAAACAAGTAATAGTGCCATTAAGCCACTAAACCTAAGCTTACTAAGCACTATTTGATACAAAGTCTTGCTGGAATCCATGTTCGCCATCGTCACTGAATAATTAAAAGAATCAAAACAAACGACAGTGTATGAAATTCTACAAGCTGGTTAAAGCGATAAATGTTTTATCTGCTGAAATGAAAAACCCTTCTTGTTATAGCAATTATTAACGCTTTTTCGGTACCCAAGCCCATTCCATTGTGCATTGAATGGGTTGTTGCCCGCTGCTATCTGTAATTTCCACAGGAATAATCAAGCTTCCTTTTTCATCTGCCTGTATTTGACGACATTGCTCATCACTCAGATATGCTCTGGCAGTAATATCACCTTCCATACGGCGTTGATATTCCATATTCATAGATTTCAGCAATGGCAGTGCGCTGTCAGGCACATTCATGCCAAACACAATACCAGTAGCCGATTCCGCAATCACTGCCGCGGCAATAGCGTGAATACCACCAATATGATTTTGTACTTTGCGTTTATTGGCCAAGTCAATGATGACTTCATGATGATCTATCGATTGAATGCGGATCCCTGTGGTTCCAGCAAACTTAACTTTGCTACTAAACGCTTTAGTGAGTAAGTAAGGACGAATTCTCTCTGGTGCTTTATTTAATGTTGCTATGATGCGACTGAATTTGTTTTTCATTTCGATTCTCGTAAATAAGCGATGCTATCGATTGTTGATCGAACTGGTCAGACCTTCAAGAAAAAATATAAAAAAAAGCACAAACTGTGCTTTTCAACTAGAACGCGTCATTAACACTTGAAAAAGTGCTCTCGATATACCTTGAGTTCAGCAATTGACTCTCGAATATCGTCCAATGCTAAATGAACACCTTTTTTAACAACCAGTTCAAGTACTTCAGGCTTCCAGCGGCGTGCCAATTCTTTCACCGTACTTACATCAAGATTGCGATAATGAAAGTACTTTTCAAATTCGGGCATATATTTGTTAATAAAACGACGATCTTGGCCAATACTGTTGCCGCACATTGGAGAAACCCCCGCAGGAACATAAAGCTTTAAAAACTCTATAGTCTTCTCACTTGCTTCCTCAATAGTAACTTTACTATCACGACATCTTTGCGTTAACCCTGACTTACCGTGGTGCTCAACACACCATTCGCTCATATTATCTAGCACGTCACTACTTTGACCGATAGCAAACACAGGTCCTTCCGCCAAAATATTCAATTCGCTGTCAGTGACAATTGAAGCAATTTCCAAGATGACATCGTGTTCGGGATCAAGTCCTGTCATTTCTAGGTCTAGCCAAATTAGATTTGTCTCGTTACAGGACATAACTTTCCTTTTTTATTCATAGACGATTTTACTATTGATAGCTGATCGCAGATTTAATCAGTATAATACGTTAGCATGTTAAATGACTAACTCTATGCATTTAGGATGCATTATACATAAACACAGACTAAGTTGAACAAAACGCGTGGCAAAATCAAAGAAACTCACAAAAGGTCAAGTAAGGCGAATCAAAGCGAATCAAGCAAAAAAGATCCGCAACAAATCAGACTCAGTGCAATGGCAAGACAGTGAGTTAGGTGATGCACAAGAAGGGATTGTAATTAGTCGTTTTGGGCAACACGCAGACGTTGAATCACCCACAGGTGAAGTATTTCGCTGTAACTTACGCCGAAGTATAGACTCTCTGGTGTGTGGTGACAGTGTTATTTGGCGCCAGGGAAAATCAACCGAACACTCAGTGTCAGGTGTAATAGAAGCTGTTCACCCGCGTAATTCAGTATTAGAACGTCCTGATGTCTATGATGGCGTAAAACCAATCGCGGCCAACATTTCACAAATATTCATTATTTCGTCGATAGTGCCGGCATTCAATGCAGATATTATTGATCGCTACTTAGTGGCCGCAGAAAACACTGGCATCCCACCGATTATTGTACTCAATAAGATTGATTTGCTTGAAGAAGAATTAGCGGAAATAATCGAAGAGCAAATGGATATTTATCGTAAAATTGGTTATCGCGTAGCGTATGTGAGTAATAAGTCCGGTGAAGGGTTAGGCGAATTAAAGTCAATGCTGAAAAATAATACCAGTATATTTGTCGGCCAATCCGGCGTGGGTAAGTCAACACTTACTAACTCATTAATGCCACATCTTGCGTTAGATACAAAGGAAGTATCAAGCAACTCTGGGCTTGGCCAACATACCACTACAGTAGCCAGACTATTTCACTTTGAAGAAGGTGGCGATCTCATTGACTCTCCTGGCATTCGCGAATTTGGTCTATGGCACATGACCCCGCAAGATGTCTGTACGGGGTTCGTTGAATTCGCAGACATTCTCGGGACCTGCAAATTCAGAGACTGTAAACACCAGACAGATCCCGGATGTGCACTCGTAGCAGCCGTAAATGATGGCAAAATAGACGCTAGTCGCCTTGACAGCTTTCAGCGCATTCTCGCGAGTTTAGATGAGCACATTCAAACCACTCGATTTAATTAGAAAACAAGTAACTTTAAAGGAACACAACGTTGTTAGATAAACTAAAAATTACCTTGCAATATCTTATGCCTAAACACGCTTTGTCTAGGTTTGTTGGTAAATTTGCCGCGGCAGAAGCTGGATGGTTAACAACTAGAGCCATTAAATCTTTTATCAAAGCATATGGTATCAATATGGCGGAAGCCAAATATCAGCGGGCAGAAGATTTTGCGACATTTAACGATTTCTTTACTCGTGAGCTAGCAGATGGCGTCCGTCCAATTGATACTGATGCAAATACGCTTTGTTTTCCGGTAGACGGAACAATAAGCCAACAAGGTGATATTGTTGATGGTCAGCTAATTCAGGCAAAAGGCTTCAACTATAGCTTAGTGAGCCTACTAGGTGGTGATAAAGAAACTGCTCAACCTTTTGAAAATGGTAAATTTTCTTGTATTTATCTAGCACCTAAGGATTATCACCGAATTCACATGCCAATGGACGCAACCCTGCGCGAAATGATTTATGTTCCGGGCGAATTATTCTCTGTTAACCCACTTACAGCTAATAATGTCCCAAATCTTTTCTCACGTAACGAGCGTGTCGTTACAATCTTTGACACTGAACATGGTCAACTTGCCATGGTGTTAGTTGGCGCAACAATCGTTGCAAGCATTGAAACTACATGGGCGGGTACAATTACGCCACCGGCGGGTAAAGATGTTTTTCGTTGGCAATACCCTGCCGAAGGAAGCAATGCTATTACATTCAAAAAAGGCGATGAAATGGGCCGATTTAAGTTGGGCTCTACTGTTGTATCGACGTTTTCACCTAAAATGGTGGAATTCAATGAACAAGATGGTCCCGACACAGTCACGCGTTTAGGACAACCTTATGCAACGCTTGTGAAAGAGTAATGAAAATATTTGCACATCGTGGCGCAAGCGGCCAATATCCAGAGAACTCTCGCTTAGCATTTGAACATGCTATAAAGCAGGATGCCGATGGCATAGAGCTCGATGTGCAATATCATGTTGAAAGCGGAAGCTTCGTCGTTCTACACGACCAATACCTAGATACAGCTACCAGTGGAAATGGCGATTTCAATCAGTACTCGATACTTGAATTAACCGCCTTGAGGTTAGGGCAAGGCCAATGCTTGCTGACTCTCGATGATGCCTTAGCGAGCATCAATGGAAAAGTCGCTGTAAACATTGAAGTCAAAACTACTGTTACTGATCCCACAATTTTAACCAATATCTGTTTTGCTCTTAATGAATGCATTAGTCATGCAATGACCCATTATGCATATGCAGAAGAGCATTTTATTATCTCTTCTTTCAATCATACATTTTTGCATTTTTTTGGTACCGTCTATCCCGATTATTCACTGGCAGCACTAATCGCCCACGCTCCATATGAGCAATGCCAATTCACCGAACAACTTTCAATTCAATACGTCAATCAAGACATTGATAGTTTAAACGTTGAGTTAGTCGAAGATGCTCACGCGAGAGGGTTAAAGGTTTACGTGTATACCGTTGATAGATTCGAAGATATAGAAAAATGTTATCATGCCAAAGTCGACGGTATTTTTACTAATTATCCAGAAAAAACTCGTAAGTTTGCACAATTATGTATAGATGAGTAACAATTGTGCAAATTTTATTCACAACGATTTCAACAAGTTAATCTACATCTTGTTATTTTTGTGTAAATTCCCGTTGCTCATTTATTCAACGCAAGATACGATTATATTCGTATAAAATGACAGTTTTTTTAAATTGAGGAATTTCGATGGCTCGAGATAATAATGAATTCAAGCCAACAGAAGCTGAGTTGACGCTTCTGAATGTACTATGGAAAATCGGTCCTGCAACTGTAAGACAAATTCATGAAGCCGTGAGCGAAACACAAAGGACAGGCTATACCACTGTACTGAAAATACTACAGATAATGCACGAGAAGTCTTTAGTAATTCGCGATGAGAGTAACCGAGCTCACGTATATGCTGCAGCTAATAGTGAAACCTTTACACAATCTTCACTGATTCGTGATTTGATATCGAAGGCATTTGGTGGTTCTACTTCAAAGCTCGTTATGCGTGCGTTGAATGAGTCCACAAGTAAAGAAGAAATCGCTGACATTCGTCAAATGTTAAACGAGTTAGAAAAACAAGAGTAGTTAGATTTACTTTAGTCAATTTCATGGATTTAATATTTAATAGCCCAATATTTTACAGCTTAGCTTTAACCTTACTTCACTTTTTGTGGCAGGGTTGTATCGTGGCGGCTGTATTAAAATTGATATTAAGTTTAACGTCTTACCAAAAGACGCGACAAAGATATGCTTGGGCGATGCTTGCAATGATGACCAATCTGTTCATTCCTATAGCAACGTTTTATTATATATACACTCCAGACTATACTCAGCTTGTAAATACGCCATTCCCATTATCTTTTGACAGTGATGGTATAGCTGCAATCAACGGCAAAGAAGTACTTGCCTCTATCAATTTGTTAGAAATCCTTCCTTACGTTTCTGTAGGCTGGATGACAGTCGTATTGTGCTTGTCAGCTAAGTTGCTCATGGAGTTATACAGTGTTAATCGCTTGCCTAAGAGCCACGTACTGCCAGTCAATGAAGAACTACAACAACGGTTCGATGACTTAGTCCGTCAAATTGGCTTAAGTAAAGCGCCGACACTATTGATTTCAATGAAATCACAAGTGCCTATGGTTATCGGTTGGCTAAAACCGGTAGTGTTACTTCCTGCTGCTATGTTAACAGGGTTAACACCAAGCCAACTTGACATGTTATTACTGCATGAATTAGCGCACGTACGTCGACATGATTACCTAGTTAACTTTATTCAGACACTGGTCGAAATATTACTGTTTTTCCATCCGGCGGTACGCTGGGTGTCGAAACAAATGCGTAATGAACGTGAATATTGTAGTGACGACATGGCAGTCTCTGTTTGTCAAAAGCCCCTTGCTTATGCAAGAGCACTAACAGAAACAGCAAGTGTGTGCCACGTTCATCAGCGTCGCCATTCGATTCCTTCCATGGCAATGGCAGCTTCAGGTGGCGATCTTAAAAAGCGTGTCATACGGTTAGTGGATGCAGAACCACACTGTTCAAGCAACGAAGAATCCGGAAAATGGATGGCTTCGTTATTCATCGTGTTTGCAATTTCACTTGTTTTGTTCAAACCATTAATGAGCTTTACTGTCTTTGACTTAACGGCAGGTCAGTTTTCTATTTTTAGAATCACTAACGATACCGACTTTAATCAATTTATTGCGCCTGTAGAACCTGTAGAACTTACCGACTCTTCAATAGTTTCGTATTATTTAGACGAGCCCAGTGAAGAAAGTAAAGAACTTCAAACGCCTGCGATTGTAAAAAATACGACAAATGATTTACCTAAAGACGAAACGTACGCAAAAGTAACGCCTACCGAGTCCACAACAGTAAAAACAGCTAGCCATGCACCAGTGGCAGAGGCGCCAATCGTTGCGTCGGTTGAAAGCCAACGACCTCAGCTAACATTGGAAGAGCCGAGTCAACGAATTCTAGTTAGCCAACAGGTTGACGTTGAGCAAAAAAGCTCAACCACTGAAGTCGTAGCCAAGAATGCTATGCAAACCAAAGCGACACCACGTAAAGCCTCACCAGTAGAACAAGCTTTCGCACGCACAGACTCTAAAGATAAAAGCGCTAAAAATGCTAATCCTTATGCAGAAACGATTGCTGATTTAGCCAAAGCAGATATGCCAACAACAGCGATTGAATACGACTTTAAGAAGTTTGAATCAGCCACAACTGTGAACCAACCATTATTGAAGCTAGAAGAAGATACTTTCACCAGTAAACCTTCCATCACAAGCAAGAAAGATAATAGCAAGCCGTCGATTAAGACCAATGCTGTTCTGTTGCGCTCAATCGAGCCTAGATACCCATCATCAGCCAAACGTAAAGGCATCGAGCTAGACGTGCTTGTGGAGTTTACGGTTGATAAATATGGCAAGGTCTCGGATGTGCTATTTGAAGAAAAAAGCAAAGTACATTTTTTCCGTGGCGCTATTAAGAAAGCAATTGAAAAGTGGCGCTTTCAACCAGCTAAGAAAAATGGCAAGCCAGTTGAAACCACGATTACAAAAATATTCTCTTTCAGCTTATCAGACTAAACGTATGTAGGCGCATCCTTGCAATAACTGATGTGCTACAGCCTAATTCCTCGATGCTTTTTGCGCATGTTTTGTGCTTTGATTTGTTGTTCTTCAGTTAACACCTGAAAAATAGCATGCTTCGTTTTTGCTTTAAGCACAGCTTGCTCTGTCAAAGCCGCCTGATACTGCGTATGTAATGCTGTAAATGCAGCTTCATCGAAGGACTCATTCGTCATAAGGCTCTTTATTTGACTTCGAAACTCGTCCATAACAGACTTGTTTGCTTCGCGTGCTGTCTTTGCCTCTGAGCGAATCACCTTAATTTGCGAAACCTGCTCGTCTGTTAACGCCAAATGGCGAGCCATGCGTTTTAGCATGCGCTTTTGCTTTTGGCCTGCCCCTTCATGTGTCATAGGGGCAACGCTATCTAGATGTTCATTAGCAGACATCGTTGGCTGTGCTATCGCCGTCATTGTCGTCACAGATGCCACTAGAACGATTCCCGTTAAGACATTCGATAATTTCGTATTCATATGACCTTCCTCAATTGTATGTGTTAAAAATGTACTTATATAAACGAGTTCAACAATGTAAAACATCCATAGAACCCATAAATTAGTTAGCTGGTATCAGAATACACAATGCAATGAAAAGAAACGCAAGCCTTGTGTAAAGGTTATGTAAAGGTCATTATTGCCATGGGTAAGTTAAGGTATGATACTGGGTACGTTGCGCATTTTTATGTGATAATTTTGAAGACATATAGCGAATAAGCGAGATTGCTGTGCAGACTACCTTTACCAAAATCCTCATGATTGACGACGACAAAGAACTTGGCAACCTGCTTAAAGAATATTTAGCGTTCGAGGGGTTTGAACTGCATTGCTGTCATGATGGACTCAGCGGATTATCAAGAGCGTACGACGAATCCTTTTCTCTTATTTTGCTCGACGTGATGATGCCAGAATTAAATGGCTTCGACGTTTTAAAAGCGCTGGGTGGTCGGCATAAAACCCCTATTCTTATGTTAACGGCAAGAGGTGATGATGCAGATCGCGTACTTGGTCTCGAATTGGGTGCAGATGATTATCTCGCCAAGCCATTTCAACACAGAGAACTGCTGGCGCGTATCAAAGCCATATTGCGACGAATAGAAATAGTGAGTGCCCGAGAACAACAAACCGACACAAATGAAGTGAATGGCGTTTTTCTCAACCATGCCACGCGGCAGGTCACTTGCCACCAGCAACTTGTAGAACTTACCGGCACAGAATATCAGATACTTGATTTACTCATGCGCCATGCCAGTCAAATTGTCAGTAAATCAGAGATATCAGAGCAAGTGCTTAACAGAAAGCTCAGCCCTTTTGATCGTAGTATCGACATGCACGTCAGCAATATTCGCAAGAAATTGCTGCCACACAGTGATAGCGATAAATTAAAAACAGTTCGCGGTGCAGGCTATATCTTTCTAGCAGGAGAAAGCTAATGCTGTCGCATGCGTTTAAGCCGTTTAGGCGCATTGGTTTTAAACTATTTCTCGGGTTTTGGATAATCGCGACGGTTTCTATTGCTGCCACTCGCATCATTTCCGCCCAGCTCGAACAAGAAAGTGTCATTCTTCCGCCTCTCCCCTTTGAAATGGAGCGATTGAAAAAAATAGCTAAACGAATTGAAAAACGCCCTGACATAACGGCGCAACAATTGGTGAGTATTTCAATGCGAAAACATGGAACAAACCTCATAGTCAAACAAGTTGGCACCAACAAAGTAATCAAACCTCAGCGCAGATTACCGCGTCACCTTATCAATTACATCGAGAAAAACACGTTTTCAACTCTCACTACTATTCAGTTCCCATATGCTCGAATAACAGGGCCACTGCTGGTCGAATTAGAGCATGAGCCGTATCAAATTTACCTTACGGCTCGAGGCCATCCTCCACACATTAGCTCTTTAGTACTCCAACTTCCTGCTTGGGCCCGTGTCATAATTCCGTTGATCGTAAGTTTAGTGTTAAGTTGGTTACTCGCCCGTTCGCTTAGCCGTCCAATCAAAGCAATGCAACAAGCAGCCGCCAAATTTGGCGATGGTGATTTGTCCTCGCGGGTAGATGCAGCTTTTATTCGCAAAGACGAGTTAGGTGAGCTTGCCCACAGTTTTAACCAGATGGCGCTAAAGCTTGAGAAAAATATCAGTGCGCACCAAAGGCTTTTGGGTGATGTGTCACATGAACTTCGCTCACCCATGACCCGACTACAGATTGCGCTCGGGCTCGCGCAGAAAAGTCAGCTCGATCCCAAAGCACTCACTGATTATTTAAATCGTTGTGAAAAAGAAGTCTCTCGATTAGATGAAATGATTGCCGATGTATTGTCACTTTCACGGTTAGAAAACACCATTAATCATTCTCATAAAGAAAAAGAAGATTTGTGTGCGGTTATCAGGCATTGTGTTGACGACTGTCAGTTTATAGGACAAGAGAAGCAAATCTCGATTCAAGCCAATTTGCCCGACACTTTGGTAACCGTTTTTGATGTACAACTAATTGCCAGTGCAATATCCAATATTATCACCAATGCAATTAAATACAGCCCACCACAGACTACCGTACGTATTACTTTAACCACAGTGCAAGACAGCATCATCATCGAGATAACTGATGAAGGTACAGGTGTGCCTGAATCCTCTTTAGCGCAGTTGTTTGAACCTTTTTATCGCGTTGCGGAAGCTCGCGATCGAGATACCGGCGGTACTGGCTTAGGGTTGGCAATTGCCAAACAAGCAGTAATAGCGCATGACGGTACGATTAGCGCCCGAAATAACGATGGCAATGGCCTGACAATTACCCTAACATTACCAATATTCGAATAAACAAAGATAACCTGGTGACATTATTAACGTTTTATTGAGCAGTTGTGTGATGTTGTTTAAGGGACTTTAGTTATGACATCGCCGTTTAGCATTACAAAAGAACACCAATTAACAACGCTAATAACAACCACCATTGCAACATTTTGGCAATCTGGCCACTTTGAGCAATTCAAGGGCATTAACGATATTTCAATCGCCACCGCGCGATTTATTCATCCTTCAGCAAAGCAAGCCATCGTCATTTCCCCCGGTCGTGCTGAAGGTTATCTTAAATATCAGGAACTCGTGTTTGATCTTTATAACAATGGATATAGTGTGTTTATTATTGATCATCGCGGGCAAGGCATATCACAGCGAATGTTAGCGGATCCACATCGAGGTTATGTTGAAGACTTTGAGCTATATGCGACTGATTTGCAGTATTTTATTAACAACATAGTTGCCCAGCATTGCTCGCAACCGCCGTTGCTGCTAGCGCACTCAATGGGCAGCGCCATCGCGTTAAGATTAATGCAACGCTATCCCAAGTTGGTCAAGGCAGCAGTGCTTTGCTCCCCCATGATAGCCATCAATGGCAATGGCATCCCTGCATGGCTCGCCAAACTCGTCATCTTAGCTGGACACCGTATTAGTCAACTATTCGATAGCGTCCCATGGTATTTCTTCGGACAAGGACCATACAAGCCGCATACGTTTGAAGATAATAATCTCAGTCATTCCAAAATCAGACACGAGATTTTTGCGCAACTCTACCAAAATATGCCAGCACTTCAAATTGGCGGCGTAACTTTCCAATGGCTACAACAAGCACTCGCTGTGAACAAAAACATTATCCGCGATGCAACTAAATTAGCGACGCCACTGTTAGTATTTCAAGCGGGTCAAGATACGATTGTCAGCAATCAGGCACAAAGTGAATTTTGCCAACTACTGGCAAAGAAAACGCCTTCTGTTATCACATGTGAACAACCCATTGTAATCGAAGGCGCGAAACATGAACTTTTCTTTGAACAAGATTGCTATCGTACAGCAACACTAACCAAGGCTTTGACTTGGTTCGAGCAATTTAACTAAGTTGAGATAGCTATGTTTGGTCAATCGGATCATGGTGGATTAACACTTCCGCAGGAGCGAGTTGTCTTCTAATATCAGCGGCAATATTCTCACCAATTTGATGAGCTTCCAGCAGCGGCATAGTATTTGATAATTGCAGATGAAACTGAACGAACTTTAAGTAACCGCTTTTTCTCGTCTTTAATTGGTGATATCCCAAGTGTTTGTCATGTGCGGCAATAATTTCTTTTATTCTGTTTACCTCAGCGTCGGGTAACTCTTTGTCCATCAAATCATCTACGCTTTGCTTCGCAATTTGCACCGCACCGAACACTAACCAAACACCCACAGCAATTGTAAAAATGCCGTCAACTTCCGGGTAAAGAGAACTACTAAGCAACAGTGATATTAAAACACCAAAATTCATGGCGATATCGGATTGATAATGCAAGGCATCTGCTTTAATTGCGGTCGAATTGGTTTGTCTTACTACATAGTATTGAAAAGCGACCAAAATGCTGGTCAAAATCACGGATAGCACACTAACCACTACAGCCACCGAGCTCTGTTCTATCTTGGTTGGCGATAACGTAGCTTCAACGCCATGCAACATCAGCAAGATGGCCGATCCCAATACAAAGGCCGATTGCGCAAGCCCTGTTAAGCTTTCTGCCTTTCCATGACCGAACTTATGATCGTGGTCTGGCGGGCTTAAGGCGATTTTTAGCATGAAGAAGTTAACCAGCGATGCAGACAAATCCAATAATGAATCGGTGCTGGTCGCCAGCATCGCATTTGAATGGGTCACCAGCCATGCATACAGCTTCATAATGATTAAACTAACCGCTACCACCATAGCGCCTAGCGCTGCCCGCCGTACTAACAATGCGTAACGATGTTCAACCAATGCTTATGTACTCCCAAAAAGAAAGTTCTGTAAGTGAATTTCACACATGATCTAATAACAGTATAATGCGCAACATTATACTTTTATTGAGACTCGCTATGCTAGACGTTGTTCTTTTTCAGCCAGAAATTCCACCAAATACAGGGAATATCATTCGACTTTGTGCCAACACAGGCTTCAGACTCCACTTAATTGAACCTTTAGGCTTTGATTTGGATGATAAGAAACTTAAAAGGGCTGGCTTGGATTATCACGAATTTACCGCTTTGAAACGCCATAAAAGTTATGATGCGTTTGTTGCCAGTGAAACGCCTAATCGTGTATTGGCTGTCACAACTAAAGCGACTAATTACTATGGTGATGTAGAATTTGCTAAAGGTGATTACTTGTTGTTTGGCTCAGAAACCTCGGGATTGCCGGAATCAGTACGACAGCAAATTGATGACAATAACAAAATTCGCATTCCAATGTTAAAAGACAGCAGAAGTATGAATCTGTCCAATGCAACGGCTGTGATCGTTTATGAAGCATGGCGTCAGCTAGGGTTTGCTAACGCCGTGTGATAGCCAGTGAATTAGCCTTTTGAGCGCGTGAGGTTGTTATTCAAACTTACGCTCTCGCGATAGCAAGTCGTATGCGGCAAGCTTTGCAGCTTTTCCTTGGTACAATACCTGATACACTTGCTCAACTATTGGCATTTCAACGCCAACACGTTGTGCCAACATGTAAACTTCTTTGGTATTACGGTAGCCTTCAACTACCTGACCAATTTCGTCCATCGCTTCTTTTACTTCGACACCTTTGCCCAGTGCTAAGCCAAAGCGGCGATTGCGCGATTGATTATCAGTACAAGTGAGTACAAGGTCGCCTAAACCCGCCATACCCATAAAGGTTTGTGGTTGAGCATTCAACGCAGCGCCTAGTCGGGTCATTTCAGCCAATCCACGCGTGATAAGCGCGGTTCTGGCATTTGCACCAAACCCTATGCCATCAGCAATACCAGCGCCAATGGCTATAACATTTTTGACCGCACCACCAAGTTGTACGCCAATAAAATCGTTATTGCTATACACGCGAAACGCTTTTTCGCAATGCAATAAATCGGATAACTCAGCCACAAATGTATCATCTAGTGAAGATAACGAAATAGCGGTTGGTAATCCGGCAGCCATCTCACGCGCAAAAGTCGGCCCTGAAAGTACAGCCAGTGAAATATCATCGCCGAGTATTTCTCGCGCTACATCTTGAAGCAGACGACCAGACTGTGGATCTAACCCTTTAGTTGCCCATGCAACGCGAGCATCTTTGCGTAAATGCGGCTTTAACTGAGCCAGCATATCGCCAAAGGCATGGCTGGGAACCACAACCAACACATTACAGGATGACGATACACATTTGGCTAAGTCAGGTTCTAATATCAACGAATCTGGGAAAGCACAACCAGGCAAATATTTTTCGTTACAACGAGAATCAGCCATCAATTGAACATGTGTAGCATCTCTGCCCCACAACTTCACGACATTACCATTTCTCGCTAAACAAATAGCAAGGGCGGAGCCATAAGACCCCGCCCCGATAACACTGATATCAGTTTGCATATAAATGCCTGTTAGTGTGCTTCTGTGCCAGCTGCTGCTTGAGCTGCTTGTGCTTCTGCGGCTTTTTGCTGAACATAGCTAGCAAATAACGCCTCAAAGTTCACTGGCGCTAAGTTGATTTGTGGGAAAGAACCACGATTCACTAGGCTTGACACTGCTTCACGCGCATATGGGAACAATGTTGTAGGACAGAATGCACCGATAGTATGTGCTAAATTAGCTTCTGGCATATTACCAATTGTAAAGATACCCGCTTGTTGTACTTCAGCTAAAAAGGCAGTTTGACCTTCAACAGTTGCAGTTACAGTTAAAACCAAAACAACTTCATACGTGCTGTCTGCTAACTTGTTAGAACGTGTATCAAGATCTAATTTTAACTCTGGTTTCCACTCTTTTTGAAAAATTGCTGGAGAGTTAGGCGTTTCAAAAGAGATATCTTTCGTATAAACACGTTGAATTGCAAATTGTGGCGCCGCTTGTTGTTCACCGCCTTCGTTGTTGTTTTGAATTTCATCTGCCATGGTATTTTCCTACTATATTGACTATTCGTTTCGACAATATGCAAACATTAAATTGCCGCTAATAATTGATCTAATTTGTTTTGTGCATGCAATGCGTATAAATCATCACACCCACCTATATGTTGTTCTTTAATAAAAATCTGAGGAACTGTAAATCCACCATTACTACGCGCAATCATTTCGTTTCGTAATTCAGTGTTACCATCGATCTTGATTTCCGTGTAAGCGACATTTTTATGCTCAAGCAATGCCTTTGCACGCATACAAAAACCACATGTTACTTTTGTATAAATCTCAACCATAGCTGTACATCTCATTTTAGAACGTTACTATTTTTTAATGACAGGCAAACCAGCATTTATCCAGGCATTCATGCCGCCTTTCAAAATATTTACTTGTTTAAAACCTGATTTTGCTAGCTGATCGGCGGCTTTCGACGCGCTAATGCCAGCAGTGCATACCACAATGATGGGGCGCTCTTTGAATTTTTCAAGACTCGCAATATCGTTCTTGTTAATTTTTTCAGCTGTTACATGCTTCGAATCAACAATATGACTCGTTTTAAACTCTTTTTCTGAACGAGTATCAACAATTACACCTTCTTGTTTATTTACAAGGAAAGTCATTTCCTGAGGGCTTAATTGTTTGATAGGCGACAGTTTAATACGAATACTAATAAAGATTATTGCTAAAAAAATACCAACCCAAGCGGCTGTTAACATAGGGTTGTTTGCTAAAAAGGTAGTAAATTGATCCATTGCTAATTCTATTGGAACCGATTAATTTGCTCGACAGTATACAGATTAATCATAAATTTTACAGCGTAAAGTCCGTGTAATCGATTCAATTGAGCATAATGTATGAGTGCCAAGGCCAACTCGCTCGAGTTTTGTCGTTCAATATTACTTATTGTTACTTTTAAGAGCGTTTCACCGAAAAAACACTCTGCTGAATAGAACAAATTTGTCTATTTTTTGACGAGAAATTATTACCAGAGATTGATATACTGCGACAGTTTTTAATTTGTTGCTTTAAAGAGTTGTCTATGTCAAACAAAAAACCGACTGTGTTAATTATTCTTGATGGTTGGGGGTACAGTGAAAAAGCTGAGTCCAATGCAATTTTTCATGCAAATACTCCAACGCTAGATAAGCTAATGGCATCTAAGCCAAACATGCTAATTAACACTTCTGGCATGGCAGTTGGATTACCTGACGGCCAAATGGGCAACTCTGAAGTAGGACACGTCAATTTAGGTGCGGGAAGAATCGTCTATCAAGATTTCACCCGAATCACCAAATCAATTGCAGACGGTGAATTTCAATCGAATCCTGCGTTAACAAATGCAGTTTCAAAAGCAGTTGATGCCAACAAAGCGGTTCATATATTTGGTCTTATGTCGCCTGGGGGCGTTCATAGCCACGAAGACCATATTTTTGCTATGATTGACAAAGCGCATCAGCAAGGCGCTAAGCATATTTATTTACATGCATTTTTGGACGGACGAGATACGCCACCAAGAAGCGCACAGGCTTCTCTAGAAAAAGCACAAGAAAAATTCCAGGCACTCGGTACAGGGCAAATTGCATCAATTGTTGGTCGTTACTACGCAATGGACAGAGATCAACGCTGGGATCGCGTCGAAAAAGCGTATGACTTAATGGTTTCTGGCCAAGCAGAGTTTAGTTATGGCAATGCATTGGATGCGCTCGAAGCTGCCTATGCTCGTGACGAAAACGATGAGTTTGTTCAAGCTTCAGCGATCAAAGCACCAACGGGTGACTCGATAAAGATTAATGATGGTGACGCACTCATTTTTATGAATTTTAGAGCGGACCGTGCCAGACAATTTACTCGTTGTTTCACCGAACCAAATTTCTCTGGTTTTAGTCGCAAGCATGTACCCGCTATCAGTGATTTTGTGATGTTGACTGAATATGCCGCCGACATAAATACAAGCTGCGCTTTCCCACCAGAAAAATTAACCAACGTATTAGGTGAATGGCTTGAGAAACACGAGAAAACACAACTACGAATTTCTGAAACTGAAAAATATGCACACGTAACGTTCTTTTTCAGTGGTGGTCGCGAAGATGAATTCAATGGCGAAAAACGTGTACTGGTTCCATCGCCACAAGTAGCAACGTATGATCTACAACCAGAAATGAATTCAACCATACTCACTGACAATCTTGTTAAAGCGATAGAAAGCAGCGATTATGACTTTATTGTTTGTAACTACCCAAATGGCGACATGGTAGGCCATACGGGTAAATTTGATGCAGCTGTACAAGCGTGCGAAGCAGTTGACAAATGTATTGCCCGCGTTATTACCGCACTTGAGAAAGTAGGTGGTGAATGCTTAATTACCGCAGATCATGGTAATGCCGAGCAAATGGTTAACCCGTCTACTGGCCAAGCGCACACAGCACATACGTGCGAACCAGTACCGCTGATTTACGTGGGTCGAGATGCACAAATGGCACCTACAGGTGCATTGAGTGACATCGCACCAACGGTACTCACATTAATGGGCATGGAACTGCCGCCTGAAATGACCGGCACTTCTTTAGTCAAGCTTGTGTAATCTCGCTTTTGATGAAGCACGGTTACAACAATTGTAAGCCAACAACGTCATTCGTGACGTTGTTGGTATTCCTGTGCATCAGCATGCTGCAATCTCCATCGACACTTGCAGCACTGTATCGCCAAGATGAGTCACAATCTAACAAACAATTGGATTCGGTTAAATCCGAAATAGCCAAGCAAAAGGCGCAAATCAGGCAGGTCGATACTGAGTTAACCTCACTA
Organism: Thalassotalea fusca; assembly: GCF_053485835.1. Lineage (NCBI taxonomy): Bacteria > Pseudomonadati > Pseudomonadota > Gammaproteobacteria > Alteromonadales > Colwelliaceae > Thalassotalea > Thalassotalea fusca. Next base: position 57,490 of record NZ_JBQRUN010000003.1, read on the forward strand.
CAAAAACAATTACATCAGAAAGATTTAGCCGTTGCTAAGGTCGCTAAATCGCTGCAAAACACGCAACAAAAGCTTGAAGAAACCAAACAAACGCTGGCCGAGTTAGAAAAGCAAGCACAATCACTAACAGAAAAAAAAGCCAAACAAGAAGACATACTCGCAACGCAATTGCGCACGGCATACTCAACTGGGCATCACGACTATCTAAAGCTAATTCTCAATCAACAAGAACCGGCCAATGTTCAACGTACGGTCACTTACTATCAATACCTTAACGATGCCCGCATGAAACAAATCGATGGATTCAAAGAAACCATTAATAAGCTACAACAGGTAACCAAAGAACAAGAGCAACAATCAGCCAAATATGAAGCACTAGCTGCACAACAAATTACGCAACAACAAGAGCTACAAACCAGTATTACTTCGCAAAAAGCCGTTGTTCAAGCGATGAACCAGCGACTAAAAACGGGTAAACAGCGTTTGGCGCAGCTCGAGCAAGAAGAACAGGCATTAGTAGCAGCATTAGAAGAACTTGCTCGAAAACACAAGGCTTCGTTAACGCTTGAAGGATTAGCTAACCTGAAGAAAAAACTCAGTTGGCCAGTAAAAGGGAAAATTCAGCGCAGTTTTGGCTCTAGGAAGCAAGGATATCTGAAATGGAAAGGTGTCTTAATTGCAGCCCCAGTTGGCCGCACAGTCAAAACGATACACAATGGCACCGTGATATTTGCCGACTGGTTAAAAGGCTATGGTTTGGTAACCGTTGTTGATCATGGCAAGGGCTATATGAGCTTGTATGGTCATAACCAAACACTGCTCAAATCCGTTGGCGATCGCGTTGAAACAGGTGAACCCATAGCATTGGCGGGGCAAAGTGGTGGCCAGGCTCAGCCTGCACTGTACTTTGAAATTAGACATAATGGCCAAGCAGTTAATCCGAAACTCTGGTGTAAATAATCAACATACACCATTAATTAACGTGTTAAATAATACCAATGGAGTTTCGCTTTCATATGAAATGTTGCTAGGCTTAGGTTTAAACGAATAATGATAATAATTAATGTGTGCAATTTATTACTAACGGTTTTCCTCTTCACATTCGCTATCATTTTCCCTGCAAAGGGTTATGGCAATGAACCTTCAGCTAAAGTTTCTATCATTATTGATGATATCGGCTACAGATACAGTGACAAAGCTGTGTTGACATTACCTGGCGATATAACGTTTGCCGTTCTCCCACACACACCTCACGGAAAAAAACTTGCGCAACTTGCTCACGAACGTCACCTAGACGTTATGCTTCATATCCCAATGGAAGCCGAAAATGGTAAATTTTTAGGGCCCGGCGGACTAACGACAGAAATGAATGAACAAGCGATTCGCACAACATTGAATGATGCTTTTGATGAGATCCCGTTCGCTATTGGGATCAATAATCATATGGGCAGTAAGCTGACCAAAATGTACAAGCCAATGTTCTGGACAATGAAATACCTGAAAGAGCACAACCACATATTTGTCGACAGTATGACAACGCGACTTAGTCGAGCGAAAGATGTTGCAAAAATACTCGGTGTTCCAACACTTAGCCGTCAGGTATTCCTAGATAACCAATTGTCGCGAGACTACATTACCAAACAATTTGCGCAATTAATCCGAATAGCCAACGTTTCTGGAAGCGCCGTAGCCATTGCCCACCCGCACCCAGAAACGATTGAAGCACTTAGCGAATTGCTACCCGAGCTAACCGCGAACAATATTCAATTAGTCGGCATTTCTCAGTTACTAAACGAATCTCACACGCACAGTGCGAGTTTATCGGGTGATTGAGCGATATCTGTGTAACACGCTAATGATTTAGGAACCTCCGAGATCAGATGGCAATCCCTAACTCAGTTATAAGTTCATGTAAATATTTCACTGGGATCGCATAAGTAATACCGCTTGGGTTACTAATCACTGCTTCTTTACTTTCTTGCACAAAGACTTTGTTAATAACACCTATCACTCGACCGCTATCAACATCATACAGTGCGCTACCACTGTTGCCTGGATAAGCCGTTGCATCCAATTGATAAACAAGAAATGGTTCGCGCAACTTTTTCAGCATACGTACATCCAATTGTTTCGCATTTGCCACTGGCGTAATCGTTGGCGTTATACTGGCAATGATGCCGCGATGTGTCACTGGATACAACCCAAGCACGGACCCTATCGGAAAGCCTGTAAATCCAACATAGCTCCCTTCTCTCGCGAATTCAGAACCCGCTAGTTCAACCCCTTTGAGTGGTTTACCTTCTATCTTCAAAATAGCCAAATCATGTCGCTGCGATGAACCAACAACGCTCGCCTTGCGAATTGTCGCTGATTGTCCACTCCCCACAAACACAGCCATTTCTTGCAGTAATTTTTTATCTAATTCTGCAGGTACCACATGATGGTTAGTTACCACATATTGCCCTTTACCTACCACAAAGCCTGATCCTGTCAGCGTATTCTTTGGCCGACCCGTTGGCGTATACACACCAATCCCTACCACTGAGGGCTTAATTTTGGCAACTGTATCTGCCAACGTTGAAGAATTTGCTGACAGACTTACACTAAAGATAACGAAGAAAATGCCCCAAATAAGTTTCATATAAATTCCATATTGTACTGATAGAGTCATATTCGAAACGTTGAATTACGCAAATCCGAAAATATTGACCATAATTTGTAATTAATACCAATTGAATTAAATATTTATTTCAACTGGCTATGCACAAATATAACCATTTTTTCGACTAAGAAGCTACGAGTTCTATGAAGATTGTCCCAATTTTTGCAGGTGGAGGCACACGCTTGCCAGCGCATGTCGGCATATTACAGGCACTCGATGAATTTAACATCGACTTCGATCACATTGTTGGTGTGTCGGGTGGCAGCATTGTGAGCAGTTTATATGCGGCTGGATTGTCTTTAGCCGAAATCAAACATATTGCCCTACACACTGACTACAATCAGTTTAGAGAGTTTTCGTTAATCAAGCTGATCAGAAATGGCGGGTTAAGCTCAGGCGATGTATTTGAACGTTGGGTAGACAGACTACTTGATGGCAAGACATTTAGAGAGCTCAAATACAATTTACACATTGTAGCAACAGATGTCGCCAGAGGACAGCCAGTCATTTTTAACAAAGAGCGTACCCCTGACGTAAAAGTTTCTTTGGCCGTAAGATTTTCAATGTCTATTCCCTTAGTCTTTAGCTTTAAATCATTTGGCAAACATTTAATGGTTGATGGCAGTATTTTATCGGAAGATGCCCTTCACCGAGATTGGGCTGAAGACGGCACCCCCGTGATTTGCTTTCGATTAAAAGGTGAATATGAATATGATGACGTCAAAATTAAAGGGCTCTTTCCAATATTTAATTACGTCACTCTGCTTATACGTACCTTCATGACAACCATTTCACGCGAGTATATCAATGATGCGTTTTGGCACAACACAGTAGTCGTCAATACAGGTTTGTCTTCGGCAGTAGATTTTACTATGACACCAGCACAAAAAGAGGCCTTGTTTTTCAAAGGCTACCATACGGCCACTAAAATACTGCCAATTAAAGTTAAAGCATTGTCTGAAGAACGAGATACCGCATAAACAATCAGGTGGTTACGCGATAAAAGTTAAGTTACTATTAGTTTTCGTTATATTAACCACCACAGATCGAGTTATATTCTTTCAGGACGATGCATGACGGTATTTTTACATGAATTGTTAACATCAGCCGTCAGCAAGTACGCTGACAATCCCGCGTTAACACTCAAGTCCACCACACTCACCTACCATCAGCTACTGCAATTAACTAATGCAACGGCTAGAGCATTAACACGTCTCGATATATCTCGTTACGATCGGGTAGGTATTTATTTAGGTAAATCCTTTGAAAACGTAGCGTGTATGTTGGCAGCCAGTAAAATCGGTGCAACTTTTGTTCCTATAAACGCCACATTAAAAGCACCGCAAGTCAGCCACATTATTAATGACTGTACAATTCGTGTATTAGTGACCAATCGTGCTCGTTTAGAACAGCTGCAATCAGCACAACCGCACATATCTTCGTTAGAGCACGTTGTGTTAGTCGACGAGTTTGAGCCAGCAACTTTCATCAACGCCCAATTCACAGTGCATTCATGGACAAGCTGGCTTGCCAACGCTGAAGGTGCGCAAATTGCCGATTACCACGGTACAAGCAATGACATGGTAGCTATTTTGTACACCAGTGGTAGTACAGGCGCACCTAAAGGCGTCGTTTTATCTCATAGTAATCTGATATTGGGTGCACAATCGGTCACAACTTATTTAGAAAATTCATCTGCCGATACCTTGCTAGCATTGCTACCTTTTAGTTTTGACTATGGGTTAAATCAGCTTATTTCAGCAATTTATATTGGTGCGCATTGTGTGTTATTGGATTACCTATTGCCACGCGACATTATACGCGCGATTGCAAAGCATCAGATCACTGGTGTAGCGGCCGTCCCTCCTTTGTGGCAGCAATTTATCCAATTAAACGTAGATAATAAGTCACTTGCTTCAGTTCGTTATTTCACCAATTCTGGTGGTGCTCTTGCCGTTGACACATTGCATCAGCTACAGAATATGATGCCTAATGCGCGCCCTTATTTAATGTATGGCTTAACAGAGGCGTTTCGCTCTACTTTCTTACCGCCCGAACAGGTAAGCAAGCGTCCAACGTCTATGGGTAAAGCGATACCCAATGCGGAAATTCTCATTTTAAGACCTGATGGCAGCCCGTGTGAAGTAAATGAAGTAGGTGAATTAGTCCATTGTGGGCCTTTGGTCAGCCTAGGCTATTGGAATAAACCGGAAGCGACAGCTAAACGCTTCAGACCCGCGCCGAATGTGTTACGTGAAGTACCCAATCAATCAATGGCGGTATGGTCAGGCGACAGCGCTAAGTTTGATGAAGACGGCTACTTATATTTCGTTAGTAGAAATGACGAAATGATAAAGTCGTCAGGTTACCGCATTAGCCCAACTGAAATTGAACAATGCCTGTATGCAGTTGACGAAATTAGCGGCGTTGTTGCCTTTGGTGTATCAGATGACACCATTGGACAAGCAGTGTGCGTAGTCGTTGAACAAAACAAGCAACGCGATTCATCGTTAAACGTGCAACAAGTTATAGCGCACTGCAAAATCCATTTACCGAACTATATGGTGCCTCAATATTGCCATTTGACTGATAAGCTGCCAGTTAATGCCAATGGTAAGATTGATCGCACTACCGTTAAGACTCAATACGAGCAATTATGCAGGAGTGCACAATGAAGCCGCATGCCCCTTTAGATGCGTTCACAATCAGTAATGAACAATTATTAATAGGCAATCATACGGCTGCAGAGCTAGAAAACCTCGTTGGTTCAACGCCTTTGTATGCCTATGACAAGACTATTATGGCTAATCAGGTCAAACAGCTTAAGAACGTTCTGCCATCTCAGGTTAAACTGCATTACGCAATTAAGGCGAATCCATTGCCAAGTTTGGTGCATTATATGGCGGGTTTAGTAGATGGTTTTGATGTCGCTTCTCGCAAAGAGCTTTTGCTTGCTATGCAAACTTCTATGCCTACTAGCGAGATCAGCTTTGCTGGACCTGGGAAACAAGAAAGTGATCTCATCACCGCAATTACTGCAGGCGCGACACTACATGTTGAATCGTTCCATGAATTTCATCAAATCACCGCTATAGCGAAGCGACTGGCTAAAACACCGAATGTCGCATTTCGTGTAAATCCATCATTTGAACTCAAAGCGTCCGGTATGAAAATGGCAGGTGGTGCAAAACCATTCGGCATTGACCAAGAACAATTAATGGATTTTTTGCCGAGCCTAGATACCAATTTAGTTCGATTAAAAGGGTTTCATATTTATACTGGCTCACAAAACCTCAATGCCACAAGCCTCATTGAAGCCCACACCAGTACGATAGATCTTGCTAAGCAACTGTTGAGTGCATCACCCTGCGCTATTCAATACGTCAATATTGGCGGCGGCTTTGGTATCCCCTACTTTCCCGGTGAATCGCACCTCGATGTTATACCAATCGTAGAAAACTTAAAGAACTTACTTCAGCAGGAAAAATCGATTTTTGGCGAGATCGATATTATTCTGGAATTAGGACGTTATCTTGTAGGCGAAGCTGGCGTTTATATCACCAAAGTGATTGATAAAAAAGAATCCAGAGGCGAGACATTTGTGGTTTGCGATGGTGGATTGCATCACCATCTGGCGAATTCGGGTAATTTTGGCCAAGTGATTAGAAAAAACTACCCTGTTGTTATAGCGAATAAGATGGAAGCTGAACCAAAAGAAAAAGCGGTCAATATCGTTGGCCCACTATGTACGCCATTGGACATAATCGCAAATAAGGTTATTTTGCCTGATATAAACATCGGTGATTACGTCGCCGTTATGCGCTCAGGCGCATATGGTGCAACCGCAAGTCCGATTAATTTTTTAAGTCAATCAAGTGTATATGAAATACTTCTTTGATATATTGTTCGATGTCACACTAAATGTGTAAATAGATAATAAACTGTTATAGTTAAGTCATTAACCGACAATTATGGAAAGTGATCAAGAGAATGAAACAATACTCAATTGCTGAGAATTTCAATCAATACTTTCGCGTACGTTTTGCCAACACCAAAGAGCTTAGACAAGAAGCTTTTAGAATTCGTTACGGTGTTTACAGCGATGAACTTGGTTGGGAACCAGAGAATGCCGATCGAATGGAATCCGACGAATGCGATGAATATGCGTACCATTGTTTACTTGAGCACCGCAGAACTGGCGTATATGCGGGTTGCATTCGCCTCATTATTCCTCCCATTGATGAACCAAACAAAAAGCTCCCCTTTGAGCAATTTTGTTTACATAGTGCGACGCCTGAGATTCTTGATACAACAAAACTCCCGCGTGGTGGCTTCGGTGAAATATCGCGACTCGCAGTGTTAGCAAGTTTTAGGCGACGCGAAAAAGAAAAAAACGTCCCTTATGTGCTTAATAGTGTGAACCCCGAAACGGTATACTCTGAAGACGAACGCAGAAACTTTCCAAACATCGCAATGGGGCTATATTTAGGCGGTTTAGCATTAGCTAACATTTGTAATCATATTGGTATGGTTGTCATGATGGAGCCCAGACTGAGTAGACGCTTAGAGCGATTCGGCCTGCCTTTCCAGCAAATCGGTGAAGAAATGGACTATCATGGACGTCGCGCAATGTTTTATCTTGACCAAAAAAGTTTCTTATTGAATTTATCTGATCAAATAAAGACATTGTACGAAATCATATACGCGGATCTAAAAGAGCAGGTATTTTTAATTCCTCATACCAACCTAAAAGAAAAATAACGGAGTGTGAACATGGCACATGCATTTGATTACGACTTAGCGTTTTCAAGAAATATAGGCTGGTTTACTGAAGACGAGCAACGTCATTTAAAAGAAAAAAGAATCGCAATTGCAGGCTTAGGTGGTGTTGGTGGTTCGCACATCGTCACACTCGCTCGATTAGGTATCACAAAATTTAATGTCGCCGATTTTGATTTATTCGCGTGTGAAAACACCAATCGACAAGTAGGGGCAAATGTCAGTACTTACGATGAACCAAAGCTAGATACTATGGTTGCTATGGCAAAGGCGATAAACCCAGAAATTGACATTCGCGCCTTTCCTGACGGAATCAACGACGACAATACTGATGAATTTTTACAAGATGTCGATTGCTACGTTGACTCTTTAGACTTCTTTGCAATGCCACCTCGTATTAAAGTTTTTGAAAAGTGTGCTGAAAAACGTATTCCTGCTCTCACGGCTGCGCCTATCGGTATGGGTACTGCATATATTAACTTTATGCCCGGCGACATGACTTTCGAAGAACACTTTGGAATGAATGGGTTAACTGAAAATGAACAGTACCTTAAATTTTTTATTGGTTTAACGCCTACGGCAATACAAAGCCAGTATTTGGTTGATCCTTCACGTCTCGACTTGGCAAATAAAAAGGGCCCATCAACGATTGTCGGATGTCAGTTAGCCGCAGGTGTAGCAGCAAGCCAAGTAGCGAAGATGTTTCTTAACCGTGGAGAAATTCTCAATGCACCATGGGTACAGCACTTCGATGCCTACACCAATCAATTTGAGAAGTCATACCTTGAGGGTGGTCATACTAACCCACAACAAATGAAGCTATTTGAAACATTAAAGATACAGTTTGGGATTTAGTATGCCGTCCTTAGCACACCAGCAGGAAATTATTACTGCTGGTATCAATGCGCCGTCTGCTGACAATAGTCAGCCTATGCTTTATGCATGGCAAGAGAATCAACTACAACTATGGATAGACACAACGAGAGCAGGTAAAGCTTCAGATAATCGTTGGGTGTTGGCAGATATAGCATTAGGCGCGGTTATTGAAAACTGCATCATTGCGGCCAATGCGTTGGGCTATCAGCATACTTGTCATTATTTTCCAGATGACAAAGATGACTCTCACGTAGCAAATATCAGCTTTGAAACAAGTGAGAAAGCACCTAACGGCGACCTTGCCCAATTCATTAATAAACGATGTACCGATAGACGTTTACCTTTCAAAGGTAAAATTGCCGCAGAAGAATTAGATCAGCTAGCGCAATGCGTTGAGCATTCGTCATGTAAATTGACCTATGATCTAGTGTCTTTTGGCAACAGTCCTCCCGCACTGCCAGTAATCACTAAAGCAGAATCAATTCGATTTAAAAGCAAAATTCTGCACCAAGAACTCTTCTCTACCGTAAAATTTGACAATACCCATGCCGACGAAGGCATGCCTGTCGAAGTTTTAGCAATTGAAAAACCTGCTTTGCCAATGTTTAAGCTGCTTAGTTCTTGGAAGTGGATGAACCGCCTAAATAAAATAGGCGCGCATAAAATGCTTGGCATGAGATCAGTATATTTGCCTATCATTACCTCTCCTGCACTGTGTCTACTCTCTATAAAAGACAACGATAGAGTGTCAATAATTGAAGGCGGGAGAAGTTTTCAGCATCTATGGTTAAAGGCGACTGAATTAGGCATGTCGCTGCAACCATACGCTGCGCCAGGTATTTTCTCATTAGGATTTGTTGCCTGTGAACCAAAATACAAGTCAGAGATGGCAGAAATCGGACAAATGATGCAAGCGCTCAAACATCCAGACAGTGGCTTTGGCTTAATGTATTTTCGTCTAGGACGAAATGGTAGCGTTAAACATAGAACAAAACGACGCCAACTCTCTACATTTTTGAAATACCCGACGCAAAAATATATTGGTTGAGCAAAGTGATATATAGCTTTGCTCATACTCTTCTTTCACCGCCCTCTCGCAGATTGTATGTAACGATTCCCTAGATCAATCATTTCACCAAACAACAACTGTACAAAAAACACACAAAAACAATAAGTTCAGGTGTCACTATTCTTTACAGCAGCGAAAATCCAGTCGTATTAACGACTGCCAGAACCATCTCTACAGGCCTTTAAAAACATAATACCACAAGTATTTTCGTCAACTTGGCACCATGCATGCATATTAAAAATCAACAATCGAACATAAATATTAAAAACCGAATATAAACAGATACTTCAGAGGTAGAATGATGAACATTAAAAAAGGATTATTAGCTGGTGTTGCTGCGTTAGGACTTTCACTTTCAGCACACGCTTCATTCATCAACATTGGCGGTGTTGTTTGGGATCCAGATAGCGTTAACGCTTTCCCTTCTGCACAGGATTTTTTCAGCAGTGGCAACTTATTTGAAGGCATAGCTGAAAACCCAGGTGACGTTGTTACTGGCTTTGGTATTTTCGACCAATTCAATAGCGATACAAACAATGCAGCCGCATTCTGTCCTGGTTGTGAATTAACTTTTACATTCTCTATGGAGCTAGTATCTTACACTCCAGTAGTTGGTTCTACAGGTCTGTTCAACTTTAAAGACTTAGCAATCAACATCTTTGTTGATCACACACCTGACTACGCAGCAACGTCTGCAACTTCTAGCGACGGTAACTTATGGTTAGCTTTAGCTGCACCAGGTGCTCTATCAGGTATAGGTACTGACTTAGGTACAGGTTCTGACACAGGTACTGGTTCTGCACTATTAAACGTAGTAGGTGGCTTAGCTGCTGACAACTTCGACACAGACGGTGAAAAAGACGGTACTGATATGGTTCTTTCATCTTCTTTCCAACCCTCAGGTACTGACGGTGTGTTGAAAGGCGGTTTTGAACTTACTGGTGACTCAATTCCAGAGCCAGCGTCAATTGCTTTATTAGGCCTAGGTCTATTAGGTTTTGCTGGTTCACGTAGAAGAAAAGCTTAATTAGTCCATCTAATTAAACTTTCAGCGACAATCAAAAGCCCGTTCCATTGAACGGGCTTTTTTGTTGGCCTAGTTAAAATTATAGCTGGGTCATGAAGTATTCCCAACAGAACAAGCTCTAGACACTAATACTAATTTTCAAATCAGACAGATGGTTTTCCCAACCCCGATATATTACTGCCAAAATTCCAAAATAAAACGCTAAGGGCAATTAATACCCGCTTACATCACCGCCATTTTTGTACGCTTGTACAGGCAATCCATTGTTATTTTAGGATTTTTGTTCAACCAAAGTGTCGCGATAATTTACAAACATCTAAATTGAGAAATTTCTGGGATTTTATCCTTGTGTAAAAAAGCCTGTGTAAACAATTTATTGCAATCTTATTAACGCTTTTGGCACACACTATGCTTTTTTAATGCCGTCGTAACGACTTGGATAAAATTTAATTAAGTATTTTGGAGATAATACATGGAAATTAAAAAAGGGTTATTAGCTGGCGTAGCTTCGTTGGCTTTGTCGGCATCTGCACACGCTTCGTTTATTAACATAGGTGGTGTGGTTTGGGATCCAGATAGCGTAAATGCCTTTCCAGCAGCACAAGATTTTTTCAGTAGCGGCAACTTATTTGAAAACGTCGCTAAAAATCCAGGAGACATAGTAAACGGCTTTGGTATTTTTGATCAAATGAACAGCGATGTTAACAACGTGGCTGAATTTTGTCCTGGCTGCGAATTAACTTATACCTTTTCAATGGAATTAGTGAGCTTTGTAGGCAATGTCTTCACCTTTAAAGACCTTCAGATTGATATTTTCGTCGATCACACACCTGATTACGTAGCAACGGCTGGCTCGTCAAGCGATGGCAACCTATGGTTATCATTAGTCGCAGCTGGTAATTTAACAGGCTTGGGGACTGACTTAGGTACTGGTTCTGATACGGGTACTGGTAGTGCATTGTTAAACGTTGACGGCGGTTTAGCCGCAGGAAATTTCGACACGAACGGTGAAAAAGACGGTACGGATATGGTGCTATCTTCGTCATTCCAACCTTCTGGCACACCAGATGTACTTAAAGGCGGTTTTGAATTAACCGGTAACTCTATTCCTGAGCCAGCTTCTATTGCGCTATTAGGTTTAGGATTACTCGGCTTTGCCCGCTCTCGTAAGAAAGGCGCATAACTAGCCCCCTATAACAAAATTTATTGTAAGCCCGTTATTAACGGGCTTATTTATCTGGCAGTTAAAAAATTGCTAAAAAAAGTGTTCAATTCGAATTCAACTATATATCGATAACACAATCCTTAATCTAGTTGTCTCGAAGAGCTTATCTACAATCAACCTATGCATTAACAAACGCTAATTCAAACACCTAGAATACGTTATTTGTGATTCCTATTCTCTCGAAAGTATTTTTTTGTGCTTAGGTACAATTAAGTGTCATAAAATTTTACACCCCCTAATTTACAACAGAGTAACACGAAAAAACAAGTCAACATTAAAATCATAAAATACAATAACTTAAAGCCACCAAGAAAAAACTGGCACAACAACTGCTAATATACCGACAATTACATAAATCAAGAATTTCAAAATTTTTACGTTGGAGATAAATCAACATGAACATTAAAAAAGGATTATTAGCAGGTGTTGCTGCTTTAGGACTTTCACTTTCAGCACACGCTTCATTCATCAACATTGGTGGTGTTGTTTGGGATCCAGATAGCGTTAACGCTTTCCCTTCTGCACAAGATTTTTTCAGCAGCGGTAACTTATTTGAAGGCGTAGCTCAAAACCCAGGTGACGTTGTTACTGGTTTTGGTATTTTCGATCAGTTCAACAGCGACGAAAACAATGCAGCGGCTTTCTGCCCGGGTTGTGAATTAACATTCACGTTTTCTATGGAGTTGGTATCTTACACTCCAGTAGCTGGCAATGCTGGTTTATTCAACTTTAAAGACTTAGCAATCAACATCTTTGTTGATCACACACCTGACTACGCAGCAACTTCTGCTACTTCTAGCGACGGTAACTTATGGTTAGCCCTAGCTGCACCAGGTGCTCTATCAGGCATCGGTACTGACTTAGGTACAGGTTCTGACACAGGTACTGGTTCTGCATTATTAAACGTAGTGGGTGGCTTAGCTGCTGACAACTTCGACACAGACGGTGAAAAAGACGGTACTGATATGGTTCTTTCATCTTCTTTCCAACCTTCAGGTACTGACGGTGTGTTGAAAGGCGGTTTTGAACTTACTGGTGACTCAATTCCAGAGCCAGCGTCAATTGCTTTATTAGGCCTAGGTCTATTAGGTTTTGCTGGTTCACGTAGAAGAAAAGCTTAATTAGTCCATCTAATTAAACTTTCAGTGACAATCAAAAGCCCGTTCCATTGAACGGGCTTTTTCATTGAACTCAATACTACCCGCACAATAGTACTCTCAACATTGCTCATCCCCCTCTAAGCACTTATTCACGCTAGTTCGCCTTCTCGGCCATGTTTAACACAACAAAACTGAGCTCTATTTACACGAATTAAAAGTGTCATAAATTTTTACACAGTTCGATTTTTCCGTCATTTGCCAAAACCGCACTGTACAAAAAACACTCAACTTTACAGTGACTAACCTAAATAATGCCACTATTGGCATGCCCTATGCCTATTACACTACATCTGTATAAACCATTAATATTCGTTGGAGATAGTATCATGAACATGAAGAAAGGAATTTTAGCAGGCGCAGCTGCACTAGGGTTATCACTTTCCGCTCAAGCATCATTCATCAATGTTGGTGGTGTAGTATGGGATCCAGATAGCACCAATGCATTTCCAGCTGCACAAGACTTTTTTAGCGCGGGTAATCTATTTGAAAACTTTGTAGTAAACCCTGGCGACATAGTCAGTGGCTTTGGTATTTTCGATCAAATGAACAACGACACAAATAATACCTTAGAGTTTTGTCCTGGCTGTGAATTAACCTTTACCTTTTCTATGGAGCTTGTAAGCTTTGTTGGCAATGACTTTACCTTCAAAGATTTGTTCATTGAGATTTTTGTTGACCACACCCCTGATTATGCAGCAACAGCAGGTACTTCAGGTGATGGAACGCTATGGTTAGAGTTAACTGGAAATGGCTTGCTAACAGGTACTGGTACTGATTTGGGTACAGGCTCAGATACTGGTACAGGTAGCTCTTTACTCGATGCAACTGGCGGCCTTGCTATGGGTAATTTTGATACAAATGGTGAAGCAAACGGGTCTGACATGGTGCTTTCATCTTCTTTTCAGCCAGCTGGGGCTGGTGGACCTGCACCTCTTCGAGGCACCTTTGAATTAACTGGTAACTCAATTCCAGAACCTGCAACAATCGCATTACTTGGCTTAGGACTTCTTGGATTTGCCAGAAGTAGAATGCGTACTTAAACTAGCTTTGTAATAGAAACAAAAAACCGCTCATTGAGCGGTTTTTTTATTAGCTAATCTACGTCTCTAATTCATACGTTTTTTAACGGCTCTCAATAGAGATAATACATCTTCATCCTGCGTTTTTACTTTGACCAGTAAATTTCTAGCCGACTGAATATCATTCTCATCAACCAAGATATCAGAAAGAACGACTAATACTCGCGCATCTGTTGAACCTTTAGACACCGCTTGTTGCAATACATTTTTTGCTTTTTCCTTGTCACCTCTGCGGTGTAAGATCACACCGTATGTCTCTAACACAGGAACGAAGTCAGCCTGCAGATTGTAGGCAAACTCAATGTGTTCAAGCGCTTTGTCTAAACTGTTATCTTCTAGCATCATCCACGCTAGATTATTGCGGACAACAATATTTTCAGGATGTGCTTCAAGAATCAGCTCGTATTGCTTAACAGCCTTCGCTTTATCCTTTGGTAAATAAAGGCTAGATAAGAAAAAACGGATCCCAATATTTGGCGTATTTTCTAGGAATGTTTCTAGCGTTTGCTCTGCCTCAGCCTGTTGGCCGTTATATTTTAGTGCACGTGCTAAGTTCAACGCGTTTTTAGCATCGGGTTGCATCTCAAAGCTGGCCGAAAAAGATTCAATAGCATCGTTATATCGTTTCTGTACAATTGCTAAATATCCAGCAGTTGTATCGACAAAAGGATGTTTAATATTTTTCGCATTTACTTTTTCGATTTCTTTAAGCGCACCGGCATAGTCTTTGTTTCTGAACTTGAAGTAAGCGAGCAAGGCCTCTAAACGTGTGTTTTTGGGATAAAGGCTATAGGCTTTTTCGGCAATATCTAATGCAGCCTGGAACTCTTCACTAATTTCGTAAACACTGATTAGGCGTGTATAAAACAAATAGTTGTCTGTAGTCGCCTTGATAGCCTGCTCATAAGTGCTTTGCGCCTTGTTAATAAGCTTGGCTTCCATGTAGCCATCACCTAGCGTTAACCAGTATGACAATGGTAAATCATTTTTTTGCTCTAATTCTTCTAGCACTTTAACTGCTTTCTCAGGCTGTTGCGTAAGGCGATAATGCTGCGCTAGCCCTATCGCTAAGTACACGCTTTGTGGGTGTTCCGCATAAGCCGTTTCAATGTTTTCGATTGACTGGTTAATGTCGCCTGCTTTTATACCCGCTTTAATCAATGCAGCAATCGCTTCTTTATGGCTTGGGTTAAGTTTGACGATTTGCTTATAATTGGCAATTGCTTTTGGCATTAAACCGTTTTGCTCAAACACGCCTGCTAAACCAAATAATGCGCCCGTATTGTTTGGCTCAGTTTTTAAAGCTGATTCAAAACTTTGTTGAGCATTGGCAAATTGATTGCTACGCACGAAGATCATTCCCTGTAGCAAATGGCCTGATGCAGAATTGTTATTCTCTTTTAACCAATTGTCGGCAATTTCTTGCGCTTTTTTGTCTTCTCCGGCCTTCAAATATTGGAGCGCTAATGAGTACTCCACTTCGGTCAAGCTTGGGTCTAGTGACAAGGCGGTTTCAAGTGCATCAATTCCCGTTAAATCGTCTTGGCTAAGCAAAATAAAGCCTTTCTTAGCAACCAAATTAGCATCGTTAGGGTTTAAGTTGATCGCTTCTTCGATCATTTCACGCGCACTTTCAAAGTCACCGGCTTTTAACATTTGTGTGCTGGCATCGGCTAAAAATGATGCATCATTTTCAGTTAAATCAGACAGCGAATCAAACGACTGAATAGCCTCATCTACATACCCCATTCGTACTTTTAGTACCGCGATGATTTTTTTGACCGGATGTGAATTGGTTAAAAACTTCTCTAATGGGTTTAAGTAGTTATAAGCTGATTCATCGTTTTCTAGCATGTAGGCACTTACACCAGCAATCATTCTCGCTGTCAGAAACTCACTGTTCGATTTTGCAGCCAGATCAGCAAAGTTATAAGCTTCTTGGTAGTTACCTTTGTTGTATTCAACTTGCGCTTTATATTGATTCGCTAAAGGAGCGCCTTTGGTCAGTTTAAGTAATTCGTCAACTTCTTGTTCTGCTACGTCGAACATGCCAGCCTTTAATGCGCTATTGGTTTCAAAGAATCTGACATAATGCGCTGCTGGATGCGCAGCACGATACTTTTTGTAAACATCAATGGCTTCTTCAAACTGTTCTAAAGCAAATAACAAATGGCCATTCAATAATGTCGCTTCTGAGCCGTCATCACCTAATAGTGGATTGTCACTAAGTAGCACTGATGCCTCTTTAAATTTACCATTAGCGTACTCAATATAAGCCCGACCTAGCGTGCTATAGTTTGAATCTGCATCAATGGCATTTGCCTGATCAATCAGATCTTGTGCTTTCTCTAGCTGGCGTTCACTCAAAAATGCTATGGCTGAATCAATAAGCACTTGAATATACTCTTCATCTTTGAGCATATCAGTACTTTCAAGTAACTCATCTAATTCGCTTAATTTTTCCAGTTTTGCCTTTGCTCTTATTAAAGAAACAAGCGCTTGATTATCGTTAATTCCTAAATCAATCGATTTTTGTAGTTCCTTTTCAGCGCCTAAATAATCACCTAGCTGAATGTACGCTTTACCTAATGCCAATCTCATAGACGCATCTTTGGGTGCTAGCCTTACCGCATTCTTATAGTGAATAATCGCCTGTTCAATTTCTTGTTTAGCAATTGCTTGCTGTCCTGAAACTAAATGCTCTTGTGCTGATTTTTCCCCAGAGCATCCTGCTAATCCAGCGACTAATATCGCGACAGTCGTTAATTTAAAAAGTGTAGGTTTCATGACAATCCTTTACAGCTGTTCTTTTAGTTCAGTTAATTTTGCTTGTTGCTCAGTATTTTTCACAATAATACTGTCCAATAATTCTTTGGCTTGATTTTTACGCTTATTAGCAACTAGCACTTGTGCGTAGTTTAAACTGATGTCGACATCTCTACCCTTGGCCAACTCATATGCTTCTTTCGCTTTTGCCAAAGATTCTCGCTTTTTGTCCATTTTCAGTAAAATTTGGCCAAATGTATCCGGCACATTCGGTAATGTAGGAGCTAACGAATATGCGCGCTCAATGTAACCCTTTGCAGTCTCAAGCTCGCCCTTTTCCATTGCGAGCCATGCGAGATTGTTAAGAGCCAGCACATTATTAGGCTGAGACTCGATTAAGCGCTCATATTTACTATAAGCCATACTCTTATCTGATTTTAGATAAAGGTTAGCTAATGCAGTACGCACTCTGTCATCTCTATCAAAAGTCTTTAAGTGTTTTTCTAGACTAGCAATAGCGTTGTCCGAATCACCATGGTTATTGTAAGCAAGACTTAAATACAAAGCGTTTTGCGTAGATGGAAAAGAGTCGTAAAACTGAGACATCAATGGTATCGCGTCTTCGTAACGCTCATCAATGATAGCAATTCGTCCTTCTATTCCCGCCTTGGTACTATCGTTCGTGATTTTATCTTTGATTTGCGCATAGAGTTTTCTAGCTTCTGTCACGCGGTGATCGTCAAGTAGTATCTGCAATTTAACCGATTGCATAAACATATTACCTACATGATTACCTGATAATGCGCGATCTAATAAACTCAATGCACGTTGCGCTTCTTTTTCTTTAACCAAAAATTCAACTTTTAATAATATCGGCTCTGGATGATATGGATTACTTTGGATCCAGTCGTCAACGACTGATTGCGCCAGATCAATATTATTCAGTTTATTTAAAGCTGTTAGCCTGATGCGCCAGATTTGCTTAGGTGTATTAACATTATTTTCCACCTTATTCGCAACGATTAATGCGTCTGCATAATTGCCTAAATCCATTAGCGCTTCAGCATATAGAATAATAAAGTTCAGGTTCTCTGGCGTTTTATTGTAGGCCTTTTCAATATCCTTTAACGCTTGCTGATCTTTATTCACGGCAAATTGATAGCGCAGCGCTTTGATACTATCAGGGTACTGCTCTACGGCTTGCTGTGCATATTGGGCTGCGTCTGACTTTCGGTCTAACCGTACCAATACACGTGACATTTCCGTCAGGCCAAACAAATTGTTTGGCTCTTTATCTAGGCCAACCAACAAGTGTTTTTCTGCTTGTTCAAGATCTCGCTTACGCATTGCAATAGCGGCAAGCATATTGTAACCACCCGCTTTTTCTGGGTGCTCTGCAATCCATTTTTCGGCGATTGACATTGCTTTATCATAATCGCCTTCTTCTAACGATGCGTAGGCAATGGCTAATTCAGCACCTATCAAATCTGGCTGTTCTTTAAGTGCTGATTCTAAATCGCTCACCGCTGTTGGATCGTTCATCATTAATTTCATGATCCCTTGGCGCGCAGTATGTTTAGCTGTTGACTGCTCAGCCATAGCAGATTGTTCAGCAATCTTCTTTGCTTCTTCTTTAGCACCAATTTTGAACAAGTTAACACTCAATGACGATAAAAATGCAGCATCTTCTTCAGTTGACGGTTGGTAGCCTGCTAAATTTTCGGCGATATTTTCAACTCGGCCTAATTGATATTGACTGACTGCAAACATTTTTCGAGCGGCATGATCTGCCTTTAGATACTGAACAATCGGTTCTAAGTGATAGTTAGCTTGCTCATAATTTCCTTGATGAAATGCACTGCTACCAGCAACTAGCTTAGCATGTGGCATACTATTGCCCGACTGAATAGCTTTTTCAGAAAATTCACTCGCTGCTTTGTAGTCTTTTTCCGCAAATTTAATCACGGACTTAATATAGTTGGCTAATGGTTGGTTAGGAATATTCGCTAGGATAGCATCAACATAACGCTCAGCTTCCTGGTAACCTTCTGTTTTGATTAATACATCAGCCAACATCAAATAGGTCACGCGCGATTTTGGTTGTAATTCTAGATATTTTTTGTACTGTTCTGCCGCTTGTTGATAGTCCTTTTGAATCGTCGCGATCTGCGCATTCAACATGACAAGCTCAGGGTTATCAGCATCAATGCCCAATGCTTTTTCAACTAGCGCATCGGCTTTATCTATTTCATTTTCAGATAACAAGATATAAGCATTTGCCAATGTAGCAAATGGGCTTGCAGCTTGTGCATTTTTTGATTTTTCTGCCGTATCTTTTGCTTTTTCAGCCTCATTAGCACGTACATGAGCTAGCGTCGCATAGGCGTAATAGCGCACTTTACTGTCATTGGACAAAGTAGATACACTCGTGTCTAGCTCAAGTAATTCAACATCTGCATTCGAGATTAAATAAGCGCGTGCAAGCAAAGGAATTAGCTTATCATCGGGGTATTTTAGTGAACGAGCCTTTTCCAGTTCCTTTACGGCATTAACCCCATCACCAGCATCAAGATAAATTCGACCTAAAACAAAACGAACTTCATTGTTGTTTGGTTCTAATTTGATAGCATTTTTTAATTCAATAACACTTTCTTGAACTTTATCTTGCGTCAAATACTGTTTTGCCTGCGCCAAATGGGAGGCTGCGGTTTCTGTTTCTGAGCACGCGCCCAATGCTAATGCTAAGCTCAGAGTGATGGCGGTATGTGTTAATTTCATATATACCCCTGTTTCCCTTCAATTTATTATTGTTGTTAATAACTGTTCATAAAAAAAGCTCACCAACATCAGTGAGCTTTTGTCTTATTAACCACGCGTATTCAGCAGCGGTTTAGTTACCTTAATGTCGTCGTAACATGTATGGTCTGTGACGAGAATTAGCACATCGGCCCAGCTGTCCAACTCAGCAACGCTCTCTTGTCGAGGGCAATCCCAAGTTGGCACAAACGGGTCATGATAATTGACTTCTGCACCTGACTCTTTAAATTGCGCTAAAATCGCATCGGCTGGTGTTTCACGACAATCGTCTACATTTGCCTTATAAGCAACACCAAGAATACCTACCTTGACGCCTTGCGCTTTTGATACAAGGTTAAGCGCTTCTTGAGCGACAATATTCGGACGCTCGTCATTAATTTTACGTGATAATCGAACCAACTCACCAGACTTGGTACCTTCTACCAAGAACCACGGATCAATTGGAATACAGTGACCACCCACGCCTGGACCAGGCGTTAACACATTGACTCGAGGATGACGGTTCGCCAATTTAATCACTTCATAAACGTTTACATCAAGCTCTTTAGCAATTTCAGCCAACTCATTAGCAAACGCAATACCCACGTCACGAGATGTGTTTTCAACTAATTTGACACATTCTGCGGTTGTAAGATCCGTTAAGAATACTTCACCTTTAACGAAGCTTTGATAAATTCGCTTCACTTTGTTTTGTGCCGTGCTATTTGACGCACCAATGATGCGATCGTTATTAACTAGCTCATGTAATGTTTGACCAGGAATCGCACGTTCTGGGCAATGCACCACATCTATTTTTAAGCCTAAGTCTGCAAATCGTTGTTCTACCGCTAAACTAGTTTGAGGCGAAATCGTTGATTCTACGATAACCGTTTGGCCATCTTTAGCTACTTTGGCAATAGCATCAACCGCACTGAACACATAGCTACGATCACAACGATTGTCTTTGTGAGGCGTAGGTACAGCGACTAAGTAAGTATCACTGCTTGGAATATCGGTTGAAGCTTTCAAGAAGCCTTGTGATACCACTTTTTTGATGAGTTCTGGCATGCCAACTTCATCAAACGGACATTCTGCACGATTAATGGCGTCTACTTTGTCTTTGCTTAAGTCAACACCAGTCACGTTGTAACCTGCTTGCGCAATTAAGCTGGCAATCGGTAAGCCCATGTAGCCCATACCAACAACGGCAACTGACTCATTTTTCGCAATGATGCGCTCTTCCTCGGCGACATCTTTAGTGTTCGTGATAATATCAAGAATAAGTTCGGCTACGTGACCGTCGCCAAATGGGTTTTCCCAGCTGAAATCACCGGAAGCAAGCCATTTTTCAGCTGCTGCTATGGCTTTATCAGCGTCACGCCCTACCAGTACATTGGCACCCACTTCGATAGATTCTGGACGTTCGGTATTTTCACGTAATGTAATACACGGAACACCTAACAGACAGGCTTCTTCTTGAATACCGCCAGAGTCAGTCAGAATTAACTGCGCATTCTTTTGTAACTGGATGAAATCCAAATAACCAATCGGTGGAATCAATTTCAAATAGCCAGGCACTTCCATTTGAAATTCTTTAAGCTTCGCTTGCGTGCGAGGATGAATAGGCCACACTATAGGTTGGCTGTATTTTTCATGTAGGCGGTCAAAAAGGTTTAACAGTTCTTGTAAATGCGCAGGAATATCAACATTGGATGCTCTATGAGCTGTTACCAAGAAAAACTCTTTCGCTTTTAGTGATAGCTTATCTAGGATATTGCTTTTATCGCCCGCAATTTCCAAATGTTGAAATAGTGAGTCAGATACTGTGTTGCCCACTGTGTGTATTTTTTCTTGGTCGATGCCTTCTTTAGACAAAATCGCATGTTGATTTGGGCCAACGGCAAATAAATAATCACTCATGTGATCGGTTAATATGCGGTTGGTTTCTTCTGGCATCATTCGATCATAGCTACGCAGACCTGCTTCAATATGACCAACTTTAATATTGAGTTTAGACGCTGCTAGTGCGCCAGCCAAAACAGTGTTTGTATCGCCTTGAACTAGTACAACATCTGGCTTTTCTTCCAGTAGAATGGGTTCCATTTGAATTAAGATGTTGCCCGTTTGGTTACTGTGTAATCCTGAACCAACGCCTAAATTATAATGTGGGCTAGGTAATTCTAATTCTTTGAAAAAAATGCTATCCATTTCTTCAGAATAATGCTGATTAGAATGAATGATAAAATATGGAATCCCTCTATTCTGACACTCTCGAATAACAGGAGCCATTTTTATTATTTCGGGACGAGTGCCTACTATAATCCCAATTTTCATATGAATTTTCCTTAATCTGGAAGTAAAGACAAAATTAACTTAAACAAGCTTAGCCCAAGGCGCTGAGCATTCAATCAAACCATTGTAACCAATTACTATGCGCTTCTCTAGGCCTGTATTAGCTTTAACGACAGGTTATTTAAGGTTTCTTTCCACTGCCGATGAGCAAATGTGTGATTTGCAGTATCAATGGTGATTATTTCCGTCGTATCGCGCGCCATGACGTTACGCCACTGCTTGTTTTTTTCCACCAATGCACAAAATTCTTGGCCTGTAAGATCATTCTCCGCAATGATAATAAGCACCTTACCGTCAAACGATTTAATCCCTGTCAGCATGGTCTCTACATAGTGAGTTGCTGAAATTTGTTGGCTTTGCTTAGAAAAACTATGAATTTCTTTAGCGCTTGTCAATAAAGCTACTTTTCCAGCAAAAAGTTTTTGCCAAAATTGGCGAGAAAATAATCGTTTTAAATAATAGTATTTTAGAACTGTCTGCGCTTGTGTATGTGGTTGATTTACCCAAGGGTTTAGCAATACTAAACGATCAACATGATCGGGTTTGCTTTCGCCATTCATGTAGATTGCGATAGCAGAAGCGGCATCGCATAAGCCCCATAAGCATATACTGTTTAGCTGAGGCTGCTTGGCAATGAAAGTGGTCACCGCCGCTTCAATATCATTAACGACTTCTGTGAAGTGAGCGGGCTTGCCGTCACTATCTCCTGCACCAGTATAATCAAAGCGAAAAACGTTCACGCCATTGCGCGCCAAAAACCGCGCTAATTCAACAAATGCTCTATGACTCCCCACACGGGTTTGTGGTCCACCAACAACGATGACCACGCCTTTAGTGCTCGGCTGTTCGCTTTGATGAATAATACCCACGAGCGAATGGTTACCCGACGGAAAAACAATCGGCATTTCTTTACTCAACGGCGGATTCCTTTGCTCTGGCTTCGATGGCGGTTGTTGCCCGCGCCCATAAAGCTTCAGGTTGTATCAACTCATTGGCCAGCCAGTACTTTGATTGCACTATGGACACTACCGAAAACGAATCACCAAAAACGGATTGTGCCAAATTTTGTCGAAGCTGTGGTACTTGCTGCTGCTCGTTGTCGATAAGCTCAAACCATTCGATCTTAGGTGCAAAACTGGCGAACGCAGGTGAGGGATTTTGTTTCAACGATTGCCATAATACCTGTGGCACTTGGTAGCCTGATACGTTGATGATTTCGTCATCTTCACTAATTGGCATTTGATTAAGAATTGCCAAGCGACCTAAGTTTTTGGCTAGCCTTTTACCACTAAATTCAGGTTGCCACAATTGAACATGAGAGGCACATTTTAGAACCTCTTCTGTTAATAACAGAGCGCCAGAACCAAACACAATAATCGAGACAGGGTTTTCGTTCTGTTGTTGCGCATTTTGCACTACCTCAAGCAGTTGATTGTGCCATAACAACAACGAGACATCGGTTAAATCCCCTTCGCTGTCGCCTGTACCCACAGCATCATAAAGGATGGTATTAAAATCATGCGTTGTCAGCATTTGTGCCATGCCATTGAAAGCATGTCGATTTTGGTTTAACTCTTCAAATAGCCCCTGCACAAATACTACGGTCCCACGTGCCGGTTTGCACACACGTGATAACTGAAAGTATTTAAGATCCGTCAACGCGGATTGTACGAAAGAGGCATTGAGCATGTTCATTTCAATAAATAATCGGTGCGCTAATTCGCGTTTGAGATAAGTTCGACAATATTGCCAATATTGGCAAAATTCTCTTCTGAGATATCTTCATCATCAACTTCAATGTCAAATCGCGCTTCCAGCTCAGTGATCAGGCTAACAATCGCCATTGAATCAAATTCAGGGATAGCACCAAACAATGCTGTATCTTCGCACCAATATGTTGATTGATAATTAGGCATAATCCCAGATAAAACGGATTGTAATTCTTGCAGTATGGCTTCTTTGCTATTCATTTTTTTCTTAAAATTGTCTTTAGTATCGATTTCAATCGTGCGAGATAAATATGTTTGAAGATAAGCATCTTGCCGAGTATGGTTTTTCCGTTAAATACTTGTACTACTCTGCGCTCTCGATATTGTGTCATCCACGCTCGTTTATAAGCTTCATTTCCACAGCCAAACTCTATTGTATGGCATTTGTCATCGTCAATGACTCTTTCACACATGGCTTCAGAGAGTATAGAACCTACCGAATAATGGCTAAATTCCGGATCATAGGCAAGCTTAAATATGGAAGCGGTGCTGTGTTGTATGAACCAAATTTGCGCAGCAACAGCCTTGCCATCTGCGTACATTACCGCAAATCTAAGCTTATCCTGAGCAAGAGCAGCTTTGCTAACTTCGGCGATAAATTGATAACTTGCTTCGTCTCCTTTCCAGCTATCTCGGTAAATTTGTTGATAATCAGTATATAGCGAGTCGAATTGTGTCGGCGTATTGGCAAATACGATTTTGACCTCGTGATCTTGGTAGAGCTTTTTCGCTTTACGTTTTAATGTATTCTTTAGCTGACCCGGACGCTGCGACAAATATTCAGAAAAGTGACTTACATGATCAACAAACCAATGACCGATCACTGAATAGTCTTTTTGAGGTTTTTCCAATGCTAGCAACGCACCACTAACACGATGGCAATCAAACGGCCCAATCCGTATTTCGTCCCACGGATAACGCTGACTAACCTCAATTAGCAACTGCTTAGTAAGTGCAGTATTGTTTGACTGTGAAACATAGTAGGGTAAAACGTTTGTACTATAACAACTTGTCACACTACTTATTTGCTGGGTGTTGCCCTCCAGACGATGTATGAGCGGCCACAGTAATAAAAGATGCTGGTTGTCATTATCAACCAGCGTATGTAGTTTCAATTCTTCTTTGCTGGCCTGCAATAAATCTTTAGTCGCACTCAACCAGGCATAGGTTTGTTCGAACAGCGCCGCATGTTTGTCGCATAATTGAACGACTTGAGGATCGTTAATCTCTAAACAACGATATTGAGGTGTAGCGACATTCATGAGCAGTTACGCTCGACACAGAATTTCAAGAATTTCTTGTGTCTTCTGTTGCATCAGCGCGGTGTCGTTTCTTGATTCAACATTCAAGCGCACCACAGGTTCAGTGTTACTACTGCGCAAATTAAAACGCCAATTAGCAAATTCGAGACTAATGCCGTCGGTGTAATCACACGTTAATGCGTCATTTTTATAGTGTGCTAACACGCGCTCAATAGACGACTTAGGATCGTCAAGGCGGTTGTTAATTTCACCCGATGATGGATAGGCCTCGATACGCTCTCGTACCAACGCAGACAACGGTTTGCCCGTTTGACAAATCAGTTCGGCTACTAGTAGCCACGGGATCATACCGCTGTCGCAATAGAAAAAATCACGGAAATAATGATGTGCGCTCATTTCACCGCCATACACAGCATTTTCTTTACGCATGCGCTCTTTAATAAAGGCATGACCTGTTTTACTTAGAATAGGTGTACCTTTCGCCTGCTTAACAATGTCAATGGTATTCCATGTTAACCGAGGGTCATGAATGACTTTTTCATTGGGGCTTTTAGCCAGAAAGTTTTGTGCCAGCAAGCCAACGATATAGTAGCCTTCGATAAATTCACCGTTCTCATCAAAGAGAAAACAGCGATCAAAGTCACCATCCCAAGCAATCCCCATATCTGCATTGTGCGCTTTTACCGCATCGGCCGTCGCGCTTCTGTTCTCAATGAGTAATGGATTGGGGATGCCGTTTGGAAATTTGCCGTCAGGTTCATGATGGATTTTGATTAGTTCTATTGGCAATGACAATGTTGAAAAGTGCTGCTCTAGCACATCGATAGCCGGGCCTGCTGCACCATTACCCGCATTAACGACGAGTTTTAACGGTTTAATATTTTCAGCGTTAATGTAACTCAACAAATGTTTAGTATAAGCCTCTGAAATATCTTCGGTGCTCGCTGTGCCTTTACACGC
The DNA here is from genome assembly GCF_053485835.1 of Thalassotalea fusca. Classification (NCBI taxonomy): domain Bacteria; kingdom Pseudomonadati; phylum Pseudomonadota; class Gammaproteobacteria; order Alteromonadales; family Colwelliaceae; genus Thalassotalea; species Thalassotalea fusca. The sequence continues at coordinate 83,272 of NZ_JBQRUN010000003.1, forward strand.
GACGTCGTCAAATCTATTTTGTTCAGCAAGTGCTTTAATGTCATGCAATCCAGTATCACCACTGATTGGCTTACTGTTCTCTCTGACCAATTTCATACCATTATAATCAATGGGATTATGGCTCGCAGTGACAACAATACCACCGTCGCACTGTAAGTGACTTGTCGCAAAGTAGATATGTTCAGTGCCACACAAGCCAATGTCTATCACGTTTGTGCCACCGTCCATTAAGCCATTAGATAGTGCCAGTTTTAACTCTTCGCTAGTCAGGCGCACATCACCGCCTACCACAACGGTTTTAGCCTGAGTGTGTTGAGAAAATGCGCGACCAATTCGATAAGCAATATCCGTATTAAGCTCCTCACCGAGTTTACCTCTGATATCGTAAGCCTTAAAACAGGTAAGCGTGTCGTGACTTGGCATAGTGTGTCCTTTAATAATTATTCCAGCTGCCAATGCTAGCTAGAACTGATAATAAATAAATGTGGCAACATCTTGATTAAACGCAACCAAAATATAAACAACACTGGTATACACGCCCGCATAAATCAGCGGTTGTGTTCGTGTCATTTTTTGCATCAACTGATCGCGATACCTAACAGGTGAAAAGTGTAATACCGCTGACAACATGAGCAATACAAGTGCCATTATAGGCAGCTCGGACACGAGGGTAAAGTTCTGATATATGGCTTGAAAATACTGGGCACACGCTGATAAACCATCCCCTCTAAAGAGCAGTCGCGTTAATATAATGATGGTGAATATACCCGCAATTCTCGTGACTAACGCGACGCCGCGATAAATAATTGGTGGTAACCCTTGTTTATCACGTTGCTGTTTACGAAAATGCTCCCAGCCAACCAAACTACCATGGATCAAGCCATAAACAACAAAGTTTAGTCCTGCACCATGCCAAATACCAATCGCCACAAATACGATCAGTAGATTCGTATAAATATTACCGAACTTGGCTTTTTCGATCGCGTCATATAAATAATCCCTAAAGAATGAAGACATGGTGATATGCCAACGTTGCCAAAAGTTAGCTATGCTCGTGGCTTGATAAGGACGATTAAAGTTGATAGGCAAACGGTAGCCAAATAACCGAGCAACGCCAATGGCAATATCAGTATAACCACTCAAATCCATGTACACCTGAAAACTATAAGCTATCAAGGCAATGATAAGAAAAACGGAGGAAAATGAGGTTGGATCGTCAAAAGCCGGGTCTACCAGTTGTACCGCTAACATATCAGCAAAGACGACTTTTTTAATGAGTCCTCGCAAAATAAGTGTTGCCCCTTCCATGAGTTCCTGTCCACTGCCTTTGTGATTGTGCTCTAACTGCGGCATGAAGAATGATGCCCGAACAATAGGGCCAGATAACAACTGTGGGAAAAAAGACATGAATAGCGCAAAGTCGCCGAATGAGCTTTTCTTCTCTAGCTTTCCAGAATACAAATCCAGCGGATAAGTGATTGACTGGAACGTCATGAACGATATGCCTATCGGTAAAATGATATCGACAAATGGGCTTCTGCCTTCTAAGCCAAAACCAGACAATAGCTCATATAATGATTCAACTAAAAAGCCGAGATATTTAAAGTAAAATAAAACCGCTAGGCTAAAAATAATGGCCAAGCTGAGCGCAAATCTACGTACTTGCTGGTTAACGCTGGTTTTAATCACATGGCCTGCGAAATAATTAACCAAGGTCAGCACCAGAAGAATACCTGCAAATCGCCAATCAATGGTCATATAAAAGTAGTAACTAATTAATAGTAAGAAGGCTTTTTTAGTACTGTTTTTATTAGTGAATTGGCAAACAAAAAAACTAAACAAGCACAGGAAGAAGAAAGAAAACGACGTTATAGACATTACTTGTCCTCCTGTGCAATATTCAACTGATTATACGGGTGTAACTGACGATATTGATCTAAGAGAAAGCGCGCGACATATTGCTCACCTTCGTAGGTAAAATGACTCCCATCAACAAAGTATTTGCGTCCCCCTGCCATGACCTTGGCCAAATCAAATAACGGTGTGTTCGTTTCTTTCGCTACCAACCTAATTTGCTCATTATACATATCACCAATTGCCATTAAGCTTTCGGCATTCAGACAACTATAGTAATACAAAGAATCTTTTAAAAAGCTATTCGCCACTGCTTCATCTGTATTTGCGTAAGCGCGAGATACAGTCATCAATGCAGGCTGTATGCCTTGGGATTTTATCGAGGTGATAATTTCACGTACGCGATTACCATATACCCCAGCATCCACATCACTTAACGCTAATAAATTAGCCTCACTAGTATTATTTGCTCTTAGCTGAGTAGTATTTTTACGTATCATGCTCTTGGTTTCTACCCACGTAGGCAACGTAGGGTAGTCGATACCTATATAAGCAGGTTTTTCTGAATCTGACATGGCACGGCACAACAATGAAATATCGTTAAAACCGGGATATAACATAACTACATCAGGGCTAAGTTGAGACACTACACCATCAAAAAGTTTGCTGGTGTGCACTAGTGTATGTCCTTCGATACCCGCATTAATCACATGAAAGCTTTCATTTCCTTCTGTTTGTTCCTGCAGATATTTACCAAACAATGCAGGGAATGTACTTTGATTATTCTTTGCGTATGCGCCAGCGACGGTAGATGCACCTAATATTGCGATACGCGTATCGTTCTTATTCTCCGGAATAGGTTCGCTGCGCAGGCCAACTTTATTTATTTTCATCGTGATTGCATCAGATTTGGCATCTTTGAGCTGTAAATTTGGACGATAGGTAAAGATCCCTAACTCTTCATTAAATACTCTCGCACTTTGATCAGTTAATAATGCAAGCGCACTCCTTCCCGTTTTATAGTAAATATACGACTGTAGAAATACTTCCCCAAAGATCAACGACAAACATATCAAGACGATACTAAGAATGGCGGTAGGTCGTCTAATTTCAGGCTGAGCAAGGGCTTGATTATTCTTAAGCGCTTCTAGCTCGCAAATACTCGTCCCTTCCCAGTTTTCAGGCAAATATCCGATATATTCTTCTACGGCAATTGACACCATGACAAAAAATAACGAATCGCCGCCAATGCCAACAAAACTATCGGTTTCGACAATTTCAGGGTTGTTCATAATTTTTTGGTAAGCAGCGAGTAATGACTCATAGCTCGTATCATTTTGTCTAGATTCAGCAGCCAATGACAGTATTTTTCGTTGATCAACTTTACCTGATGGTAGCAACGGATATTCGTCAAACGTCATGACAATAAATGATTCAACATTAAGCTTGTACTTAGTCGCAAGATATTCTGTAATCCTCAGCTCCTCACCTGCTTTAAGTACCGCTACAGTAATAAAATCATCATTCCCTACAACGACCGAAGATATACCAAGGCGATGAACTTCAGCCTCAACTTCATCTAAGCTAATACGCAAACCAAATAGTTTACAGAACCGACTTTTTCGTCCGACGATTTTGAATAGGCCATTGGCTTTACGAACGGCCAAGTCGCCCGTTCTTAAAATGTTATCGCCAGATGGCAGTTGCAACTCGCTTTTTTCGGTTGCGTACCCCATCATGACATTTTCACCGTAGTAGACTAATTCGCCTTCCGTATCTTCCTCAGTAATGAAACTCCCATTTTCATCTTGAAGTTCAATTTGACCACCCGGAATAGGCTTCCCAATACAATCACCATTTTCGGCAAGCAAAGCTGGCGGAACATAGGCAATTCGAGGAGCTGCTTCTGTTTGCCCGTACATAACATAAAACTGACTATCGCTTGCCTCTGCCCATTGCGTGTATTTTTCTACTAGTGGCATTGGTAATCGGCCACCAGCTTGCGTAATGTACTTAAGTGATGCGTAATGTTTCTCGCGAACCCCTTGTTTTTCCAACAATTCAAACGTATAAGGCACGCCAGCAAGGCTTGATACTTGGTGTTTTTCTACCAATTGCCAAAATGATGAATCTGTAACAGAGTCATTGGTCAAGACGATACTGGCACCAACCGCTAAATGTGAATTGATGACCGACATGCCATAAGAATAATGATAAGGCAGTGTAGTTATCGCCGTATGTTCACTATCTATATTGAGATATTCAGCAATTGCTAAGGCATTCGATTGGATGTTTTGTTGTGATAAACGAACGAGTTTGGCACTGCCCGTTGTTCCTGAAGTTGACAATAAAATGCATAAATCTTCATGATATTGACTTACTTCGTTATGACACTGTTGCCAACACCATTTCCCTGCACTGTTCTTGCTAAATACCATTTCAGGCTTGAAGGTATCAAGAATTTGATTTTGAGAAGAACAAGTACCTTCTGCCACTAGTAGTACAGGATGTTTTGCGTATAGCGCAGTTAAGTATGCAATGACAGATTCAATTTCATTACTACACTCCACTGCCACAAGCTTTTTTGTTGTGCCTAATTCACTGGCACTAGACTGCAATTTGAGTAATAACTGACGATAAGTTACTTGGCGACCATCCGCCAAATAGAACGCAACTTTGTCATTATACAACTCAAATTGTTCAACGAATAACATTTGAAAAAGCCTCTATGCACTATATGTTTTGCGACTTAAATAAAAACGACTCAACAATCGAATCACTTACACCAAATATTCTCAAGACATTTACAAGCACAATAAGTAAAATATCGGAAATGATATCGAAAGATCATGGAAGAAATAAGTGTTATTTAATTCCTTTGAATTTATTGTAATTTTTCTCCCTGCTTGTCTACTGTTATTTTTTACAACAGCAAAAAGGTGGGGAAACCAGTCAGCAATTGCAACGTTAGTCGCTTGCTCTTTGTTTTTTTACGCTTGGTGGAATCCGAGCTATTTGATTCTGCTTGTTGGTTCAATGGTGTTTAACTACTGGATCGGTAAAACATTGGGGAAAAAACCTAACAAACCTTTGCTAACATTCGGTATAGTAACAAACTTAACGGCGATTGCTTATTTTAAATATGCCGGCTTCATTGTACTGAATATTAATGCTGTAGCTAGCACAGACTACAACTTAGGGACAATCATCCTACCGTTAGCAATCTCATTTTTTACTTTTCAACAAATAGCTTATTTAGTTGACTCGCATAAAGGCATTACGCACGAGTACAGCTTCCTGCACTACGCCTTATTTGTATCCTTTTTTCCTCAGTTAATAGCGGGACCAATTGTTCATCACAAGGAAATGTTGCCTCAGTTTGAACGTAAATCAGCATTCACTCTCAATGCGTATGATGTACAAATTGGCTTGTCTATTTTTGCAATTGGTTTATTCAAAAAAACTGTACTCGCTGACGGCATAGCGGTATATGCTACACCTATCTTTTCGCTTGCAGACCAAGGTACTAGTATAGATTTCTTCGCGGCTTGGAGTGGAGTACTTGCCTATACGTTTCAACTTTATTTCGATTTTTCAGGCTATTCCGATATGGCGATTGGATTGGCAAGAATTTTCGGGATTGTGTTACCACTGAACTTTTATTCTCCTTATAAGGCGACCAATATCTCAGAGTTCTGGCGAAGGTGGCACATGACACTGTCTAAGTTTCTACGGGATTACGTGTATATTGCACTAGGTGGAAATAGAAAAGGAAACGTGAAGCGTTATTCAAACCTTTTGCTTACTATGCTACTAGGCGGTTTGTGGCATGGAGCTGGATGGAATTTTGTAATTTGGGGCGCTTTACATGGCTCCTATTTAGTCATTAATCATGCATGGCAGTATATAACACAGCCAATTTCGAAAAATTTAGGAACTAACTTTTTATATAAATATTTTTCTTGGTTCATCACCTTTACTGCCGTCATCATTGGCTGGGTGTTTTTCCGAGCAACAACACTGGACGGGGCGATCAACCTCTTACAAGGCATGATCGGCATGAATGATATATTTATTCCAAACGCCATCGTCGCTAGGGCACAGAGTATTGGAGTTGACCTAGCATCCTTTTCTGGTAATTCAGTTATCGGTGGCACAGCCTTTATTAAGTCATGGCTTTGGATTCTTGGACTACTTTCAATTGTTTTGGTATTACCAACTGTACAGGATATATTTTCAAAGCATCGCTCCTCACTCAATATGATTGCATTTGAGACTAACAACGCACTTTGGCCTGCGAAAAAGCTAACTTATTCACTGCAATGGCTAGACAAGAAACACTGGGCGATTCTAACGGGCGCAATGTTGGCCTTTGGTTTTCTGACTTTATCGCAAGTTAGTGAATTCTTATATTTTCAGTTTTAGGATGACACATGTCTTATATTAAAACCCTTCTGACGACTGCACTTATTATTTTTGGCATTGTTGGCATAACGAATTGGTTCATTGATCCATTTGCCATGTATTGGTCGCCAACCATTGAAGGGATTAACGAAATCAAGCCCGAAGCGGGAAATAGATCGCGGATTATAAAAGCATATCGTGTAATTGAGACTTCTCCCGAAGTTTTGCTTGTTGGAAACTCTCGTATTGAAATGGGTCTACCACATGATTCTAAACATTTCGCCTCTAACAGCGTATACAACCAAGGTTTGCCAGGAGCCAAACTCCATATGCAAATAGATTATGCTAAAGATGTCATACAAAACAATTCTGATTTAAAAGAAATCATCATGAGTATCGACTTTCTCGATTTTCTTATCGCACCTGACGAATTATCACAACAACTCAATTTAGCGAATTCCAAGAGAAGCTATGATAAATACCTTCGTACGAGAACTGATAATATGTACGCGTATTTTTCTGAGAAACTAGCGGTTTCCTATCAGTTACTATTCTCTCTTGATGCCCTACAAGCGACATTTAATACTTTCTCTAATCAAAATTTCTATGTCAACACGATTACACCGTCAGGATTTAATATCGCAAATGGCTACAAACACATTATAGAGTACGAAGGATACGAGGCACTGTACAAACAAAAGCTCGATTGGCTTTTGGGTAAGCTGGCTTCGCGCAACTGGATACTATTTCCCAGCAATTCCACATTCACTTCACCCAAGTTTGACCAGCTAGAAAGCCTGATAAGCCTGTGCCAAGAAAAGAACATTACTTTCCGTCTATTTATTAATCCCTACCATTTTAGTTATCTACATGCGATAGAACAAGCAGGGTATTGGGAAGAGTTTTTAGCATGGAAATGGGCATTGGTGAAATTTTTAGATGGTAAGCATTATGATGAAGTTAATCTGTGGGATTTTAGCTTAATTAATGCAAGAACAACTGAAGCAATTGACCAGACAGGCGAGCTTTTATGGTTTTGGGAGCCCGCACATTATAAAAGTTCTTATGGTGAAACAATTATCGAGACAATTAGAAGCAACGACCGTATAACAGAACACGGCGTGATTCTTACACCAGACAATATCGATGACATGATAAATACTCAACGTACTATGTTATGGTCAACAGCGGAGCAATGGGTGTTATTGCAAGAGCGTCTTGAACTCAATAAGACGCTCTAATTCTTTCGCATGAAGATAATTACGACTCGGCTCTGCCGTAACGGTCTTCAAACCGTACAATATCATCTTCACCTAGGTAGCTGCCTGATTGCACTTCAATCATTTCTAAAGGAAGTTTTCCAGGGTTTTCCAACGCATGAACCGCTCCTATAGGAATATAAGTGGATTGATTTTCACTTAACAGCGTTGTTTTTTCGTCTATAGTCACTTTTGCCGTTCCAGATACGATAATCCAATGTTCGGCACGGTGGTGATGCATCTGAACCGATAGTTTAGCACCCGGCTTCACTGTGATGCGCTTAACTTGAAACCGTTCGCCATTGTCAACAGAGTCATATTTACCCCACGGACGATATACTTCTCGATGCAGACTAGCTTCACTGCGCCCGTTCGCTTTCAGCTCATTTACAATATGCTTAACGTCTTGAACACTGTCCTTGTTCGCTACTAATACAGCATCAGGCGTATCTACTATGACCAAGTCACTCACATTAAGCGTAGACACCAATCGCTTATCGCTGATCACTAAACTATTGTGGGTGTCTCTGGCAATCACGTCGCCTTTGAGGACGTTATTATTATCATCTTTATTCAATACTTCCCACAAGGCAGCATATGAGCCAACATCATTCCATCCCGCATCAAGCGGTACAACTGCTGCTTCTTGTGTTTTTTCCATAACAGCATAATCGATAGATTCACTAGGACACGCAAGAAATGCATCTTTATCAACACGTAAAAAGTCTAAATCTTCTGTCGTATTTGACATGGCTTTTTTACAAGCAAGCTGAATATCAGGTCTAAACTGTTCTAATGCAGCAAGATAATCTTTTGCTTTGAACATAAACATGCCTGAATTCCACAGGTAATCACCATTATCGAGATATTGCTTTGCGGTCATTAAATCAGGTTTCTCGACAAACTCAGCAACCTCATGGAATCCATTACCTATCTCATGCCCCCGTTTAATATATCCATAACCTGTTTCAGGTTTATTTGGCACTATACCAAACGTAACTAACTTGCCTTTTTCGACAGCAGTCATGCCAACGTTAATCGCTTGGTGAAAGGCTGAATGATCTTCAATTACATGATCCGCTGCTAGCACTAGCAACACAGCTTTTGGCTCGGATGCGATGGCGCGTAATGCAGCTAACGCGATTGCCGGTGCGGTATTGCGACCTTCAGGCTCAAGCAGAATTGTTCCCATTCCATCATTCAACTGCTGAATTTGTTCAGCCACTAAAAAGCGATGTTCTTCATTGCAAATAAAAATAGGCTGATTGTCTACGCTGGGTAAACGTAGCAAAGTATCTTGCAACATACTGGTTTGATTAACTAAAGGTAAGAACTGCTTTGGATTTAATGAGCGCGATAATGGCCAAAGGCGTGTGCCACTACCACCACACATAATGGTTGGGAAGATAACCGCTGTATTCATGTTTATTCCATTAATAGGCATTTAATTTCACAACAATCATAAGTCATTTGACCGTATGAATAAAGTTGATTGTCTGTTAGACCCCTATCAATGATTTGCCACAACTGTGGCGTTTTATGGCGTAATGAGCCAAGTACAATACGAACAATTTGGTAATTATCTAATAATTGAGCAATCTAACAATTTCACACAATTACTTTGGTAAAAGGCTAGTTATTGAAGAACCCAAGGTCTATAATTCAGTCTTCTAGGGAAGAAAATAGGTTACTCACTTCATGGCATTATTACCTAAATTGGTTTTAGCAGTTTGTTGTATCATCGCTTTCTCCGGATGCCAATCCAGCGATTCTAGTAAGAAAAACGAAATACCTCTTCACAATGAATATAATTTAACGTTAACCGTCGAATCTAATTCTAATGCCAATCGCATTCAAATTAAGCCTTTAGAAAAAACTTGTAGTAGCGCTTGTATTGAGCGCGTAAGTGAGAACACTACCGTTGAACTAATACCTTTATCAGACGACGAAAGTGAGTTTGTTGGTTGGGAAGGTGATTGTTCTAATAGCACCAATTGTGTTCTGAACATAAATGGCGACAAAAAAGTTAACGCAATATTTGAGCAAAAATTCGCCTCCAAACTCAACGTCCATATTGTCGGTCAAGGCGATGTTGCAGTGAATGGCAGACCAATGCAATGTGGTTCATCATGTCAACATACGTATGTCACAGGCTCTCGTATCACATTGACTGCCATTCCTGGTTCAAGCTACCAGTTTTCCACTTGGCAGGATGCTGTATTTGGATGTAGTACCAGCGAAACCTGTAGGATTGTTTTAAACGACGATGTTCAAATTACTGCTATCTTCCACGATACATCTGATACCAAAACACTCTCATTAGACTTCCTAGGCAATGGTACAGGTGAAGTAGGCATCGTAGGGCAACAGTCTTCATGCACCAATGACTGTCAATTAGCTATGCCTGAACAGGAAACAATTGAGTTATATGCAACACCAACAGGCAACAATACAGTATTTAGTGGTTGGGCTGGATGCGATGACACAAACAATGGCAATTGTATTGTTTCAACTTCGCAACATCAAAACGTTTCGGCCACATTTGATACCGTTCAATCGACAACATTAACGATTAACATTGAAGGCAATGGTAGTGTAAAAACTGGCGATGACACGATCAACTGTTCACAAAACTGTCAAGTTAGTGTAGCAAATGGCAGCCCATTAACGTTGTTAGCAGTCGCTGATAATGGCTATGAATTAGCGCAATGGAATAACCAATGTTCAACAAGCATTAGTTGTCAAGTTACACCGTCAGGCCCGCTCACCGTTTCCGTAACCTTTAAAGAAAGTTTGTTCGATAAAGAAAGCAATACCATTCTCATTACTGAGCCACTGGGTGAAACGAGAATAAATCATCCAATTCAAATTGGCCGACCATTTATTAAAGGTGAGATTGCTAATTTTCCTGTGGCAGTCATCGATGGGATAGCCATTCCAACGCAATCCAACGTAAAACAACGATATGACGATGGTAGTGTCAAGCATGCAATAATTAGCTTTGTAATTGATAACCTTCCTGCATATAGCTCATTGGCCATAACATTTGAAAATCAAGCTACCATGAATGAAACAGGAATGACTAAAGAGGAAATGCTTAGTGATTCAACATCACTTTTTGCGTCCATGTCATTTTCTTTTCCTGAATCTGGCCAAAAAACGGTTTCGGCGAGAGATATGATCATTCATGACCACTATGACACTTGGCTTTCTGGGCCAATTGCAAGCACGGTTTTGTTAAGAGATCACAGTGTGAATCGCATATACGATGTTGGAAACGATCACCACAAGAGTGTACGCCCCATGTTTTATATAACATTTTGGCCAACAATCAATAAATATCAAGTTCGCTATATAGCTGAGAATGCGAATACTGAAACGCTACAAGACCAAACATATGGAGTAGACATATCAATCGATGATAGCTCACTTTCATTTTACTCGAAATCCAATATCCCTCATCAAGCGATGTCTCGCTGGACCAAAGTACGCTGGTCAGGCGGCCAGGTACTGCCAATTTCCATCAACCACAATGTGAATTACTTAGCTAAAACTAAACGTATCCCAAATTTTGACACGAGCGTAATAATTGATAATGGTGTCATCGAATCAGATTGGGCTAAATGGGAGAATAAACCAAAAGATATTTATGACAGCGGATTATGGCAACGTGCTATGGCAACCGCAGGAGGAAGACCTGACATAGGTTTATACCCATCTTGGACAGTAAAATGGATATTTACTGGAGATTGGCGACATCAAGAGATTGCTTTAACTCAAAGCGACCTAGCTAGTGCTTGGCCGATGCATTTACGTGAGGGAGACACAGGCAGAAAATTTGACTTCGCTGAGTCTGTTGATGCAATAGGACAAGTGGTATCCATGGCTCCTAAGGCGAGACCTAAACACTGGGTGTCTCGCCCTGACTGGCATGAAATACCTGAAAACGACAAGATCGAGTTTGTTGGTGAGCACGCTAAGACCGCATGGCGCCCAGATTCAGCTCACCACCCTGATATTTCTAGTCCTCAATACCTGTTAACTGGAGAATATTTCTATTTGGAAGAAATGATTTTCTCTGCGGCTTTTACTGGTGGGAACAACAATGCGCAAGCGAAGCCGTATCGATATGGTCGAGGTCCAACAGGCTCTGAAGGCGCGCTGTATTCTGGAGAAGTTCGAGGTCAAGCCTGGAATTTGAGAACGCGAGTGCATACATACGATATTTTGCCTGATGATATGCCAGATAAAGAGTACCTACATCAACTAACAAAGAATGCAATTTCAATGTTTGAAGGTCTTTTTAGTTTGACTAATAGTTACCCTGAACTTCAAGACCTGTATGATCACGCTAAGAACACCGTGCAAAAGCATGCGTTTACATACAGTGGAGTGCCTTCTCCAAATGGAAATTGGCATGAAGGAATCAGCAGCCCTTCCTACGTGAAAGATACGATGATTAACACCAATTTTGTTAATAGAGCAACTGCTCCCTGGATGCATAATTTTGTTATTGTTGCGCTTGGACGTACCAAAGAGCTCGGCTTTAAATCAGAAAATTTGTTGAAATATGCAGGAAACCAATTAGCCGGTCCTTTTGAAGATAGCAGTATTGACCATGTTATGTTTTCGGCATATGTAGTGCCAACATTAGATGAAAACAATCAGTGGTTCACGTCATTTAGTAACAAGTTTCAACACTACAATCCAGATTACGTAGCAACTACGACCTACAGGCTTGCCAACGAAAGTGATACAGAACATGGCTATTACAGTATAGGAATGGCCGCCGCTTCTTACTTAACTGAAGATGAGAATTTCCCTGCTCTTTGGCAATTCATCGAAGATAATGTAAGGGTTAAAGAGGCCTATTCACGTAACCCTAAATGGTTACTATTGCCAAGATAATCTATTGAGGTAATTAATGTACGATTTAATCACCTGAAGCGTACATACAAGGGTAGATATATAATAAAGATTGGCGCATGTTGAGCCTTGCGTCGTCAGAATCGTTATCGATTCGGCATAAAGCCACAAATAGAATAATGCTGTATTAACCAAAGGGTATAGAGTTAAAAAGGGCGCTTAACTTATAAGCTAGATCGAACGTGGTTGCTTATAGACAATATCCACATGGAGCACGGTATTGTCTTGTTCCAAAGAATAGCTGTTTATACCTACTGCATTCCAGCCAACGCCATGCCTCACAGTATAACCCAAAAAGAAAAAGAGAACTGCGGTCAAGCCGTTCACTAATATACAGATTTTTTGGTGTTCGTTGCAAACCAGAATGAGATACTCAGCCGCTTTAGACACAGCCAACTGAATACAGTTCTTTCGTTTATATTGACTTGATAATCTCGGTCATAACTATTTTCGCTCCAGCATTACTAAGATGGTTAGTATCAGCATAGAATGATGTGGATTCATGAATTACCGAACAACGATCTTCTACAAAGGTATTACAGAGAATCTTATGGGGGTATATTCTATCCAGTTGCTTGCTTTCATCGAATGAGTCTAGCACAGAGATTGTGAATGAATTTCTATCAATAAACTTAGCAAGTGAAGTAGAAACTTCTATGTTTTCCTTCTTATTTTGCCAGGCTTTTTGAATACCAATAATTGGCGCATCCCACCCTACCTCTGGTACAGGGTAAACTAAAATAACCTTTTTGCCGGCATTGAGTAGCGTATTAATATCAAACTTCATCCTGTCAGCAATCAGTTCTCTTCTTCGTATCAGCGGGCGAATTTCATTCTTAAATTGAACGTCATCATATATGACTTCATTTGTTACCCCCATTTCAACGCCCCCTTCACCATTATCGAATCTTGTTGATTCTAAATACAACGTAAAACGCGCAATGAACAAGACAGTTTTAAGGCTATTGTCTGCGATAACCTCTTCGTAGGCTTTTTGATAATGCGTGTCACATGAGTCTCGGTAACTAACGATATCATGCCTATAAAGTCCCCTAAAAGGTGGGCAACCAAATTTTACGTAGTTTTTAAATCCTTGTCCTTTATTACTTAAAGCATTATCAAATGACTGTAAAAAGGACGCCGCATGCGAGTCACCAAATACGGCTCCCACCACATTCTCCGTGTTCCCCATTAATTGTTTGTTTATTTTACTAGCGTCACTCGCCGTCAAGTGAATCTTTATGGCATTGTCAGATAGCCTGTCTATAAAACCATCTGTAGATTGCCCAACTAGTCCAAATCCGATAAATGTAACTGACCCCAATAGCGTAAAAGAGAATATTTGATTACGCGTAAAAATCGCTTTGTTTCTAAAAGGAGATTCAATATATTTCCAGCTAAGATAACCAAACGCTAATGAACAAACTGCCAGACACGAAAAAATGATGATATCTGGTTTCTCAGCGGTCATATGCCTAGCAAAAGCAAATAGCTGTTGATGCCACAAATAAGCGCTATAGCTTATCAATCCTATCCCCACAAAACACTTCGATCCCAGCAATTTACCCGTCAATGATTCATTTGACGTGAACATTATTATTAGCCCAGCACCTAAAGTTGGGACAAGGGCATACAAGCTAGGAAACGGCGTATGTTCATCGAAAGTAAAAATCGCTAAACATATTAAAATTAAACCTAAGCTACTAAAGATTTCACTTAGTATTCTGTTTGCAAGAAGTCTTCTTGCTAGAGTTTCTTGATAAACAAAATAAAAAGCTATACTGGCTCCTATAGCCAACTCCCAAGCTCTCGTAGGGAGTAAGAAGAAGTTAGCAGTCGGTTGGTTTACTGCCGCCCATTGAGACAGTACCATGCTAGCCAATGTGATGAATACTAGTATTGTTAATATCCAACGTTTTCTAAACGACCACATAAACATGATAAACAAAGGAAAAAATACATAGTACTGTTCTTCTACTGCCAAGCTCCAGGTATGTAATAATGGCTTCAGTTCATTAACTTCCCCCCAGTAACCACTTTCCTGCCAAAACAAAATATTTGATGAGAAGAGAGAAACAGCGATTAGACTTTCCGAGAAGTCTTTCATATGTTAAGGCGTAAGCCATGCCCAAGCTAAAATAGTCGTGACGAATAAAACGAAAAATAGTGCAGGTATAATTCGTCTCGCTCTGCGTTCATAGAAGTTAACAAGAGAAAATGTGCCTTTTATCTTTTCAGACAAAATAATACTGGTTATCAAAAAGCCACTGATCACGAAGAATACGTCGACGCCTACGAACCCGCCGCTAAAGTGTTCAAATCCGGCGTGAAATAATATAACAGGTAGTACTGCTACGGCTCTAAGTCCATCTACTTCTTTTCTATAGTCCACGGGGTTATCAAAAATTGAAGCGCTAGATTAACCGAAGCAGATAATTTAACAAGTACTTTCTTTTAAGATTAAGTGCATACTGCATAGTAAACATTTACTACTGCCCAGCTTAATACTATATTCGTCGTCACCCCCGCAGTTCAAGACTCTACAAATAACAATGTAGTGCATTGGAAGAGAGAAGATAACTCCAACTTCATATCCTTATAACCATATATTTAAAATGCGTTATTGGAAGTTAACTCAAATATATACAACAATGAAAAATTATAACTGCATTGGAAATGCAGACAAGAGCTTGTCGGCGCTAAATTTAATACACTTGACTTTGCAGTTTGCTACTATATCGTCAATATCAAATTCCGTTTCTTTTTGTATTTCTAGCGAGGTGAATTCATCAATTCCAATTCCTGCATAATAATCATTGAATTTGAAGGAATTCATTTTATGAAGCACAATTCTACAATTTGAAATGCCATACGCGTCAGAAGCAATAACCCCATGAAGTGACGAAGAAGCAATATGCTCGCATTCATGTAGATCGTCGATAAACCCTTCCAAACTGTCCGTTTGAATATCTATTATTTTTACATCAGGGTGCTGGCTTGCAGCTACGATCCACGGATGTGACTTATGCTCATAGTGAGGTACGATTCCTAATTTATATTTCTTATTCACAGGAGATTCAGGAGAATACAACTTAGGTAACAATAACGCAGGATCCCCGTATATTTCAGGGCAATCGATTCCTGCATCAAGTAACATTTTTCTAGAATGCGGCCCTCTAACTGAACACACTTTAGCAGGCTTTTCTTTCACACGTTGCCTATCAGACAAGAAGCCAGACCCCCATATAACACTGTTTCGATTAGCTGTTACAAGGATAGAGCCAATACCCAATAGGTGGGGGCGGTGTGCCAGCGGGCAGTTTGAAGCTGTTTTCTTTGAAACATACTCAATAATATCTATATTGATTTTGTCACCCCAATTAAGAGTTTCCTCGTAGTATTTTATATTGATGGTGTTGGCACGATGAAACAGATTTCTATATTCATTAGCTGCAACTGCTTTGAGTTTAGATGTAACTTTTGACAGCACAAAAATTCCCTTCTATAGCAAAAGTAAGTGAAAGTCTGGTTATACACCAGTCATTAATATTAATTGAATTTACTAATACATCATTTTGTTTATTGGTTCGTGTTAAATTTATCAGATTCAAGTACAATTGACCAACCGTTTGATAGCTCCTCGTCGATTAGAAATGGAATACCTAGGAAAAAACATTTATCCACATTTCTCTAATAGTGAATACTGCCTATGTGTAAGAGACAAAACAGTCTATCGCTATTTTTACCAAACTAAGGAAATGGAAGAATACTTCCAATTACCGCCAAACTCTTCGTCCATCAAAGACAAAATAAAGCACAAGATTTCAACAAACCCGTTAATCTCAACAATCAAGGCTTCAATGGGCATCGGACATGTAGTTGAACTTGCCTCCAAAGTTGTTGTTGTTTTTTACGATAAGATTTATCGATTTGATCCGAATGATAATAGCGAGTATGCCAAAGTTGTCGCCCGCTTTTCAGACTGTGATGCAATGCCCCCATTAAGAAATGGAATCGCAGTTAATCCCAACAATGGCGATTGCTTTTTTGGTGATTACTCAAACGATTTAACTCGCAAAAGTTCAATTTTCAAAGTCGGAAATGATGGGCGAACGTTTGAGAAGTGCTTATCTTTTCCCATTGAAGACGTTAAACATGTGCATGGGGTATTTTGGGATGACTATAGACAACAGTTTTGGATAACTACAGGCGATAGTGACCAGCAGTCGTGGTTCTACACTGCAGACATTGAGATGCAAAACGTAAAAAGATTTCAAGGTGGAGATCAAACCTGGCGTGCGGTTTCATTGGTGGTATTAGAAAAAGCGTTGGTATGGGGAATGGATGCTGGCCAAGATGCCTCCGCACAAGACATTAACTATATGTACCATTACGATTTTGAGACAAAAAAACGTACCCGTACCCAAGAAATCGGTAGTCCAGCTTACCACCATACTCGTACATTAACGGGCAAGATTATCATTACAACGAATTTCGAGCCATTATGCCGTCAACCAATCGAAAAAGAAGCTGCAATTTGGATAAGTCCCGACGGTCTAAATTGGGAAAAAAGGCTATCACTTCCATATGAAGCAACGCCTAGAGTAAACGGTTCTAAGTATGCGTACATATATCCTCCAGTAGGTGTTGTGCCTGATGACAGCTTTCTTTTCACATCAACTAATACAGGAAGTAATTCATGTAAACTGTCGAAACTTTCAGTTACCTGACTTGGACTCTTCAAGTAAGTATAGAGATTCAATTATTTTGCCAACTTCACTTTCAGTTAAATTTTGTAAAGGTAATTCGAATAACCCCGAAATAGATGAACAATCATATGCCTCCGACCCTCTGCCATAGGCCTTTTTAGCTTGAACTCCTCGACTAGCTAAGAATTGTATGACTTTTTCAGGAGATAGTTTACGTGTTCTGACGATTAGCCTAGATAGATAATTAATATCATTAGTCAATTGAATAAACTCAAATGTTTTAAATTGCCCCATACGTCTTCGGTAACAATCAAGTATCGTTTTAATCTTGCACTTCCTTTGAGCAAGAGACTTGAACTGGCATATGGCAATACTAGCTTCCAATTCTGATATTTGACGGGGTGCATAGTGATCAAGAGTAGCGCTCGTTCTTTTTTGCTTAATGCGTTGAAGATAGTAATCAAGGTTCTTGAAGACTCCCTGAAAATAATAACTACAAAGAAAATGAATTAAATTTGGCCACCTAGAATGTGCTGGTAATAAAGACGCTGCATATTTCTTCGAATAGACTAATAGATCTTCATTATTAGAAAAAAGGACTCCCCCTGACGCTTGCACGCCAGTGACGATAGTTTTTGCCTGTGCAAAACTCAGGATTCCCATATCACCAAACGTTCCTAGTTTCCTACCGTTAACCTCCACCCCCGCCACTTGTGCCGCATCATCGACTAAGAATACAGAGTTTTCACGACAAATAGTCTCTATATGCTCTATATCAGCTGGCTTGCTATACATATGAGGAGCTATTACTGCTCTAGTTTTTGGATTAATAAATTCTCTTATTTTTGATGCATCAATATTCAAATATTTGTCAACAGGGACATTTACTGGGATACATCCTGCACGAAGAATAGTTTCAGGAACACTTGTACAAATATATTCAGGTATGATTACTTCAATAGCTGGAGGCTTACATAATCCAGCATAATCTAGTCCTATCTTTAGCGCTGCACGAGCAGAGTTCATAGGCACAACGTGGCATTGATACTGTGCTTCAAGCATTTCTACAAGCAATGTTTGGTATTTAGTCTCACCTCGAGTAGGTTCGAAGATGCTTGACAGAATTGCTTTCCACTCAAGAGCTCCCCAATGACAAACGTTAGTGCGGATCATTTGTAGCCTATAATCTTCGATTTGATTCGTTCTTTAAGCCTAAAAATATATGGGCCTAAGTCATACCAACGAAATACAGCTCCGTGCTTAACTACATCCAAATTATCAAATGTGGGTGAGCCGTGAGCTAAGGAATTAGCATCCGCTATTTCGTCATACCATATAGTACTAGTTTTGTCAGAATTTCTTTGTTTATTCTCGGTTTTTCGTCCCAATAAATGACTACAAATTACAGTTAAAATATTAGTACCGGATAATGTTGCAATTTCGTGCTGATAGTCTGTTCTTCCTACTGTAGGCTCAATCATATAAAACGCTTGCCTTTTAGTATCAAATTTATATTCCATTCCCATGAGGCCAGTAAAGCCCGTATCCTTGGCAAACTTAGAAGTATATCTAGTTAGTTCTGCGTGTGCTTCAGGCGCATCAACACAACTAGCAGTTCCACCAATTCCTCGCGGCCAAGAGCGTAGTTTTCTCCCCGTAAAACCAATCACAGGGTTACTCAACTTATCAAAGTAAATAATATTAAAGTAAATATCGCTGTCCTCACCCGTAATCCACTCTTGTATTATCATATCGGGCATAACTGGTGCTATTTCTTTATAGAGTGCATATACAGCTTCGATAGATTCCACCTTATAAGCTTTTTTAAATTGCTTACTATAGGCTTTATCTTGACGTAAGGGCTTAAAAACACATGGGAAATCTAATACATCTAATAAAGCATTACTGCATTCAGCAGTCCAAAATACCGCTTTGGGTATAGGAGCTTCGTATTTTTCAGCAAGATACTGAAATTGAGATTTTGACTGTAAATCTGTTAGTAGTTCATGTGAAGGGAAGTCAAATAAGAAATACTGTTCCAATTTTTTTCTGTTTTCACTAACTAATTCAACCGTTTTTTCCTCAGTTAACAACAATACGCTTGGCTTGGCGATTAACCTACCAAAAGCGATTAAATCTTCAATGATTTGTTTATCGGTCGTAGTATCTACATAGAATTTTGTTCCATATTTCGTTCGGCTAACTAACGTATTCTTTTGAGTTATCAATGCTGTACAAAATTCCTGTCCTAGTGAGCGCATCACCCCAAGTGCATTTATGCCAGCTCCTACAACTACAACCTCGGTATTATGAAAACTTTTACTTTTCACCTGCTATTCCTTCTCTAACCCCCAGACCTCTTTTGAACGGCCACATGTTTAATCGGCGCTCTGAAATTCCCAAATCTACTAACACACCTGTCAACAGTTCAATGCCATCTCTACGGATGTATACTATCCACAATGAGTAACTGACAATTCCAATAATAACTTTGGTGAAGAATGTTAAATAAAGGGATGTATCTTCTTCCGTTTGCGACCAAAGAACATCAACACCCCAAATGGCAAACGCCATGAATAAGCAGCCCGTAATGGGAGTCACTAATTGTTTTACGTAAGACAAAATAGATAGTTGGTATTCTCTCTTAGCCAAAACTAGTAAAATCAACATTAATAAAGGGTATATAATTGCAAGTGACGTAGCTGCTCCATTCACCCCATACCAATAACTGCCAATTAACACAGCAACAGGTACGAATACAGCACAAATGGTCGTATAGCGCGCAGTGATATTAGCTTTTCCTATCGATATGAATGCTTGTGTCAACAACGGATCAATTGACTTAAAAAATGCCATGACACATAACAATTGCATGGGAATAACAGCTTCATACCATTGTTCACCTAGTAGTATAGGAACCAATTCTTC
Organism: Thalassotalea fusca; assembly: GCF_053485835.1. Lineage (NCBI taxonomy): Bacteria > Pseudomonadati > Pseudomonadota > Gammaproteobacteria > Alteromonadales > Colwelliaceae > Thalassotalea > Thalassotalea fusca. The sequence continues at coordinate 103,352 of NZ_JBQRUN010000003.1, forward strand.
TGCAGTAAGCATCATACCAGCTAACACAGGAAATGTGATTAGCGAGAGTCCAGCAGTTAACTTTAATAATGCATGGTTCATTCCGCTTAAATTATCTTGGAGCTTTGAAAACAAAGGAGAGGCAACTTGAATTACCAAGTTCGTAATGTGTGCTGTAGGCAAATCTGCAAGAGTTTGAGCCATTGAAAATATTCCCGTTTGCTTATCTCCCACAACTTTACCCAAAATTAAAACCTGTGCGTTGGTGTACATGTACCAAGTTAGTCTGGAATAGGTGACAGTTAGCCCAAACCTAAGTAAGCTAAATGCACCTTTAATGTTGGTATTTAAGCTAGGCAGCCACTGACAAAGAATAACAGTAACACTTGTTTTAAATAGTGAAGCTGCAATTAACCCCCAAACCAGAGACCAAGTCTTGTACTCCCATAAAGCGAACAATAAAGTCACAATACATTGTATAAGAATGCTTAGAAACTCAATTCCGGATAACAGTTTGAATCTCATTTCTTTAACAAGTAACGCCTCAGGTACTGATCTAAACGCACCGAAAATAAACGTCACAGCGATAACCTGTAATATTGACGTAATCTCATCATTTTCATAAAATTCAGCGGCCTGTGGCGCAAAATAGTAACAAAGTACGAACAAAGTACTACTGATGAGTAGACTTAAGAAAAATACACCCGACAACTGCTCTTGCGAGGTAGATTTTCTTTGAATAATTGCACTACCAAACCCCACATCGTTAAAAAATCTAACAAAACCGACAACAACCATTGCCATCGCCATTAGGCCATAATCTTCAGGCGCCAATATTCTCGCCAAAATTAGCGTATTTATAAATGAAATTATTCTGCCAGCGCTTTTACCAGCCCCTAGAAAAGCAATACCTTTTAGTGTTTGTTTTTTCAGATCTGACACAAATTACCCTATTTGCTCTAACAACTGTACTAGCTGTTTAGTTTTCTCATAGCGTGAGAATCGCTCTATATTGCAACGCACTTGTTTTTCAATCGTCAAAAGCGTCAATATTTGTTGTTCCAGCTGAGCTTGATTTTCAGCTTGATATGCCATATCAACATCCGTCATTGCCATGGCTGTAGCACCTGAAGTCGCGGTGTAGGCTAAAATAGGTTGTCCCGAACGGATATACTCAAAAAGCTTTCCGGGAATTTGATTATTAAACAAAGGGCCTTGAATAAGCAATAATGCATCAACAGACATCATTTCTTTAATAGATTCCACGTAACTAATGGAAGGAGTAAACGATACAAGATCTTCAATACCTAAGGTACTCACCAGTGGCAGATATGCGTCGCCATTTATTCCTCTAAAGCTAAGTTCAAAAGAGCCGCTTGAAATTTTATTTTGCTTTTTGAGGTTGGCTAACGCCTTAAAAATAGCCGTTGGATCACGCCCATTTTGATAAACAGCGCCACTATGTAGCAGCACAAACTTATCATTTTCTTTAGTCTTTTCCACCCCATTAAGTAACGAAGCAAAATTTCCTTCGTCATAGCCATTTTCAATGACATGAAACTTGTCCAACGGCAGATCTTGATAGAGAGATTCATAAAGAATAGAGGCTTTACGTGTTGTAAAAACAACTTTGCTTGCATGAGTAATCGTCTTTTTTTCAATCCGTTGCGCAAGATTTAGGTACGATTTTACCGAAGCATCATACCGACTTTGTACAGGATCACGGTAGTCAGCAACCCAAGGAATTCCTGACCACTTTGCTAAATGGTAGGCAATTGAGTGTGCCGTAGACACGGGATAAGTCGACCAAATCACGTCAGGCTTATATTTTTCAATCAGCTCTTTGCCAAGTGGTATCGCCTTAAATCGCCACGTCCACCAGCGATCTGGCTCCTTCATAATACTTAAATACTTGCCTTTGATAGCGAAATCTCGAGATGCATTAAATGAAAACGCACGGTAAACGTGTTTTATCTTGTCCGAAATTTTTTGGCTGTCATCAACACTTTCATGTGCACTTGGTTCCACTGTTAACACAATAGGTTCCCAGCCAAAATCTAACAAATACTCGGCAAATTTTAATGTCCGTTGCACGCCTGCACTTTTACAAGGAGGAAAATCTAGTGCAACCATCAGTATCCTTTTCATATTATTTTGCATTCTCTATTTGTAACTTCAATTGAGCTAAGCATTTCTCAGTTAATGCCCCTACAGGACTAAATTTATTGCGATTATAACCACATAGGTCAGTATCATACTGACTGAGGTGGCGTTGAATATCCGTGAAATCATGCATGATGTGATTATTGTCTTCTTCAACACGCGCTCCGTCGCGACTTCTTACACTACCTTCAATATGATTGTTCAACACGCGAGCACTGCTTTGTGTAAAGCGTATGTCGATACCAAGTGAATTTAACACAGTATTGTTATGTATGAGCGTATTAAATCCCTTGTTTATATATATTCCAACATCTTGGGAGCAATTGAGAATTAAATTGTTGCGCATTGTACCATCAGAGTGTTCCTGCTCACAGAGACCATCACGACAATAATTCTCGCCAGTGCCACCGCCACCAAATGACAAACCAATCCGTGTACTGCCATCATTTGGTAACGAGTTCTCACAGTCAACAATGTTTTGCTCAAACACGCCAGACTTCGCATCGCCTTTAATAAATGCAGCGTAACTCGTATAGTCACTTCCTTGCTTGCTATTGTTGAGTAAAATGTTCTTTCTGATCTGCCAGTTATTACCGGCAACCACGTCAATATGCGTTACAGCACTAATTGTCTTTCGTGCTGAATCATTGGTTAATGTATTATTTTCAATTATTGCGTTGTCTGGGTATCGCCTATTTGCTGAATCTCCTACGCCATTCGCCTTAATAATTGAATTGAAATTGCTTAACAAGTTATTTCTAATCTCTACACCACTGGCTCCAGCAATATGTACTGCATGTTCACACATGCGATGATTGTTGCAACTGCCTATGACTTGTAAATTTTCAAGGTGCCAATGATTTCCTTTGATCAAGAACCCTTCAAAGCTATCTAGTAATACTTTGACGCTACCAAACTGCTGAGCCCTAAGTCGAATAGGTCTATATTCTTCACCATCAGCATCTAGGTGAATCCGGCCTCGTTTTATCCGGTATTCACCGGGCATAATGATTATGTCTTCGCCTGCTCTTGCATCTGAAATTGCCGTCAAAAGTTCTTCAGATGATTCCACATAAATTTTGTGCTGACCCAGTAAGCTCTTTCGTGATTCGACCGAAGCATGCGCACCAATAAGTCCGTTATTTAAATCGAATGTGTATCGCGAATTTACTTTTTCCGAGCTAATAAGCGTTGCCAAATAATCGACAGGTTTAGCGAGAATGTTGAAAAGGGGCGATTTATGTGACTGCAACGAAGCGCTAGCTCTTTCCAAAAAGACCTGCGGCGGTAAGTCGTAGCGATTGTAGGTATGCACGGCCACTATTACACTGATGATCAGCGCGATGAGCATTAACCCATGAAACAATATCCCTGTCACGTAAAAGTACTTTGCAATCCCCTTAATAAACCTACTTAACATGCCAGCCTCCATCAATTGTACGCAATGAAGTCGAACATGTTTGTTCCTGTTCTTTTTCACTATCTTCGCACATGAACACTTGTTTAACATTCATAGGAAGTTGGGTAAGCGCAGTTTGATCACGCGAAAATAATACCGCGATGTCTTCAGTTATATAGGCAGTATTCCCATTGGTTAATTGGACCTTTTCTGTACGTTCATAACGATAGTCACCTATGCTTGGCCGTGCCACTGTTACCATTGAATGATTTGTACCTTCTGGCACCAGTTCTACTTCAAGTCGCCAGTTTGGTGCTTGTTGCTTAGCTTTACTCGTCAGTCCTTCTACCATATTTTTGCCAGCTGACCCTCTGTCTAAATGAGATGACTTCACATAGAACTGGTAGTCGTTTCCACCAATCATGAAAACTCGCTGGGCTTGTTCGACAAATTCCAGCGTAAGTTTTCCCTGACCATTTTCTATCTGCACCCACTGAGTAGATGTGGCACTAATCCCATTGTTTTTGTCACCTTCAATAACCTCCTCAAGAGCAGCTGAAGGTCTGTTAACTGAATGAAATAAGAGCGACACGGGGTAGTCAGCACGAGTCGTTTTGATCTGATCTCGAATAAATAACAAATCTGCATCATAAATGTACAGTAAGCTACGTTTTACCAGTGAGACTTTGCCACCTTTCCCTTGACTGTCATACCACGTGCTATCGTATGCAGTAGTCAGATCGGAAGATATAAATGAAATATTGTCGTCATGGTAAGAAGCTTCCATTTTACCACCAGCCAAGTTTGCACCAGCAACTCGTTGTTCATACCAATGTTTGGGACTTAAGATTGCACTACCAAGTGGCTGAGTAACTCTTTGCCCACCATCATCATACTTATCTGAGGGGCGTTTAATTAGAATAGTATTCTTAGCAACACTTCGAATGGAATAATTGAGTCTGTTTTCTTGATTAAAACCCTGGTATTGGCTGCTATTAACCAACAATGGGGTTGCTTTGAACAAACTAATATGACCATTGTCATAGTGCCCATGATGGGTAAATGAATCACCTGCTCTAAACGTAATAAACGTCTTATCCGGTTGCCAATGTTGATGAATATAAGCTTGACCAAAATAACTCTTACCAAAGATATCCATTGTCGGAGGCTGCGGATAATGCTTATTGACGAGCGCAGATGAATTTCCATACATCACTTGTGAATTAAATAATGACCACCCCCACCGATATCCACGATAATAGCTTTCTCGCCCATGAATTGCTTCAAGCCTCTCAGAAAATTGAGACAATACAGGATCGTCAATTGATTGATGCAGGATATCAATGACACGACGAGTCTCATCTTTAAGATCGATTCTAGGTCCTTCATCGCCAATCCCCTCAACAATGTTATCTGGGCGTGTGGCATAAACGTGCCACCTACCTATACGCTTCATCACATCTTTAATTCGCGCATGCCAGATGTTAGATTCGGTTCCTTGGAGATAAGATGAGAGTGCCAGCGCAACATAAAAGGCACGTGCATTGATCCAATAATTGTAACCTTCTGGCCATCCTTCTGTGATTTCAAGCGCTTCAACCATCCCATAGAAATGAGCACTTACCTGCTCGGCTAATTTTTCGGGCGGCGCATCAAGCGCAATATAGCTGAGCCACATTTGTGCGGTTAGTGTAGTACGGCCGTGCCAAAGCGATGGGCTATCATCATTCAAAAGTAGTAAGTAATGTGTAACCGCTTGAAGAAGTTTCTCTTCTATAGCTTTCCGGTCACCATCTGTCAGTGTAATTAAGCCTTTCACACTGTCGTAAATAAATGCCAACTGCCATCCATTACCATGGTGTCCACTAGCATTAGGAGCTACGATGTCAAATAATAGCATTCGTTGCTTTATGACATCTGCCAAATCTGGTCTTTTTGATATTAAGAAACATGCGGTATCCCACATGGGCCCATTATGCCGACAAGGATCATAACTTTTATATTGTTGAGTGGTTAGATCAACCTGTGGGGAGTTCCTATGCAAAAAAGCGGTCTGCTTGAGTATTCTGGGAGAGTTGCCGATGAATTGAGGGCGCAAGGGGGCGGGAAAGTTTTGTTCGATAAATGCTTCATTAACAAGCGTATCGCTTAGAATACCTTGCGCTAATCCAGTCTTTTCTGCCAACCGATAAATAAACTGTTGTGGTGTTAGATCAAAAAACTTTGCAACCAGTACAATGCTACATAACAGTGCCACATGCGCAAATATACCGGCAACAATAAAATACGCTCGCCGAATGGACATAATTAATTCCGATAGTTAAGTGCTAACCTAAAGCAAAATCGCCATTCTGTTTCATCCCATGGTGTAAACCGTTTGATCTTGAATCTATCGCCATGTAAATTTCCGAGAGTGCCCCAATTCGTTGATAAAGCCCCTTTGAAACCCAGTTTTTCTAGTAATAAACAATGTTCCTCATTAAAGTCTTTATCGATTTTACCGTTTGGAAAGGCGAAATAATCGACAGATTCACCGATAATATCTTCCAAGATCTTACGTCCTTTAGTGACTTGTTCTTCGCAAACGCTAATATTTTCAACCTGCATAATAGGATGATTATGCGTATGCGCACCTATCGTCATACCGTTGTCATGCATTTCTCTTATTTGATTTGGTGATAAAAACGCTGGTATTGGTTTAGGGGCTTGTGTTTGTTTATAAATATTGTCAATGGCAAGCCGACGCTCTTCCAATGTCATATATTTAATGGTTTCCAGTATTTCAGATTGACAGTTTTGGCGCTTCCTAAATGTAGAGATATCATAAACTTTATTATTTAGGTGAATCTTGTCGAGCGTATTTGGTGCAAATGATATCGCATTGATAACAAATTCATCCCATAACCCGCCTTCCGAAATACCCTCCGTAGTTATGAAAAAATTTGCAGTTAATGACTCTTCTTTTAATGCTTGATAAATATGGTAGTAGCAATCGCTATATCCATCATCAATGCTAATACAAACAGCACCAGCAGGCAGCTCATCTCTCTCCATTAATTCAATCGCTTCTGGTAGAGATAACACATTAAAGTACTTCTTAAGCCATTTTAGCTGGCTTCGTAATAACGACAGCTTTAATGTGTGAGGCTTCAGGGGATCAACGTATTCATCAACCCGGTGATACGTGAGCACATTAAGTTTGTTACCGTTCGGTCCTTTTGAACAATGTCGTATAACGCGCTTTAAAAGCCAACTAAGCAAAATGATTCTCCCTTCTTTTCTTGACCATTTCTTCCTTTGTTGGAACCTTCACTACATGGTGTTCAATGGCGTAAATAATGGCAAATAGTGCATAGAGCATATCAAAATATGCCAGACTCACCGCGCCACCTCCAGCACAATATGCCACAATAGATACGCGTATCATGTCACACAAATTAATCAGCTTGGGATCTTGACCACTTTTCTTTAAGTATCGTGATAACCTTGTTGCCTTAAGGTAGCCAACAAGCAAGATGCTTAAGAAGATAAATAAACCAACATACCCATGATCGCCTAATACTTGGAAATAGATACTGTGAGCCGCTTTAAAGCCCGTTTCAGACATATGCGAAGTGTCTACTATACCGTTAAAGTGTCGATATGCTTCGTAGTTATGCCAAACTGTTGATAGCTGGCCACCTTTAAATCCTGCACCTGTAATAGGGTTGTCATTAGCAATCAACACCGCCGTTTTCCAGGCCAGTACTCTACCTAAAAAAGAACCATCTTCTGTAGCCTCGTCAATAGTGTCCATACGATTAGACCATTCTGAAGGTATATAATTACTACCAATCCCTACAGCTAGCGCAAATAGGCAGCTGTAAAGTAATTTACGATTGCTTTGTAGCCAAAAATAGCCAGCAACAATAATCAAGGCAACCACACCACCGCGAGAATATGTGCCTATAATCGCTACCACGCAAAGAGCCACCGCCATATAAAGTCCTAGGCGTATAAATCTCTTTTCGGTGACATTTGCCATATACAGCATCAACGGCAGTAACATATTAAAAGATAATGCTAGTTCATTACGATCACCCAATACGTGCCCTGCAAGTCCGTGAATTCGATGTCCGCCACCAGAAGCAATATATTTAAGCCCTTCTAAGCAGCCATAAAAGCCGATCGAAAAGATTAATGCCCAGATCATCACGTCTATATGTAACTTTTTGCGAAGCACCGCAATGCAGAAAAAGTAGAGTAGTGTTATTTTTAGAAATTCAATCCATTCAGCCCAGACAAATTCCGGTAAAGATATCGTAAATATGCTAGTAATTAGCGTCCAAACAAGAAAAAGCCCTATTAAGAAGGATGTTTTATCTAGACTTACTTTCCCTTTGTCCTTCCAAAAAACATATGAAAGAAATGCAAAAATTACGATAAGTAAGTTATAGCGGAACGAGCCTGCAAAGCCGTATACCCAACCATTTGGAAAATGCATGGCAACCCATAGCCACATCGCTGCTCCAATAAATGGTCTTTTGAATGATGCATAAACCAAAAGTGGAAATATGACTATAAAAAGTAGATCTCTCACTTATCATCACCTTTTTCGTTTGAATTTTCGTTCGTATCAGGCTTATCGTCTTCTTTTAAAGCCCAAAAGCACAAATAGACAACAGCACACAAGTTGCAGGCCCAAAGAAAACTTTCCATAATTACGCCGCCTCTACTTTTGAAATAACGTATCTAAATTTACCTGACTTTTCCGCTGCAATGGCGTCGACTTGTTCTAACGCTATTTGTACATTGTCGCCAAGGCGAGCTTTAAACCCATCAATTATTTGTGTTTTCAATTTGTCAGTTAACGTATCAGTTGGTACAACTTGCACTCGCGTTAACAATTTAGTTTCTTGAACAATTTTGAATTCTTCAATCCCTTCCAACTCTCGTAGCACATAGATAAGCGCTAGCCCGTGCATGACGGTGCCGTCTTCAGCAACAATAAAATCAGTGGTTCTACCTTCAATCTCTTTAAGCGCAGGTAATCCGCGACCACAACTACAAGGCTCTGGATCAATCGCGGCAATATCCCCAGTTTTATAGCGAACAAACGGAAAGTCGGATGTCGCTAGATGCGTGACAACGATCTCACCTTTTTCGCCCACAGGAACAGGATTACCTTCTGTATCTACGATTTCAACAACGATATCTTCTGCGGATAAATGCATTTTTCCACCGGGGCATTGATGTGCAATGAAGCCAGCATCTCGGCCTCCGTAGCCATTGGCCACTGGCGCAGCAAACACTTGTTCAATGACTTCTCGTTGATACGGATAAAGACGCTCAGAAGTAACAAACACCACTTTGATGCCAACATCATTCATATCAATATTATGCGTTTGGGCGGTTTTGGCGATAAGACTAAAAACAGAGGGGTAGCCAAATAACATCTTCGGCTTAATGCGTTTGATTTCATCAATGAAATGCAAGATTTTGCTTTCATCCATATCGAATGCTGGAATAAGCGTTGACCGAAACAGCTTATCACGCGCAATTCTGACCTTATCTTGGGCACCGAGCTCGATGGGAGAGCCCCAAGCAACAATTTCTTTGTCGCCAATATCCACATCCCACCAACGAGTTGCTCGCCATTTTTCGGCTACATCATGACTCACTCGTTCATTACTCAATAAAAATGTTAACGGTGTGCCACTGGAACCACCTGTAGTGAAAGGCTTAACTTCACCGCCGTTTTGCGCTTTAAGTTGGTCAAAATTGTCACGAATTACCGCCTTTGAGAGAAATGGAAGTTCAGATAGCTGTTCTACGGACGTCAATTTTGCAGGCTTGAACCCTTTCTCTTCAAACAACGATTTGTAGTAAGGAACATTTTCACCGATCTTGCTCAAAAACGAGCGCAACCGTTCTAATTGCAGCTTGGCTAGCTTATCTTGCGAATACCATTGAGACTTTTCCAATGCACGATTAATTGACACCGTTTGGTGTTTTTTCATTTTTTCATGCAGTGGAAACAACACTGATGATACTAATTTGGTATATAGTCGGCTAAACATGATGTTAACTCTCGTTTTTTTCTATCGCCTGACAATAACAATTCTGCAATTTTTGCCAAACGTTTGACCAATAAAATTTGCTGATTGTAGTCAGTCCATTCTCAATCAGGTTGGCTCTAATGTCTTCATTTTCGATTATTTTGCACGCATATTCAGCAATTTTCTTTTCGTTAGCCACGTCGACAAGGTATGCATCGTGCTCGTGCTGAACCAGCTTGGGAATACCGCCAACATTTGTTGAAATCACAGGCGTACCACAAGCTAATGATTCGATAATAGAATTAGGTGTGTTATCCACAGTACTGGTGTTAAGCATCAGATCCGCGTGTTGATATAATTGCGCCATCTCACTAGGGCCTAAGCGTCCTGTAAATGTAACGTCACCTGTCAATGACAAGTCAGCGACCAGCGTTTGTAATGACGTTAGTTCAGGCCCTGTCCCTGCAACGGATAATTTTGCTTGTGGATACTTTTGCTTGATCAATGCAAACGCGCGAATCGCTGTAGCAACGTCATAAATGGCTTCTAGGTTGCGCGTCACTATCACGTGTAACTGCGCTGAAACTGGTTTTTTCACTGGATAAAATAGCGTTTCGTCCAATACGTTTGGTACTATTGCCGCTTGATAACCGAAATCAGCGAAAACTTCTTCAAGAAAAGGCGATGGCACAACGATTCCTTGCACTTTCTTAAGCGACCAATTAACTGACCGCCATGATTTTTCGAAAAAAGCACGCGCATAGCCCCCTCGATAATTGACGATAACGGGCTTTTTGAGACTTCGACCAATCACAATTGCGGGTGTGGCAAACAAATGCCACGACCAGCCAGAGTTAGCCATAATATGAATTACGTCACTCTTCGACAGCTCAGCTCTCAGTACCAATATATACGATATTAAACGTGCAAACGCTCTAACCACAGGGATCTTTCCTATCCATTTGGGTCGATACGATGCATTTACCTGCACAATGTTTACTTCAACATTTTCAGATCTTAAAAATTCACCCAGTTTACGCGTTTGATTAGCCATACCTCCAGCTGGTGGTGGCAAAGGGCCAACGATCGTGACACGCTTAATCGTACTCGCCATTACTTAGCCACCAAGCCTTGGTATAGCGGTAAGTAATTGCTTACACTGGTTTGCCAGTTTCGAATATTTTCCACATAGTCTCGTCCATTGCGGACAATTGTCGGCCACTGGTCTTTTTGTTCAATCAGCGCAGCTATCTTTTCCGATAAATGGTTGATGTCATCAGCCTTGAATAAGTAGCCATTCTTATTGTCTTCAATCATTTCATGATGGCCACCAACATCAGAAGCAAGCACTACTTTACCTTGTGCCATCGCCTCTAAGGGCTTTAAAGGTGTAACCAAGTCAGTCAATCGCATTGATTTTCTTGGGTAAATCAGCAAATCTACCAAACTATAATATTTGCCGACTTCAGCATGAGGTACTCTGCCAGTAAAGATGACACGATCTTCAATACCAAGTGACTTCACCTGTGCTTTTAGGTTCTCTTCTTGTGGACCACCGCCAACAAGTAGTAATCGCACGTTGTCTCTGGTTTTCGCAATATCGGCAAGCGCAGCGACAGTCAAATCAAGCCCTTCATAGGCATAAAAGGACCCTAAAAAGCCAAGTACTTCACAACCTTCTAAACCAAGTTCCTTTTCTAACGCTTCGTCTTTTTCCGTAATAACATCGAATTGTTCAACATTTACAGCATTGGGTATTACCGTAAATTTAGACTCGGGGAATCCACGTGCGATTAGATCACTTCTTAACCCTTGGCAGATAGTAGTTACCGCATTGGCATGTTTAACAACATGGGTCTCCATCGCTCTCGTTAAACGGTAACGTAAATCCCCTTCCGCACAAGTGCCATGATCAACCGCGGCATCTTCCCAAAACGCGCGAATTTCATATACCACCGGTAAGCCTGAAATCTTCGATGCTTTGAGTGCCGCTAAACCATTCAGAGCAGGTGAATGTGCATGGATAATATCCGGCTTTTCTATCTCTATAACTTCAAGAATTCGTTCTGTCATCGGCTTGATAAGCGCTAGTTGATTTAACACTGGCAGCTTAGACATCAGTCCTTTGGGTTGTGCAGAACGGTAAAAAGTTAAGCCATCAACCTCTTCAACTTCTTTTTCCGCATTACCATGCTTAGGACTCGTGACATGGCAAGTTTCAATTCCTGCGAGGCGCTGCTGCTTTAAAATTGAGCGCGTGCGAAAAGTGTAGCCACTGTGTAAAGGTATTGAATGATCTAAAACGTGTAGTACTTTCAAAGCTTTACCATCCTATATTTTTCAATTTCATCACTTGATGGTAGGTTAAACGAATCGCACGCCGATATTAATTCGTCGTACACATTTGCTTTAATTGGCGACATTAATCGCTGCATTTTAGTCAAGGGGTTAGCTAGCAAGTAGCCTTTTAGTAAATCAAAGGCTGACTTCGGGAGTTCACCAATGGCTATGCGCTTCACTGCTAGTAACTCTCGAAGAGCTTTGTTTTCAAAGTCACCTTGATATTGACGTTTCCACCTTTTAAGCTGGGAAAGTACGCTTTCCAGATTAAGCATGCTTTTCTCTTCCAAGCCCCAACTAATATCTGGAATCACGCGAATCAACGTGCTATCCCACTTTTGGTCTTTAGGCGAAAAATTGAAATTAATAATAGCCCCTACAAGCCCATCCACCCTATATAAACGCAAGGGGATTCGAAAGCTTCTTTGTCTAATTTGCTCTACCGCTGTATCACTTAATATGCAAAAGTTACCATGTATACCACCATGCGAAATCATGGCCTCTCTCAATGCCTTAGCACTGCGTCCCACAGTAGGTACACCTGAAGCGGCAATAAAAGGGGATGACTGATATTCAACGTCTAGTTTTTTGAAAGCATCTTCTTGAACATAAACATAACCATCAATAAAGACATGTAAGTCCGCTTCAGCTTTAATTAGGTGAAAATATTGATTCCAAGTATTTGCCTTATCACCATATGAAAAAAAGTAAGCGTTTACTTCTATCTGATCATTCGTTAAACAGTTTTCTTGATAAAACTCTACTAACTCATTAAATAAAAGTTCATTGCCGTTAACAAGGACATTAATAATTACCTTACCCGAATAATTCTGGGCGGCAGTAATACAAGAGGCTATTGATTTACTCAACACTTGTAAGCCTTCACGATAGGCGAAAATTGAGATACTAATAGTATTAGTCATAATTTGTCGTCACTGTTGTCGAATAAATGAAGCGAACATGAGTAACGTCCAAAGCGGTGCACTATATTCACGTCGTCCAGATTGATGGGCGTTCACCCATTGTTCAATGGTGTTCATGTTAAATAGCCCACATGCTTTCATCTCTTCACTCAGCAATGCAGAACGTAGTTTTTCTTTCAATGGGCCGCGGAACCAATCCGCTAATGGCACCCTAAAGCCCATTTTATTGCGGTATAACACATCGTGTGGCAAATAATCTTCCATCGCTTTTTTCAGCACATACTTGCCTTCGCCGTGTTTAAGCTTCGCTTTATATGGAACGGTCGCACTCCACTCTACAAATTCATGATCTAAGAACGGTACACGCACTTCTAAGCTATGTGCCATACTGGCGCGATCAACTTTTGTTAAAATATCGCCCACTAAGTATGTTTTTATATCTAGGTATTGAATCAATGACAACGGGTCATTACCGTCGAAATTTTCTTCATGCTCTCTGAATACTTCGATTGCACTATAATCCCCTAAAGATGAGAGCACAGACGGCGAGAACAAAGCTTTTCGCTGCTCGTCGTTTAATATCGAAACGCCATGAAAATAACCTTCAGCAGTATCCATTGCTAACGATTGAAATGTTGTTTTAGCACGAAGAAATTGCGGCGCCCAGTCTAATTTGGGATATAACTTGCCTAGAGGTTTGAATATCGCCTTGCGGATGCTCGCAGGAATTTTTGAACGCACTTTTTCTTCGTTCATCATTAAGTTGTATCGGCGATAACCCGCCAGCAACTCATCAGCGCCATCGCCAGACATGCACACGGTCACCTTTTCTCGTGCCAGCTGACACACCCGGTACGTAGGCATTGCCGAACTGTCAGCGTATGGTTCATCATATAAACCCGCTAACTCATCAAGCAAATCAAAATCGTCACTCTTAACTATTTTTTCTTGATGATCCGTTTGATACTTTTGTGCCACCATGCGCGCAAAATCAGTTTCGTTGTAATCAGCGACGTCAAACCCGATTGAGCAGGTTTTCACTGGCTGCTTACTTTCCTGCGACATCATTGCGACTACGGCACTTGAATCAACGCCCCCTGAAAGGAAGGAACCTAACGGCACTTCTGCCATCATGTGGCTATCGATAGATTTCTTAAATTCCGTGATGAGTGCTTCCTGATAAGCCTGTTCATCATAATCGGTCTGATTGGCGTAGCTAACATCCCAATACTTACTGATCTTTGGCTTTGGAGAATCAACACTTATCGACAATGTATGACCCGGCGATAACTTGGCTACCTGCTTATAAATAGTATAAGGCTCGGCAACGTAACCAAAGGCAAAATATTGCTCTAGTGCTTTTGGCTCAACCGTTTTATCTAAATTAGGGAGTAATTTTAAGCTCTTAAGTTCAGAAGCAAAATAAAAGACGTTATCAATTATCGCCCAAAAAAGTGGCTTAATTCCGAGACGATCACGGGTTACATATAATGATTTTTGTTTTTTGTCCCAAATAACATAGGCAAACATGCCACGCAGACGGTGAATGCTCTCTTCACCCCATTCGATATGCGCTCTTAGGATGACCTCTGTATCGGAATGCGTTTTGAACTGATGACCTTTGGCTATCAATTCCTCTCTTACCTCAGGAAAGTTATATATTTCACCGTTAAAAACCAAAATATAGTTGTCACAATCACTGATCATCGGCTGTTGTCCCGAAGACAAATCAATAATCGAGAGACGGCGGTGACCTAATGCTACATACTCATCAACATATTCACCGCCTTCATCAGGCCCACGGTGAAACTGTGCTTGGTTCATCGCTGTTAGGAGGCTGTTTTCAACAGTTGCTTCTGAAGAAAGTCTAAAAAAGCCTGTGATTCCACACATTTATCTTTCCTTACCTAGATATAAGGTCGTAGCACTTACTGTACTGCTCAACCATAGATTCTTCACTAAACTCTTCAACCACTCGTTGTCTTGCTGCAACGCCCTGTGATTGAATGCGCTCTGGCTGCGCGATATATAACTTTATTGCTTCAGCTAACGCCGTAGAATTTTGTTTTTCAACGAGCTGACCTTCAACACCGTCCGTAACCACTTCAGGTATACCGCCTACAGCTGTAGCAATAATCGGTGTCGATGACGACATTGCTTCTAATATTGTCATCGGAATGCCTTCAGCGATAGACGATAAAACGAAAACATCTGTTTGCGAAAGCAACTGTGCAATATCGTCTCTTGCACCTAAAAACTTAATGTTATTGGCCAGTTGATATTTACTTACTTTTGCTTCTAGCTCAGTTTTCAGCGGGCCATCACCAATAATATTTAATTGTGGTAATGCATCAATACCTAAGTCCTGCTTTAACACGTTAAATCCGTCAATTAAATTGGCATGATCTTTAATAGGAGACAACCTCGCAATAATTGACAATCGTAACTGTGTTGCCGGAACCTTGGGCAGATTAAATTTATTAGTATTGATGCCGTTATGTATTAGCTTAACTTTGCTGCCAGGAATATTCACTTCATCTTTTAGCCAGTGAAACAAGTTCTCACTCACGGCAATATAGTAATGTAAAAACGGCGACATGAGCCTGCGAAGCAAGTTGTGTTTTTTGTTTTTACCTTCAGGATCGTTAATGTCACGTCCATGTTCAGCATGAATATGCCCTTTCACACCTGCCAGACGGGCAATCGGATGATACTCAATCGTCGCCAAGTTATAGGTATGCAAAATGTTCGGCTTAATCTTTCTAAGTAGCTTAAACAACTTACCATGAACAGAAAGATCACTACCTGGACGCTTATTCAAACAATATACGTCGACGGGCTCATGTAAGGCGTCTTGCGAAAATTGATTGGCGTCTGTTAAAGAAATAATGACATGCTGATAATTTTTTTCTGCTTGCATATTTGAGATGCAATTTAACATCACGCGCTCTAACCCACCAATATCCAATTGATAGATAAGGTGCACAATGACAGGACGCTTATTCAACTTGTTATTTCTCCCGCTGCTTCATTCTTGACATTATTGCTATTAGCTGCGCTTTATCAGTTTCTAGTGACGAACCGCCAATAATGGCCGTTGCGCGAACATAGCTATAATCAGAGCCTCGGG
The DNA here is from genome assembly GCF_053485835.1 of Thalassotalea fusca. Lineage (NCBI taxonomy): Bacteria > Pseudomonadati > Pseudomonadota > Gammaproteobacteria > Alteromonadales > Colwelliaceae > Thalassotalea > Thalassotalea fusca. The sequence goes on from NZ_JBQRUN010000003.1 coordinate 119,324, forward strand.
TTAACGTTTCCCATATTTGCAATACTTTAGTTTCAATAGCTGAAACACTGCTAAACTCACCAATCTGATATTGATACAAATACGTAAGTGCTTTGCCGCTAGTATTACGTAAACGTACTAAGCCTAGTGTTTCACCATTATGGTTAAATACCTCTTGATCAGTGACTGTCCAGCGTTCTGGGTTGTGTAAAACGTTGGCAAAATTGATAAGCTCACCCGAAGATTGCTTGTTGCCGTACTTCGCTACGAAATACTCAGTATCATTAGCAACCTGTACGTGAGACTGAGCTACAGTCTGTTGAAATGAAATGCCCCAGCTCGAACGCTCAACTGGTTCTGAATCAAGGATTTTTGCTGCTTGTTCAGGTACTGCTACAACAGAAACGCTTGCTTTAAGCGAATAAGCAAAAACGATTAGAGCCAGCGGCACGATATAAATCCATACTGGTTTAGCACCATTCGCACCAAATTTTGTATCGTTGCTTTCTAACGCAGGAATATCGTCAGCAAACTTTCCACCCAGCCAAAACATGAGCATGATAACAAAACCAAAGAATAACCAGCCATATACTAAATGGTCTGCGCCTGTGGCATATTTCATATCAGAGTAATGGGCAATAATAACGATTAAGTAAGCGCGAATGCCATTGGCAACAATAGGTAGCACAATTGCAAAAAGGATAAAAATAACCTGTTTCTTTGTTTTATCATAAGTCAAATAGGCGTATAGCGTGCCTACCGCAACTGAGGCGATAAGATAACGAATACCAGAACAGGCAACGGCGACTTCAAACATACCCGAAGGGACTTGGATATATAAGCCATCTCTAAATACGGGGATACCATGAATTTTAAGTAGAAAAACAGTAATCCACGCCGTTACATCTTGCAGCCACGGAATTAGATTTTCGCCCAAAGGTACAGCAAATATTAGGAAAGCGATAGGAAAGCGATAATACCAAGTAAGCTTGTTTCCAAATAACGCCCACAGCAAGCTAATTAGCACAATAACGGCAGACAATTGTTCAAGCACTGCAATGTCAGCGGTGAAAGCCACCACATTGAGCATCACGCCACCAACGACAAAGGGAATCGCCCACCAGCTAAAGGTTACTTCGCTATTGAGCAAAGGGAGTCTATCACGCCATATCAGCCACAAACTTATAGGAAGAATGAAGTAGCCATGAGCAAAGGTATCAGACCGTCGCCAAATCGCTTCCATGCTCATTAATGCGTCATAGAATAAAATAGCCCATGCCGCCAAGAATACGGTACCGATTAAAATAAATGTTGTATTTGTAGTTTTCATATTTTAATTGTTGGTAACATTAGTTCAAATTTATGGGCTACTTGAAGTATTTCGACAAGGTAGCCAATGTGCTTTGCCACGTGAAATTAGCCATAATCCACTGGCGATTACCAATCTCTTTGTTTTGATTAGTAAGATAGTCACAGCATGCATCAGCAAATTGCTGTTCGTCATCAGTAACTACAACGCCACTGGAATTTTTTGCATTTATTCCTTCCATTGCCATGGTGGTGCAAACTACCGCTTTGTTTAATGCCATCGCTTCAAGCACTTTGTTTTGAATACCACGAGCAATGCGCAGCGGTGCAACCACACAGGCAGCCTCAGCAATATACGGACGAATATCATGTACACGTCCAGTAACAACGACACCATCAACTTTGGCCAATTCTGTCACTTCAGCAGTTGGGTTGCCACCGACAATATAAAATAACGCTTGCGGCTGTGCTTTTTTCACGAGAGGCCACACATGTTTTACATACCATACAACCGACTCTACATTAGCCCAGTAATCCATCGCACCAGTAAATGAGATAAAAGGCGCTTCAGGCGTGTTTTCTGCATCAAACTCAGCGTCTGGATCAAAAAAGTCGATATCTACACCATTCAACATGCCATGAACTTTAGCTTGATCATTAGATTGTTGCCGTTGACGAAATAAGGCAGCTTCATCAGGAGAAACGAATAAACTATGGTCAAAATGGTGGCAAATATGGTCTTCATAATCGGCGAGTAAGCGATATTCACGATTAAAAAACCATTTAGCTATACCCGTTTTCTTTTCTGCATATTGTCGCCATTTATCAGAATCTACATCAACAAAGTCAATAACTCTGATTAACTCTTTAAATTGGTCGCCCTCACAATATTGCGCCATTGACGACGAATAGACAAACACATTCTTTATCGCGTGTTGTGCCACAATTCTTCGTGTCCATTTGAACATGTTACTGTCAGCGTAATACGGCAAAGTAATCGGCTTACCTGTTAAAAAGCCTGTTAATCCTTTTATTTTGGCGATGGTCTTATTCTGCGTCAGTGTATGTACTGATTTGCAATAAGGCGTCAGTGCGTCTTTATACTGCTCATCAAAAGGATCATCAATGAAACAACCTAAATGAATCTCGTAAGACTCACTTAGTTTTTTCAGGATGTTAAAAGAGCGAATCTTATCGCCCTTATTAGGAGGAAATGGAATACGATGACAAAGAAATAGTAACGGCTCCTTGTTCATTTGATTATCCTAAGTATTTTGATAAGAAAGGCCCAACAAACTGACTAACTTTCAAAGGAAGTTTTTGCCACATGCTAATGAACATACGATATTTGGGATTGTTAGGGCTTAGATTCGGTAAATCATCGGCCTTAACCAGATGATAGTAATAATGTAAAGGGCGTGGTTCCATGCCCCAATTTTTCTTGTACTTGTATGGACCGCTATCATTCTTGCTACGGCCAAAGTCGAACCGTGAATAGCCCTTATTACGTGCCCAACACATTACTTGATAGTACATGAAGTCGGCACTCTTAATGAATCGTGAATCACTATTACCGCCACCGTAATAAGGCAAAACCGTATCATTGAAGTAAAAATTCATAACAGCAGTAGACGAATTGCCGTCTTTGTCTTTGATAACGGCAATATCAAGATCTTTATCAAACACCATAACTAAGTTACTAAAGTAACGCTTGCTAAAAATCGGCGTTCCAAGATTCCGATAGCTTTCAGACAGTAACTGATAGAAGTCATCAAAGCCATCGCGGTAATTCACTGTTAATTCATTTTTAATAGAATGACGAATGACTGCACGTTGTTTTTTCTTCACTTGTGCCAGAATTTGTTCATCATCATCAGCTAGCTCGCAGCTAAAGGTCGTGTGCGCTTGCTTAAGTAACATACCGTTATCTTGTTCATCAAGGTAGCGCAGTTCAAGGTAGTCGACATTAAGTTTTTCACTTAAAGCAATAGCTTCGCGTTCAAGTAAACGTTTTACTTCCTCTGTGTCGGCAATGGCACCGCCATATACACAGAATGGTGTAGAAACCAAAGCGTGTCCAAACAAGGCACTCTTCACCTCTACCAATGGCAGCACACCGCTGATTCCCTGTTCTGATTCTGCGTATAAAAAGTAGCAGGCATGACCAAAACTATCTTGAATAACCGTTTGCCAGCCACTTAAATGAAAAAAAGTGCCTTCTTGATGCGCCTTAACGTACTCGTCCCATGCCTCAAACACAGGTGTTGTAAGTGATTTGATTTGGTAACTCAAGACTAAACTCTCTATTTACTTCCTTGATTTAGATACACATTACGCATGGTATCCCATTGATAATCTTCTAGTAGTCTGACGATTTTACCTTCCATTCGAGAAAGATTTATATAGTGTCTAATTTTAGATTTTATCGAGGCTCCAGCTACTTTAGGCTGTGCGGCATCTATTTCCCACGGGTGAAAATAAAAACTGTATGGTTGTTTTTCTTCGCTTAAGTATCGCTCGATGCGTTTTTGTGACATCCAATAAGGATATAAACGAAAGTAGCCACCGCCCCCAATGCCTGTGTTTACATCATCTTTGCGCACAGTAGGGATAGGGATTTCGGTAATGCCCTCTTCTCGCAAATATTTAAACCTTGGCCAATCCGGCACACCATACAGGTCATGAGCAATTGGGTATGTACTAGAGCTATATTCAAAACCCAGCTCTACGAGTACGTCGTAAATCCAAGTATTCGAGTCTTTCACTGAAAAACTAGGTGCTCGATAACCGTAAACCTGCGTACCAGAAATTTGCTCTAAGATATCTTTGCTTTTGCTAACGTCTTCGAAAAACTCTGACTTAGTCATTTCTAATGCACGCTTGTGTGCATAACCATGGCTAGCAAGTTCATGACCTTGTTCCACTATAGCGCGAATGAGTTGCGGGCAGCGTTCAGCCACCCAACCTAAAGTGAAAAAAGTGCTTTTAGCATTGTGTTGTTCAAATAACTCAAGTAAACGGTAGGTATTGCGCTCTACCCTTAACTCCATTGACTCCCAGTTATTTTTATTGATAACAGATTCAAATGCCGATACATGAAAATAGTCTTCCACATCGACCGTCATCGCATTTACGATGTTGTGCTTGGTCATTCCTTAACGCCCCTTGCCGAATAAAACAATCTCTACAGTTCGGATAAGGATCAACAGGTCTAGCAGAAAACTTCTGTGCTTAATGTAGTACAAATCAAATTTAAGCTTTTCCAACGAATCTTCTTGCGTAGCGCCATAAGGGTACTTAAGTTGAGCCCACCCTGTTAAGCCAGGCTTAACGTTATGACGCTCGTTGTAATAAGGAATATTCTTGATTAGTTGCTGAACAAATTCAGGGCGCTCAGGTCTAGGGCCAACAAACCCCATATCGCCACGCATGACATTATATATTTGTGGCAATTCATCAACACGATACTTACGAATGAACTTACCAATTGTTGTGGTACGGTCGTCATTCTCTTTTGCCATCTGCGCACCATTTTTTTCGGCATCAATACGCATGCTACGGAATTTTATAATATGAAAGGCTTGACCATCTAAGCCAACGCGCTCTTGTAAATAGAACACTGGTGCCTTCCACCCTTCGTCGAGTTTAATTAAAATTGCCGTAATTAGCATTATCGGCCAAGTAAACAAAAACAGTACGAAAGCGATACTGGCATTAAATATCCAGTCTAGTGTGTTTCTCAAATGGTTGGCTGATGCAAAGCCGTTTGAATAGATAACCCAGCTTGGATAAATAAGATTAACTGCGATTTGCCCCGTTTCACGCTCAATGAAGTCTAAAATTTCAGTAACTTCAACACCACGAATTTTACATGCGAACAGTTCATCAACGGGTAGATTGTTTCTACGCTCATCACTCGCCACTACAATTTCATCAATATCGTGTTCTAATGCGTAGTTAACAATAGAGCTATCAAGCGTGATTTTGTTTTCGTTCACAATACCATTGTCTGAATCACCATCCATCACGATAAAGCCATGCATGTTAAACCCTTGGCGATCAACATCACGGCGCATACGTTTTTCTATAATAGACGCCCTTTCACCAGCACCTAGTACCAGCACATTCCGTTTATTTAATCCAAAGAAGTCTATTTTAAGTGTTATATAGCGAAAACTGGCCGCAAAAACTAAGCTCAATACAGAGGCAATAGCAAGTAGCTCTGTTGCAATAGAGAGGTTAGCGAAAAATGGGTTAAGAAGCGTGATAATAAAAAAGCCGATTGCAACTGATACAAGTTGTCGTCTAACTATCCCTCTAAGACTTTCACGCAATTTAGAGTTGTATAATCCAAGCGCTAATGAGGACAATTGAACGATCAGCGCATAAACTACAGCATAAATAAATAAGAAATTAATAGGTAAATTAACATGCTGAACATACAGCAATATGCTGTTGCTATATATCGCTGCTAAAAACGCACTGACAAAGCACAAAAATTCAATTAAAACTAGAGACTTGCTACCAGAAGATAGATCTCGAAACTTTGGGCTAGACATATATAAACGATAATTCCCTATTATTTTACGTATCAATTAATGTAGCTGCGAGCGATATTAGAATTGATAAGTGCACAATTGTAAAGATAAGAGATGCAATCGTACCAAACATCCTTATTATTTTACAGTTGTTAAATAATGTGCATCAGTTGTAAAAATCAAATACAATCTGGTAGTTTATATAAAAAAACCGATGTTAATAGAAGGTTGAGACCATGGAACACCGTATGACCAAGAGTATTAAAGCGTTAATTTTTCTCGCTGCTGGCTATGTATTATCAGGCTGTAGTTCACAGACATTGCCGCCTGCCACTATACACCAATCGACGACGACAGATGTTACCTCATATAAATATCTAATTGGTGCAGGTGATGTATTAAACATCTTTGTTTGGCGTGATCCAGAAGTTTCGGGCACGTTCGTTGTTCGCCCTGACGGTATGATCACTACTTCACTAGTTGAAGACATTCCAGTATCAGGAAAAACACCAACCGAATTGGCTCGTCAAATTGAGCAGATTTTATCAACTTATTTAAGAGATCCAGTTGTGACAGTGACTGTTAACAATTTCGTGGGTCCATACAGTGAGCAAATCAGAGTTATTGGCGAAGCTGCCCAACCGCAAGCGATCAACTACAAGCAAAATATGACACTGCTTGACGTAATGATTCAGGTAGGCGGATTAACTGAATTTGCTGATGGCAATGATGCCGTATTAGTGCGTATCGAAAATGGCGTTCAAAAAGAATACGAAATTCACATTACTGATTTAATCAAAAATGGTGAAATTTCTGCCAACGTAGATGTATTACCGGGTGATATCATTGTTATACCTGAGACTTGGTTCTAACCAATAAGCTCACTATCACCTGTTTTTGAGGTCAGGAATGCAAGAAATTATTGAACAAATTTTAGATTACCTAAAAGGGATTTGGATAAAGAGACGTTATTTAATGCTCGCTACGTGGATTATTTGTCCACTTGGTTGGTATTACGTTTCTCAAATGCCCGATGTGTATGAATCGGAAGCCAGAGTATATGTTGACACTCAATCATTACTGCGTCCGTTATTGAAAGGTATCACCGTTGAAAATAACCCCGACTACCAAGTCGCATTAATGGTGCAAACACTATTGAGCCGTCCAAACCTTGAGCGCATTACGCGGATGACAGATTTGGACGTTCAGGCAAACAACAACGAAGAATATGAACAAATCATTCAATCATTGAAGAATGACATCAAAATTTCTCGTTCGGGTCGCCAAAATATCTACACCATTTCAATCGAAAATAAAGACCCCGTAATGGCGCGTGATATTGTTCAATCGACGTTACATGTCTTTATTGAGAATACGCTAGGCGAATCTCGTAGCGACTCCGATAGCGCACAGAAATTCTTAACTGATCAAATTAAAGATTATGAGAATAGACTGATTGCGGCTGAAGCACGTTTGACTGACTTCAAGCAAAAATACAGCGATGTATTACCGTCTCAATCTGGTGGCTATTATGTTCAATTAAATAGAGCAAAAGAGCAGCTAAAAGCAATTGAATTAGAATTGTTGGAAAATCAGACCAAATTAGCGTCTGCGAAAAAGCAGCTAACGCTGGATAAGCAAATGATTATTGATCCGGACAATAAGATCCAGACGGACACATCAATAAAAACAGCTTATGATGATCGTATCGCAGAAATGGAAGGTCGTCTTGATTCATTACAGCTAAGATATACTGATAAGCATCCAGATGTAAAAGAAGCATTACGACGCTTAGAAGACCTTAAAAAACGACGTGCTCAGGAAATACAGTCGTTCGTCGCCAATAATGATTCGGAGACTACGGCTACTGCTCAAATGACGCAAAACCCTGTATTCCAAGAAGTTCAGATTCAAGTGAACCAATTGGAAAACTTGATTGCCTCTTTGAACGTAAGAGCAAACAGCTACCGTAGCCGAGTGCAAGATCTTGAAAGTAAAATTCATACACTTCCAGAGATTGAAGCTGAATTAGTTAACTTGAATCGCGGTTACGATACAACAAAACAAACCTACGAAGAACTACTAACGCGTAGAGAAACTGCACAATTAGCTCAACAGGCAGACGAAACTACAGACAAAATCCAATTCAATGTGATTGATCCACCTCGAGCAGCGAGTAAAGCAAGTGGACCGCCTCGAATTCTTCTATTGATAGGTGTAACAATTGTCGGCATTGGCGCAGGGCTAGGTTTATCATTGCTATTTAGCCAATTGAACCCAGTTGTTACGTCAAGTAATCAGTTAAGCCGCGCAACCGGATTACCAATCCTTGGCGTAGTGTCTGCGACTGAAAACTTAGGGTTAAAGAAGTGGCATCGTAAGAAAACAATTATATTCGTTACCTCAAACCTAATGCTTTTGGGGCTATTGAGTATCTTTATCGCATATTTTGCCTTTCCAAATTTAGTCCAGGGCCCAATCAACAGGATTTTTTAAGATGAGTACCATAGAAAAAGCACTGGCAAAGCAAAAGTCCAAAAATGCAGAAAAGGCTGAGGACCAAAAGGTTCACCAAGACGCTGCAGAAACAAGCAGCGTGAATGCACCTGAACAAGCGCCAGAACAAGTTGCAGGAAAAGAAGTTGTAATGGCTGATGACCGTTGCTTAAATCTTGATAAAGAATCACTTAATAGTCGTGGTTTCTTAATTGACACAGGTACCCGAAAGAGCATTAAAGACGAATTTCGTACCATCAAACGTAAACTGTTAAATAATGCTTTTGGTAGCGGCGCACGTACATTGAAGAACAGTAATCTCATCATGGTGAGTAGTTCTAAGCCAAACGAAGGGAAGACATTTATTTCCATCAATCTCGCATTAAGCATCGCACTAGAGCAAGATAAAACGGTCTTGCTCGTTGATGCCGATGTATTACGCCCAAGTGTTAATCGTGAATTAGGTCTGGAACAAACACCAGGCTTGATTGAATACTTACTTGGCCAACACGATAGTATTGGTGAAATGCTCTACAGCACGAATGTCGATAAATTGAAATTGATTCCTGCTGGAGAACCACATCATTTGTCGAATGAGCTACTGGCAAGTGACCGAATGGCAGCATTGGCGCAAGAATTAGCAGATCGATACCCCGACCGTGTCGTTATTTTTGACTGTCCGCCGCTTATCGGGGTCACTGAAACCCCTGTACTAGCGAACTTGATGGGACAAGCAGTCATCGTAGCAGAAGAATCAAAAACATTGGTAGCCGATGTAAAACAAGCGACTGAACCTCTTAGCGAAGATTTGGCTGTCGGCATCGTATTAAATAAAGCAATCAGATCTCATAAGGATATGTATGGCTACTACGGCTATGGCTACGGTACGAAGTAACGTATTTGCCTTATCAACCATCGCACTGGCGGTAACTTCTGCAACGAATGCGGGAGAATTTGAGTTCACTCCAAAGTTTACTTTGGAAGAAACATACTCAGACAACGTAGAGTTGACACGTCATAATGAAATTTCCAGCTTGGTTAGCCAAGCTGGAGTATTGCTTGATTTAGATTACCAATCAAAGAACTTACAATGGAATTGGCGATCGAGTAGTAAGTACGCCTTTTTCTCACATGATCACGATCAAGATGGCGACTATCACGACCTTGAAAGTAGTATCGCTTACACCCTATGGCCAAATGGCATCACGCTAATTGCAAGTGCTGATATTTCAAACCAATCGCGCGATACAACAAGAAACGCATTTGCGGATATTGTATCTGGCGATACTGTACAAGTTGAACGTTACACATCAGGCATTCAGTATAACGCTAACAATAGCGACTTTATTATTAATAGTAGTGCAAACTACTTAGTGACTGAAGCTGAAGATGGTTTAGGCGAACAAGAAGGCTGGCAAGCAGCAATCAACAGTAAGAATGGCGTCAGTGCTCGAATTGTATTTTGGGATTTGAATGCAAATATCCAAGACACAAAAAATAATCAGCGCGAAGGAAAGTTTTATCAAGGAGAAGTAAAACTAGGGCTTCTTACACCCTATAAGATCAACCCTTTTCTTCGTTACTACGATGAAGAGACTGAAGGCACGATCGGAGGCGGACGACTTGCGGAGTCTAACAGTTACGGTGCTGGTTTACGTTGGTTGATAACACCGCGTTTGCGCTTCGATTTGTCTTATAACAAGCCTGTAGATGACGGAACCGACATTGACGGCAACGCATTAGATAACTATTGGGATGCACAACTTGAGTGGCAACCAAGCTCAAGAACCCAGCTTACTCTTGGTACATCAGAGCGCTTTTACGGTGACAGTTACCATGCCGAATTTAGCCATAGAAATAAACGCTTGACCAATTCAATATCCTACGTTGAAGAAGTGCAAACGTTTACGCGTAATAACTTCACTCAATTCTCTGTGGGTAGCTTTTGGTGTCCAGACGACTTTGGCACCGACCTTAATCAATGTTTTGTAGCTGATGGTCAAGATATCGATGTTAACACGCATCAACTCATAACCGTTAGCGATGTGGAAGTAAGTGAAGATGATGTATTTTCACTCAATAAGAATTTGCAATGGGTCAGTGAACTCGCGTTGCCTCGTACAACATTCACGTTTGAATTACAGGCCAGTGAACGAGAAAATTTAGATACACGCGTTAAAGATGAAATTCAAACAGCTAAAATTACGGCTAAACGTAAGTTAAGTGGTCGATCTTCAGTAAATTTCAACATGTCATTTTCAGAAAACCACTATCAGATCGGCCAAGAAGGTGAACGAAAAGACCGTTACCGTAATTACCTTATCGCTTACGAAAAAGACATGAATAGTAGGCTAAGCGCTGATTTTTCGCTTAGTTACATTAATCGTAGCTCAGACAACTTCACGTTAAATTACAAAGAAGGCCGCGTAGGCTTTGTAGTTACTAAGGAATTTTAACTGAATGTATGAAAATTATTATGGCTTTAAAGAAAAGCCATTTCAATTAAGCCCAGACCCGAGGTTTTTCTTTGCGTCTAGTCATCATCAGCGTGCACTTTCATACTTGCAGTACGGTTTAGACCAAGGCGAAGGTTTTATTGTTATTACAGGGCCAATAGGGACAGGTAAAACAACTATTGCACGTAATCTGCTGAATAATTTAGGTGATAATAGCATTGTCGCGGCTCAACTTGTGACAACTAAACTATCTCCTCACGAGTTACTGGCACTTGTTGTTTCTGAATTTAATATTCAAGCCAAAGGTGACAGTAAAGCTGAGCTACTTCAAGCGATTGAAAAGTTCCTGATCAACCTTCATGAGCAAGGTAAACGCGCATTGTTAATTGTAGATGAAGCACAAAACCTGCCGAGTGAAACAGTTGAAGAGCTGCGCATGTTGTCTAATTTTCAATTAAATAATAAGCCGCTGATTCAGAGCTTTTTACTAGGTCAGGAAGAGTTAAAACCAATTATTCAAGCGCCAAATATGGAGCAATTCAGGCAACGCATTATCGCTTCGGCGCACTTGAAACCATTAACTTGTGAAGAAGTTGCTGAATATATCAATCATCGATTACACCAAGCAGGTTGTAACAAAGAAGACTTATTCTCAGAAGAAGCGATCGAACTCATCCACGAAAAAACATTAGGTGTTCCAAGAAAAATTAACATATTCGTTGACCGCCTATTATTGTTTGGCTTCTTAGAAGAGCTTGACCATATCGATATCAACGCAATAAACAGTGTTGCTGAAGAAATGGAAGTAGAGCTAACAGGTTCGCTAGGCACTGAGCAATTAACCACCAACGAACCCAAACAAGTCGTTGTTAACTCTTCTGAGAACGTTGAGAATATCAGAGAAGTGCTTCGTGAAGTTGAAGATATATTGGACTCAAACATCAAACAAAAAGTGAAAATGGCGAGATACGTCGACAAGTTACTCAAGCAGAAAAGTCGCCTTTATGCCGAAAGTAACATTGAAGATGCAGAGTCATAATCATCGTATTAGATTAAACAAAAATCCCGCTAAAATTAGCGGGATTTTTTTATATCTAAGACATACAGCTATTTACTCTGCGTTAATCGTCAGCTCATATTTCTCTATTAAAGAATAAAGCGTTGGCCTTGTTACGCCCAATAGCTCAGCAGTTTTCGACATATTGCCTTCCGCAAGCGCATAAGCCTTTTGAATCGCCAGTGATTCTGCTTGCTCTCTCACTTGACGTAGATTCAGATTTAGTTCGACATTAGTATCTGTGTGGTCAAAGAAGCCTAAATCCATTGCCGTAACTAAGGTGCCTGTCGCCATTATTGCGGCACTTTTTACCTTATTTTGTAGTTCACGAATATTACCTGGCCAACGATGCGCCTTTATAGCGCTTAAACCGTCGTCAGAGAAGCCTTTGATATTACGTTTATATTCAGTCGCATAACGCTGTAAAAAGTACTGAGCGAGGATTAAGACGTCTTCATCACGATCTCTTAATGGTGGGATATTTAGCGTAATTTCACTGACACGATAAAATAAATCTTCGCGGAACGTTTTAGCCGCCACCATTTCTTCTAAGTTTTGATTTGTCGCACACACCACTCGAACATCAACGGATATTTCTTGGCGGCCACCTAGGCGCTCAATGCGCTTTTCCTGTAAAAATCGCAATAGCTTAGCTTGCAAATTAAAAGGCATATCACCAATTTCATCTAGAAATAAGGTTCCACCCTCTGCACACTCAATTTTGCCTTTTGTTGTTCGGTGAGCGCCGGTAAACGCCCCTTTTTCAAAACCAAATAACTCACTTTCCAATAACGTTTCTGGAATAGAGGCACAGTTAATGGCAACAAAAGGCTTTTTCTTACGATCACTGGCGAGATGTACCGCATTAGCGGTTACTTCTTTACCCGTACCACTTTCACCTAGTAAAAGCGCTGTAATTTGTGTTGGTGCAATTCGCTTAACCATGGTACGTAATCGCTCGATCGACTCACTGTTACCAATGATACCGATGTCACTTCCACCCACTTCACGCATTTTGCGGTTTTCTTCTTCGATGGCCGCGACTGAAAATGCACGAGACACAATGACATTAATCACTTCCGGTTCGATGGGTTTTTGGTAAAAATCGTAAGCGCCAGCATTAATCGCTTTTAATGCATTGGTGCGATCATCATTACCCGTAATTACAATTACTTTGGTATAGGGTGCAATAGCAAGAATCTCTTCAAGCGCAGCTAAGCCTTCACTCGCATTAGTTTCATCAGGTGGCAAACCTAAATCTAATGTCACAACTTTTGGCTCATAACGACGAATAGCCGCAATTGCACTCTCACGGTCATCCGCTAAGATTGCTTCGTAATCAGACAAACTCCATTTAAGTTGCTTTTGAATACCTTTGTCATCATCGACAATTAATAATTTTTCCATTGCAATCAATCCTTATAGAATTATTGGAATACAGGATTAAGTGGTAACTCGACTGTAAACTTGGTACCGCTACCTTCCTCACTCGTTACACTTATAACGCCAGCGATACTCTCTATAAACTGTTTGGCTTCATAAACACCAATGCCCATCCCCGCATTACCTTTAGTAGTATCAAAAGGTTTAAATAGCCTTTTTTCAATAAATTCGGGAGACATTCCACTGCCATTATCTTCAATAGTGATTGTGGCATGATGTTCATTGGCCGCCAGCCCTACTTTAACCCATCCATCACCAGATGTCGCCTCTTGTGCGTTTTGAATAAGGTGATTTAATACAGAGTGGAAAGTGTCATCATCGATAGACATTTGGCAGCTTTCCAACGCCACAATATCGACTTTAGGTTTAATCACGTTCCGTTGTTCAACCACCTTTTGAACAACAACATCAAGTTCTGTCATACGTGATTTAGATTGGGCCGCTTGTTTTTTTCTTAGTTGTGACAACACTTTTGCTAAGCGCTCTGTCGCCGACTCTACCGTTTCAAATACGTCATCTATAAATGCGGGATTGTTTCGGTGTTTTTCAGCATTAGTTGTGATTAGCGCGAGTTGCGCTTGTACATTTTTCAAATCATGCACTAAAAACGCAGACATGCGGTTAAACGCGTCGAATTGTTTAGACTCGGCAAGTTTGTCATTGGCTTCATGCAATGAAACAAAGTTACCTAGTTGTTTGGCTACCGCAAATAGTAAATCTCTGTCTTCCCAGTTTAACTGCTTTAGCTCATTGGTATCAGTAAAGATAAAACAGCCGTAATACGCTTTACCAATATGAATTGGCACGATTATGCGAATATTTTTCGCTTTACATAATGCTAGATCTAAAGATAAGTCACCGTAGACACTAGGTGCAGCTTCATATTCTGCTATATCAATTATCCACCCTTTGTCTTGGCAAAAGCTATTGATTCTTAGAATTTGCTCGCTGAACGATTTATCTATAACAATCCCTTCTTCATAATGCACTTTATACTGGGAATTAGTGATTTTTTTTATCACCGCTCCGCCAAGCGCATTCAATTTAGACATCATAATATTTGTCGCTAACTGATAAGGTGATTGTGCACTGGTCGTTTCAATTTTTTCAATTAAGTTAAGCCATTCGTCTCGATACTCGTATTTATTAGCGAAAAAATTCTTGGCTATGAATACTTTTACACGTCTACGTAAAGATTCAGTAATCAATAACACAACTAAAACGATGCCACCAAGCACCAGAAAACCGATGCTAAATATGCTGCCCCATTCACCACCAAAATAATTGATAATGTAGCCCGCAAATGCCATCACGAGTAAATAAATACCAGCGATCATTAACATTGAGCTATAAAAAACAACACTTCGAGATACAAAGATCCGCACAGCGCCATCACGTATTCGGCGTGTACTCACTAATAAGAAAGGCACAACAATAGCCGCAATATAGCCACGGCTATACCAAAAATCGAAATCTATTTCGCCAATCATGGTTGCTTGCGCATAGATAACAAAATCAAAGAGTGAAATAGACGCAATAGCTATTACCAAAGGCCATATCGCCCAACGTATTTTGTCATTCGCACTTCGAAATAATTGCTCCAATAGCACCAAACTCCACAAGTTCAGAACAATAAACAACAAGAACAAATACTGATAGGAATACTCAAGCAGGTATGTTGTACCCCAACAGGTTGTTAGTAGCATCAACCATACGCTCAGATACTTGCGGATATACTGATTGCTTAACAGCTTTTTTAACGAGCTAAGTTCAGTATTGCACAGCAATATAAGCACAGACCACATCGCAATTTTGATGCAGTCCATTGCCATCGCTATCTGCAAGCCAAACCCTAATTTGATTTGCGCAGCTGCGATTAAATTAGTTACTAAGGAAACAAAAGATGAAAGCAATAACCACTTAGCAAAAACCGTATTATTGCGCGCAGCAAATAATAAGAAACAAAACACCGCATATGCCAATGCGGCAAAAACGTAGCCAAAAAAGCCAATGGTATCCATAACAGCAACTAACTCCGAGATGTAGCAGTTCTTCTAGTAAAAATCTCAATCAACATGGGTACAAGAATAAAGCTCATTACCGCAGAAACACACAGGCCTGCAATAATCACCACACCTAAAGGCTGCCATAGGTTTCCACCAAGAAGTGTTAAAGGTAATAAACCACCAATAGTGGTTAGTGTGGTCAGCAAAATGGGGGTGAACCTTACTGCGCTGGCACTAAAAATAGCATCGCGCTTGCTCAAGCCATCAGCGATTAGCCGATTGACCGTATCAATTAGAATGATCGCATTATTTACCACAATGCCAAATAAACTGATTAGCCCGATAAATGCCATCATAGAAAACGACAAGCCGCTCAGATACAAACCAACAATTGCCCCGGCAATTGCAAAAGGAATCGACGTAAAGATAATCAGCGGTTGAAGCAACGATTTAAACTGCAAAACTAAGGTAGCAAATATGCCAACAGCAGTAATCATCATAATCTGCGACAAGCCCGCAAACGATTGTTGTCGGTTTTCTTCCTCGCCCCCTAGCACGTAGTACATGCCTTTAGGTAGGTCATACTGATCCAAATATTGGACTAAGTTCGTCGTGAGTTCATTTATCGAGTAGCCATTTGCAACATCAGCAGATACCTTTGCCATCCTCAACTTTTGAAAATGGGCAAAGTCACTATGCCCTTTAACCAGCTCATAATGGGCAAACTGACTTAACGGGATATACTCGCCCTCAGTGTTTTGAATCTGTACTGTATTTAATCGTTCTACGTCTAAGCGGTGCTGCTTAACCAATACGGTATATGCTTCACCATTTGCTTCAATCAACTGACCAACTGGTGCTCCAGAAAGCATTGTTTGTAAAGTTAAATCAAGTTGAGCGATATCTATTTTGAACAAGCCTGCCTGCTGATAATCTATGACCAGCTTGAGTTCGGTGTTCGGTTCGCCAATTGGATTACGAATATTGATAACCCCAGACAATGACGCCATTTTTTGTGCAAGATCTTTGGCCACTTTCTCAAGATCAGACAGCGACTCACTCATCAACCGAAAAGTTATTGGCTGGTCGGTTACGGGTCCTTGCCTAAATTCTTTAACTGACACTTTTGCATCTTGTCGCAATGAAAGCTCTGTGCGCAGTTGCTCGACGAGTTTCGACACTTCTTGCTCGTCATAAGAATCCAGTATCAATAACATTTGGCCAAAGTGTGCTACGCCGCGGCGAGGGATTTCGTTGTAGTAAATACGCGGATTAGAATTACCGACATTAATCGCAACATTGTCAATCAGCGAATATTTCTCTGCTTGCTTAGCAACTGATAACATCACGTTTTCGGTGTGTTCGAGCGATGAATTGGCAGGCGTTTCAACATCTACCAAAAGCATAGGCTTTTCCGCTTTCGGGAAAAGACTTACACCAACTTGACCAAATAAAGAAAACGCACCGATAAGGGCAGCAACACAAATGGCAATAACCAACCATTTCCATTGCAATAACTTCATTAACGTAGGCGCATACAGCTTTTCAGCAAACAGATTCACATAATGCTGCAATGCCCGTACTTTAGCCGGCTTATTCGATAACAATAGACTCGCCAATAAAGGGGTCAATGTTAATGCGATAAGCAAGGAGGCGAGCAATACTAAGACCACGGTGACAGGCATAGAGCGCACAAAGTCTCCGGTGGTACTGGCAATTAACAACATTGGCAAAAATGCTAACATTGTGGTCGCTGTACCGCTAGAGATGGCCCAGCCAACCTTGCTTGCCCCTTGGGCGGCAGCTTGTTGAATATCACGAACGCTTTTTTTCTCTCGATGAATACTCTCAGTAACTACGATAGCATTATCAACTAAAAGCCCTAGCGCGATGATCAAGCCTACTATCGACATTTGTTGTAAGCCAAATCCTGAAAAATCCAGCCAACCTATTGCGATAAGGAACGACATAGGAATTGCTGCAATAACAACAAACGCTTCTCTTAGACCTAAAAAGAGCAACGACATCACGCCAACAACCACCAAGCCCTGCCATAAATTAGCAAAAAAGCCATCGACTCTTTTTTCTACACTCTCAGACTGTAAAAATAGCGTTTCCAATTTTACATTAGCTGGCAGCGACTGTTTAAAGGCAGCGATTTCACCTTCAATAGCATTAGTCACATTGAAAATATTAGTTTTTTCTCGCTGCTGTGCCGTTACATAGATAACAGGTTTGTTTTGGTAGTAAGCCAAATAAGTCGGTTGTCTGCTGTCAAATTGGACAGTGGCAACATCTTTCACTAATAACACTGATAATCCATCTGAACGTATTATCGTATTCTCTATTTGGCTTAGCTCTTCTACGGCACCACTAGCTCTTAAATTAAATCGACGTGTTGATGCATCGACAAAACCAGGCGTAATGTTTTCTAGGCGGCCTTTTAAAGCTTGCCCAATTTGCGCAAGCGAGAGGTTGTAATGCTGAAGTGCGGTCAGGTTTACGTTGACTGAAACAATTTGTTGAGGATACCCCCAAATATCAGCTTGCTTAACGCCATTGAGTGCTTCGAGCCGCTTTTCTAATTGTTTCGCATGAAATTCAATTAACTTGTAGTCATGCGGTTCACTCGACAACGCAAACTGCACAATCGCCACACGTGTTGGCGTAGCCTTTAATACCAGTAGTTCTTGGATACCTGCTGGTAAACGTTCACGAACAGATGAAATTGCCTGCTTTATCTTGTTATACGACGCTTCCGCATCTACGCCATACAAAAATTCAACGGTGATGCGAGCACCACCATTTTTAATTTGAGATTCAATTTTCTTAATGTTTTCTATATCCGCCAATTCTTTCTCTAACGGATTTATGACAAGTGATTCCATATCCAAAGGCGACGCCCCTGGATAAATGACTTCAATTAGTGTGATCGGAATTTCAAATTGTGGATCTTCCGAGCGAGGCATTAATAAATAAGAAACCACACCCACTAATGTAAGTAACATAACAATAATGAGCGTGAATTGTTTATTCGCGATAGCGAGCTTAGGCAAGTTCATAATGTTAGTTTTGAAGATTAATGAGTTGCCAGCCTTTTACCACAACATTTAGTGGCTCTGACTCACTCGCGCTTAAATAGAGAAACTGATTATCCAACTTGAACACAGGCAAACTAATAAGTTGCGTTTGTTCAGTTGTCTCATCTTGCGTATAAATGGTTGCTTCGCCCGACGAAGTCATAGCAACCAAAGCGTCAATTGGCACCTTATAAACAAGCTGTGGTTGATGAAAATTCATTGCGACAGTTGAAACTTGCCCAGCTATCAATCGAAAATCTGGTGGAATATTGGTGAGTAATACTTCGACTTCAAATAATCCATTATTTTTTGACTTTGCTGGGATTTTACTAATGCGGCCGCTAGAGACGCCCATACCTTCAACGATAATCTCAACAGCATGATTTTCATCTAATTGAGCGACCTCAGCACCGGTTAACGCCACACGAACAATCCAGTTATTGTTAGTAGCAGCGACATTGAATGCAACTAGCTCAGGAGAAAGCAACTCATTCAATTCACTGTTTCGTACGACTACCACGCCATCGAATGGTGCAATTATCTGAGCCTTTTCAAGATTGTAATAAGCCACTCGATAAGCCGCTCGGGTTAGCTCAACTTGGGTCATGGCGTTGTCGAGCGCCTGCTCAGAACTTAATTGTTGTTCGATTAATTTACGAATTCGACTAACATCACGCTTAGCATTGAGTAGCTCAGCATATCGTGCGTTTTTCTCGGCCTTGAGTTCTAATGTATCTAAGGTGGCAAGTACGTCCCCCTGACGAAAAAACTCCCCTTCATCAACATTGAGTACCTTTAAATAGCCAGCCGTTTTAAAAGATAAATTCGTCGTTCGCTTGTGATCTAGTTTACCAATACGATTAAGCGAGTATTGATATTCACTAGCGGGAACATTGATAACAGATAGGCTTTGTGCGCAGCTAAATGTGCTGATTACGCAGAGTATGAAGGCTTTAACAATAAATGATAACGATGGCATAACGAAAGATTACGCTTCTATGTTGGTGATTAATTTAATATTTATTATAGGCGTTACTTTAGGTTGCTTAGGATAAAATGTACACCTTTTTCACTATTTGTCCGCGCTTTTAGCGGCATTAGCGCAAAACGGCCAAATTAAGTGGTAGATCTTTGTCAAGCATTCTCGAAAATTCAAAGCCCAACGCTAGACAAAATCCTCCCAAATCTATAGTATGGCGCCCGCAACTAAGCACTTAGTATTAAAGCTATTAATTGCTATATTAATTAGTTGCGTGCACCCATAGCTCAGCTGGATAGAGCGCTGCCCTCCGGAGGCAGAGGCCGCAGGTTCGACTCCTGCTGGGTGCGCCATTCTGATTCCATTACACTCAATCACCAGTTTCTTGGGCTTACTCATGTTTACGTTAGTTTGCAGAACAATGGTTTGAGTACGCATATTGCGAGTTATTTGAATTTCCTTCGAATAACGTCAAACAAAAGTTTAAGTAATGAAATAGATTAAATCATATGCTGCAACTTGAATTAAAAGTGTACTTAGGGTCACATTATCAAAAACAGTGATATCGCAACCGAGATTGATATGCTTACATATAAGAACCGTAAGTTTCCGTTGCTCCTGTTCCACTCTGTATTACTATTTTTCTTCCAATTTAGGTGAGGTTTGTTTGATTTTCGCATTCACGTCCCCCTATATGAGCGCATGCTTCAATTTAAAACCATAATATAGCATCAATACTTCAATCTTCTTGCTCAATGTTGAGGTATTCCTCGTTTATTATTTGATTCATATTCAAATGAAACATAAGCATAGCCGTTATAAATATTACGCTCAGAATCAAAGGAACTTTAACTAAAACGGTAACTAGCAATACGCCCGCGCTAATGTATATCATCAACCGTCCTAATTTAAACATTTGAACGCTTGATTCATGAAATGAATAAAAAATAAAAAACGATGCAAATGAAAGTAATACTCCACTCACATACATTTCTTCTGCATACATAAAAATAGCAACTGCGCACCCCAAAGTTATAACAGCAATACTAAACGCAAACGGTTTTGTTAAAATAGAGTCCATAATATTTATCACCTAAATTAGAGCTACAACTGTAGCTCTAATTCTTTTAGTTTTGTCAATTAGAAAATAAATCATACCCAATCAGAATTACACTGATCGCGATTCCTGCAGGCGTGCCTAACCTTATTCCTGTGAGGAATGCTTTCCCTAATAATCTTGCCCCCGCTTTTACAGTGTCTCTAGATACTCCACCATCGACTAAACAGATTTCATGTGTATTTAATTCTCTCACTTTTATCGCCCCATCAATGATTTGTATGCTGCCATAATTGAAACACTTGAACCTATTACGCCTACGGAGACTCCTGTCACTTTCACCGCAAATGTAACTGCAGGAGGAATCAAAAACACGACCCCACCATTCACTTCCTGTACTTCATTGATACTTAATTCACGCATGTATTATGCTCCTTGTATTCGGTACGTTTACCGAGTTAATTGTGCTTGCTCTTCATTGAGCAAGTATTTAAATAAGTTGGCCTTACAAGTTCTCCCTATATCTGGATAAGGCCAACATCCCTTTTCTAATCAAACGACCACTGAAATTACGCTGCTAATCAGAAAATCTATTTTTTGATCACAATGGTGCTAAGCAGTTTTTAGCAACATTTGTCATCGGTATTTTTACTGAGTAACCGTTAATTGTAGCGATTAGCACAAAAGCGCATATCCAAATTGCCAACATTGCATTCATCCATTGAATCAAAATATGCATTGGAATCTAGTTAGCGAATTAACTCAGGTCAACAAAGAAAACATTGGGAATAAACAACAATCCAACGCAGCACGAAAACATCATTAATTTCAAAGCGTTAATAGACATCAACACGCTGCTTGATTTTTGTTGTGAGATATTGTGAAAACATTGGGTTGTGAAATTGTGGTGGTGTGTGGAATGTGTAGCGAATCTGTGAAGTCACGCAAGCAGCATGTAGTCGTTCAGATATTAGATAACGTACAGGCAGCAATAGCTAAAAACAAAAACCTCAACGACAAAAAGGCTAACTCTCGATAATTCAATACTTGCTTGCGGCTTTCACGATATTCTCGTAAATTACTTGGATATATCGCAATTTGTTTTATTTATGACGCTTTCCACACAAAACCATTTATGTAACCTAACACTTTTAGGTAATTTGGTTGCAAAACCAGATATCCGCTATCAGGCAAACCCCGTTGTGGCAATTGCTGAGATGATCATCGCAACCCACACCAAATGGTACGACAAAGCTAACCAACAATACCGTGAATGGACCAATTACCATACCGTTAAAATGGTTGGTGATGTTGTAGAACGTTCGCTATTACACGCGAATAAAGGCGATATTGTGTTGATACAAGGGCATTTAGTCGATAGTAAGAAGAATAATCGTCAAATCATTCATGCAACTTATGCGCACCCATACCCTAAGGGTTATGCTAAGTCGATTAACCAAATATATGCAAGTGGGCGTCTGTCCAGTGACATTCAGTTACGCACAACTGAAAACAATCGAACATTTGCTGAAATTACGTTAGAAATGAACTTCTTTGTCCATTCTCCTATCACTGGAGAGATGAGAAATGTTACACTTACGCGCTTAGTGCATGTTTGGGAAGCACAGGCCATTTATTTAAGCGAAAATGCACAACTCGGCGATCAACTGATTGTTGATGGCAAGCTCAATTACATGAAAAACGATAAGCAACAACAAATGATAGACGCACACCACGTGGTGCTTTTACGGGCTTAATTCCCTTATTATTGGAAATGATATCGATTGCGCAGGCAATGGGATAAAAATTAGGATTATGTTTAAAAATCTTTGCTATAGCCCTTTGAATTACTTATTCGAGGCTAAGTCTAATACTCGAATTAGTATCTTAAATCTTGTTATTGTACTGCTTGTCATTTCGGCGTGTGTAGGCGCAATTAGCCCGGCAGTAGCAGACGATTACCGCATAAACCAGCTGGCAACGATAGAAAGAGCCGTTAACGCTAGTCCTTTACAATCCGTAATAAACAATCCGTTCAATAGCAACCAGTTAATTACCGCGTATCAAAACGGTGAAATCGCACTTTTTGACATAGATAACAAGCATTCTAAAACGTTAATTGCACAAGAAAGTGACGAATCTTCACTGGTTTCTCTCGCAATACATCCCAATTTCACGCAAAAAAATGAATTTGGCTACGCCATACTATACAGCAGCCATATTGAGCCAAAAAAGCGCAGAGGCAGAACGTTTATCCAAGCAACCGACGCAGAAAACACTGATGAGGATGCAACGGAATTAGATGCTGTAATCTACGAATGGCAATTTAGCGTCAGTACCAATTTAACGCCAATGTCGGCAAGAAAAAGAGAAGTGTTTCGCGTTGGCATTGATGACTCGAGTAATGGCATAACCAATATTCGCTTTAATCCGTATGTAAAACCTTGGCAAGACACATATGGCTTAATGTATGTCTCTGTTAACCGAGCTTATTTAAGTACCGATGATGAGACAACAAGTAATGCAATCCTTAGATTTCGTCCTGAAAAATTTGGCCTGAAAAACTACTCGTTAGTCAATAATGGCATTGCACTCAACGACGAAACACATGCAGCTATTCTTATCGGAAATCTTGGCCGTATTAGTTATTTCTCATGGAATAAACAAAACGAAGAACATCTTCAAATAGCGATTGACACACCGCCAACCATCGTACTTGTTGAAGTGCCTTACGGTCAGTTAGCGCCAGATTTAACGCAAGTACGCCCGCTATTTCAACTCAAATCAACAGATGTTGCACAAGCCTTTTACACTTACCACGAAAAAGCGATTAGCCAACTTAGACATCATTTACTGTATTTGGTAAAACGAAGTGGAGCATGGGAGCTAACGGCCTTAAATGCCGGCCAACAAACTGGCTCCGTTTTTTTGTGGCAGTTGCCATTAGATATCCTTTCTCCCAATGGTAAATATTCATTATTGTCGAGTGTAGATGGTCAACTTATGTTGCTTGATCATGAAACACTGTACTTATTTGGCATTTCCTCAACGAATAATGGCAATCCGCAAGTAGCTCAGACCGCAGCGGAAAAATCCAGTGAAGAAGAATCAAACGGATTGATTTGGCTAGTATTGCTCGTTCCTGTGCTAATCAGCATCTTGCTATATTGGCAGCACAAAAACAAAATGGAAGCTCGGAAATTACTAAGACGTAAATACGCACGGTTTACCTTTAGCGAGCAAGACAAGTTTGTCCACTTATATAAACGTCACGCGGTGGATATAGATACCACTATTGCTATAAACGCCATCGCAGAATGTTTAGTTATTCTAAACGATAAAGAAATTCTGACCATTTCATCAAAGGATGATTGCGGATTTGATGCCAAAAAAGAAACAAATTTAGATAAGTTGTTTATCGAGGAAAAACGCCGAAAAATGGTAGGCGATGAAGTGCGCAAGGTTGAAGTAATCTTCATCGACAATGACACAAGATACGAATGTTGCATATATTTAAGAGAAGGTAACCAGCGTTACACTAAGGCTAAGTTTGCTGAAGTATGCGGGTACTTGATCGATTGGTGCTGGTTTTATTCTGAACAGATTAATCCAACTGCAACAGGCAAGCGCATTGTTAAATCAAAGCCAGAAGCTAAAACTAAGTTAGTCAAAACTACGACTCCGCCAGCGCAGGCTAATGCTAATAGCAACCCCAGCTCCACAACACAAGCACAGCCAACTAGCTTACAACAGCCAAAACCTGTTGGTATTGAAGCCATGAGGGGCGAAAAAATAACGAAAGTTGCTTCTTCTTCGCCTCATGTTGAAACCACTCTAGCGCATGAAACTTCACCTGTTCAGTCGAATGATAGGCGCACAGACCCAATGCTCGACAGTCAAATCATTGAATCACTGGACAAACTGTCAAAGCTCAAACAGCAAGGTCATTTAACAGAAGAAGAATTTAATCAGGCCAAAGCAAAATTACTACGTGATTTAACTGGCATGTAATTTCGACGGTTACATGCAAGGTTCAAATCAGGTAAAGCAACTAGTAGCATTAACAGTCATCGGCTTAGGCCTGTTGGCTATCACGTGGTTGCTCACATTGTGGGTTGACCAAGCAACGCTCAACCAGTGGCTAGCACTTTTTGATATTCACAATAGCATGCATCTTATGGCACTCTGTCTGCTGCTTATGCTGTTAATGGCAATTGGTTTGCCTAGGCAAGTTGTCGCATTCAGTTTAGGTTATTTAGTTGGCAGTACGAGCGCCACGCTATTAGCCACACTCGTCGCGTGTGGTGGTTGCGTACTAACATACATGGGTGCCAGAACCATGTTCAGCCAACGAATTAGCAGACGCTTTCCGGTGCAACAACAATCACTCGCCGAATTTTTCTCGACTGACACCTTTCAGAAAGCACTGATTATTCGATTACTTCCTGTTGGCTCTAACTTCCTGACTAATGTTATTGCGGGCTCAGTAAAAGCGCCAGCATGGCCTTATCTACTAGGTACTGGTGTTGGCTTTGTTCCCCAAATGACATTGTTTGCGATGTTGGGCGCAGGGATAAGCGTCGGCAAGACCGATCAAGTTGTTGTAGCGTTATGTTTGATGTTGGTGGCCGCTGTATTGAGTTTTAGATTATATCGGCAGTCTCGAAAAAAACTGCCGACATTTCAATAAGCGTACTTGCTGATAGGATAAGTGTTACTTTTCTAACGTAAGTAGAAAATTCACTAGCTCAGATAATTTTTCGTTAATTGAGCTATGCTCGAGCTTGTGTGCATTCACTAGATATTTACCATTTACAATAATAGTTGGTACTCTGCTTAACCCGCCATTTTTTGCCAATGTATTTTGAAAGTGCTGCATTTGCTCCATTTCTTTGATCACATCTTCACTATTAATCAGTTTCTCAAATGTCTCACTTTCTACGCCAGCATTAACGAACACATTGCGAACATCACGCTCCGAAGTGAAAACCGCACGATATTTGTGGATATAGTTAAAGATCTGAGTAACTAGTAGCTCTTCTTGATCCAGCTTTTTAGCAACGATTAACGCCTTGGTAAGCATTTTCTGCATTTTAGGCGACGCCATTCTCATGAAATCTACATGGCTTCTTACAAATTCTGCACCTTCCGGCAATTGTGCTTTAAGCACTTTCAGGTGCGATTCAAATTCAAAACAGTGTGGACAGTAAAATGAAAAATACTCACGAACTTCTGCATCAGATGCAGTTAAACCGTTAACTTTCTCGTAGTGAACACCTTCTTCAAACTGATTTGCTTGAACACTAAGTGCCGACAACAATAATGTTGCAGCCATAATTAATCGACGCATATAAATATTCCCAATTTTTATTATTAAGGCAGTAATGACAATACTGGTTCTTGCATACTTGCGAGCAGCTCTTTCAAAGAAAGTACTTGTTCCTCCCAGTAACGCTCAGTATTAAACCAAGGAAAACTATGAGGAAAAGCAGGATCCTGCCAACGCTTGCAGAGCCATGCCATATAATTTACTACCCGCATGGTACGCAAAGATTCAATTAACGCAAGTTCTTTGCTGTCAAAGTCGTGAAATTCCTCATAACCTGACAAAAGCGTATCTAGCTGAAGAATTCTTTGCTGACGGTCACCAGACAACATCATCCACAAATCTTGAATTGCGGGCCCCATACGGCAATCATCAAGGTCAACAAAATGCGGACCATCGTCTGTCCACAGAATATTCCCTGCATGACAATCACCATGTAGACGGATTAGATTGGTTGGTTGATATTGCTTTTCCGCTTCAACAATGACCTGATCGAGTATCGTGAAGAATGCAGTTGCAATTGCCGTAGAAACAAAACCACTTTCTTTAATGACATTCCTAGCGTCAATTAACATCTCTTGCGAGGTAATTGAGGGACGACTGGTAAAAACTTGTTTAGATGCAACTGCGTGAATACGACCTATAAAGCGTCCCATCCATTCGAGTTGATCGAGGTTGTCCACTTCAAATATGCGACCACCACGGCAGGGATAAAGGGCAAAATAGTAGCCTTGATGTTCAAATAACGATTCACCGTCTCGCACAAGAGGTGCCACTATTGGCAATTCCTGCGCTTGTAACTCCAATGAAAACTCATGTTCTTCTTTTATTTGCGCTTTGCTCCATCGCTGTGGGCGATAGAACTTAGTCACATATTTAACTCGGTCTTCATCATGAAACTGATACACACGATTTTCGTAACTGTTTAGCGCCAACAGACCGCTGTCAACAAATATGCCGGTACTTTCAATTCCATCTAAAATAAGATCGGGTGATAACGACGTAAAATCAAATACTGCCATTAGCGTTTATTAAAGAAGCGCGATTCTTGCTCAATGCGCACTGCTTCTTCCTCAGAAATTAATTCCACAACAAAGGTAATGTCGTTCATATAACCATTCAACTCATAGGGGTCTACTGAAATGCTCATCGGCAGCGTATAAACACTTGCGGCTCTAACCAATACTTCTTGTTCACCATGCCAAATCGCCTTATCGATGCCTTTAACCGATAATCGATAACGGTTATCTTTCTGCGATTTATTAAGTATTTTCAGCGTATAGACATTTTCAATTTCACCGTTAAAATTCTCTTTTGCTAACTCAGTTCGGTCACGAATGATATCGAGAGACACAGGTGTACGTGCGGCAATCTCATATAGCAACAAGCTCGACATAACGATTAATACCGTTGCATACCCGACTAACTTGGAGCGTATTAATTTGATTTTTTTCCCTTCAAGTTCATGCTCTGTGGTGTAACGAATTAGGCCTTTAGGATACTTCATTCGCTCCATTACGCCATCACATGCGTCAACACAGGCGCCACAGTTTATGCATTCATACTGTAAACCATTTCGGATATCGATACCTGTCGGACATACTTGCACACACAAACTACAATCAATGCAATCACCCAAGCCTAGGGTTTTTGGGTCTTGCTTACGAGCGCGCGGACCACGATTTTCTCCGCGATGGTAATCATACGTTACCGTTAACGTGTCTTTGTCAAACATCGCTGATTGAAAACGCGCATATGGACACATATGCAAACACATTATTTCACGCATCCAACCAGCATTTCCGTATGTACATAATGCAAAAAACCACACGACGGCTGCTAAAGTAAAAGAAGCATTAAAGGTAAAAAAATCAACGAATACTTCGTCGATAGGCGCAAAATAACCGACAAAGGTTAACGACGTTAAAACAGAAAAGAATAACCAACAACCGTGTTTAAGCGATTTACGCCAGAACTTGTTGGCATCCATCTTTTGGCTATCAAGCTTTTTCCTTTGATTCGCAGTACCTTCAATTTTTTCTTCAAACCATATGAAAATAAAGGTCCACACAGTTTGTGGACACAAATAACCACACCATACTCGACCGAGAAATGTGGTGACAAAAAATAGTAAAAACGCACTTAATATGAACAACCATGCTAGCAATGTTAAATCTTGTGGCCACAACGTTAGGCTCCACAAGGTAAATCGCTGCTCTGAAATATCGAGTAAAATTGCCTGATGACCTTCATATTGCAGCCATGGTAAAACCGCAAACAGCGCCAAAAAGAAAAAATTCATTTTACGTCTGAGTTGTTGAAACACGCCTTTCACTTTACGGACGTAAATTTGATCGCGAGGCTTATAATGCTCAACATCCTTAGGTTTATGAATTTTTATATTCTTTACCGGGATTTCAAGACCATTAACGACTTGTTTTTCTTGACTTTTCACTATGAATCCTTGGGCGACACGAACTTTATTTATAATCAACTGCACGACAACGATTATTTATTTAATCCAAGATTTTTGATTTCTTATTTTATTAATTGGATCAAATTGATTATTCTATAAAAACAACCACATTATACGACATGATATGAAGAATTTATTGATCTTAATCGTCGCTGTGGCCGTTTTTTTACATTTTTATCCTCAACCTGAACTTGAGGAAATGTATCAAACGTACAAAGCCAAGGTTTTAGAAGCATTTTCCGATGCGACAGACACACGCGTTCGCTTACGTCCACAAAAGATTTACACAGATTTAGAACCGCACCTGAAGCAGTTTAACGAGACAGAGATCAACGCATTAAAGGAAATAACCGATAGCCGGAAAAGCGTCATCCAATTTCACAACGATTTTTGCGAAGCAAAACAACGAAGTGCTAGCTTCCACGCAAAAAATCAAGAATTAGTGTGTAGAACAATAGCGAGCTATAGCTCGCTATTTTAAACGGTGTAAATATTGTGCGACTTGCTTTAAAATTAAGAAAGTCGCGCCAATAACTCGGCAAACTGCCCTTGGTAGGTTTGTTCCATTTCATGCTTGCCATTGGTAACTACCCAACGTCCATTTACCATGACATCACTAATAGTGTTGCCTTGGCTGGCAAACACAACGCTGTCAAGCACATGCTTATCGGCATGCGCAAATAACTGCTCTTGCTGATGGTTTAAGACAAGTAAATCGGCTTGCTTCCCTACCGCCAACTCTCCAGTATTACTGTTAGTACTTTGTGCACCACCCAGCGCTGCTCGCTGCCATAAGTTTTTACCAACTGAATATTCCTGTTCATTCGCCAATACCGCACGCTGTTGTCGAATTAAGCGCTGCGCATATTCTAACCAACGTAATTCTTCGATAGGTGAAACGGAAATATGGCTGTCGGAACCAATAGCAAACGTACCACCTTCTGCCAAAAACTCGGTCGTAGGGAATATACCATCTCCTAAGTTTGCTTCTGTGGTTGGGCAAATACCAGCGATTGCTTTTGCCGCGATCATGCCTTTACGTTCTTGTTCATCAATGTGGGTCGCGTGGATCAAACACCATTGTTCGTCTAACGCGATGTTGTCTAATAACCATTGCACTGGACGTTTGCCGTAGTGTGCCAAACAGTCATTAACTTCCTGCTGTTGCTCCGCAATATGAATATGAATTGGCGCTTTGCTATCAAGCGTTCTTACATGGTTTACAGCAGCTTCTAAAGATACTTTATCTACCGCTCGCAATGAGTGGGGAGCAATACCAACGTTGGTATTAGCGGTGCTTTCGCTTAGTGCAAAACAGTCACTCACGAGTTGATTGAAGCTCTCAACATCGTTAATAAATCGTTTTTGGCCTTCATTTGGAGCAAGTTCACCAAATCCACTAAAACGATAAAGCACAGGTAACATGGTCAAACCGATGCCTGAAGTAGAAGAAGCATTGAAAATTGCACGTGCCATTTGTGCTAGCTCTGAATAATGTTGACCGTTTTGGTCATGATGTAGATAGTGAAATTCCGCGACGCGCGTGTATCCAGATTTAAGCATTTCAATGTACAGTTGGGTTGCAATAACCTCTGCATCTTTAGCAGTTAATTGCCCCAATAACTTGTACATGATTTGACGCCATGTCCAAAAGCTATCTTTACCTTCGCTTCCTTGTTCACTAAAACCCGCAAACGCGCGCTGAAAAGCGTGAGAGTGACAGTTCACCATACCCGGAATAACAGTACCAACTTGTTGTGATTGTTCAAGTTGACCGTCTTCAATGGCGGTTATCACACCATTTTCTATCGTTAACGTTTTATCTGTCTGCCAGCCGTCGGCGAGTAAAATTCGCTTTGCATGTAATTTCACTATTTTGTCTCCACTTGCTGACCAAATTTGATTAAAGCTTCTACCAAATTTTTCAGCTTCGGTTTTACTTGTGCTGCTTTCGCTTGATTGTATTCATTGTGAGGTTCGTTCATGTAGGTTGCTTGCGACAACTCTAATTGCACCGCATGAATATTTTCTGTTGGATTACCATAATGACGGGTGATAAACCCACCTTTAAACCGGCCATTTGCCACTTTGCTGTAAGGAGCGAAATCGAGCGATTCAATTAACGCCATTAACTCCGGTGCGCAGCTTTCGCCATTGGCAGTTCCAAAATTAAAATCTGGCAGTTGCCCTTCGAAGAAGCGGGGCACATGCGATAAGATTGAATGCGCCTCCAATAAAACGGCACAACCGAACTCAGCTTTCATTTCGGCTAATGTTCGCGCAATTTGTTGATGATATGGTTGCCAATAACTTGCAATGCGTTCTTGAATTTCTTCGTCTGTTGGCTGCTTGCCTTCCAAATATAGTGGCGACGAGTCAAATGCTGTAGTTGGGCACAACTCAGTTGAATTTGCACCGGGATATAGGTCTACACCATTAGGATCACGATTCAAATCAATCACGTAACGATTATTATGTGGTTTCAATACTGATACGCCTAACGACTCAGCAAAGTCATAAAGCTTGTCTTTGTACCAATCGGTGTCGGGTACTTGTAGCGCTTTTTCGGTCATATTAGCTGCTATTGCAGACGGTATAGCCTCACCGTTATGTGGCATGCTAATGAGCACAGGAAGGCGACCTTTGACAAACGTAAATGTATCAGACATGTGACCCCTTAAAATCAATCCGCTTAATTGTATATACAACTTGATAGCTAATTTATCATGCCTACTGGTAAACAGGCAAATGCTTTATCGTGTGTTGTAAATAGAGCCTGAGCCATACTCTAAAATATTTCAAATAAACCGCTATACTTAAGGCATTTAGTAGTTACATATATTCTGCCTATGCCGCGACTTTTCACATTGATATTGATTCTTGTCTTGGTAAACGCGAACGCCAATTCAACAGATATAATCATTGCAGGAGACAATTGGTGCCCCATAAATTGCCAGCAAGACTCCAACGAACAGGGTTTTATGATTGATGTGGCCATTGCTGCACTACAACAATCTGGCTATAAAGTAAAATACGTTGAAATGCCTTGGCTCCGAGCCATTCAATTAGCGCGCGAAGGCAAGATTCACGCTATAGTAGGAGCCTTTCAAGACGACGCCCCTGACTTTCATTATCCAAATATTTCTTTTTTAAAAATGAGCCCAAGCAGTTTATTTACTAAAAAGGAATCAAGTTGGCAGTATGCAAACTTGCGTTCATTTAATGAAGTACGTTTGGGCGTAGTAAAAGGATACGATTACGGCCATTTACTAAACACGTATATTAGGTCGATCAATGAAGATGAGTCTCAATCATTAGTTCAGCTGTCGGGAAATGACGCGGTTGCAAGAAATATTGAGTTTTTGATGCGAAATAGAATCGATGTTTTTGTAGATGCAGATCCCGTCTTTTGGTATCAAGCGAAAAAGATGAATATTGCCGACAAAGTGAAATATGTTGGTTCCGTTAGCCCTCTTGAGCCTTGTTACATCGCCTTTTCTCCCGTTCACCCCATGAGCGAGTCCCTGGTGTTGGCCCTAGATAAGGGAGTAATTTCACTTAAACAGTCAAAAGCGATAGCTAAAATAGCCGATAAATACGGTATCCCTCAAGACAACTATCAATAATATTTAAATAGAGTCAGATACACTTTATGTTTGAGCTCTTGGTATATAAAAGCTCTTTATTTGTACCTGACCTATTAATTTTTACATGTGCTTTGCAACTGACAATAGCACTTGTTCGTCTAATCTCACTTTGTAGTTTGTGTTCACGTAGCTAAATGTAACTAAGCCATCAGTATTAATCACGTAAACAGCGGGCGCTGGCAACACTAATCGTGACTCTCCTGTAGCGTTCTTCTGTAAAGGGTTTTTCAAATCCATTGCATTGAGGTAACGCTTAGTTGTTTTGGCCGTTGCAAAGTACGCGAGACCAAATGCTTGACTAAGCTCAGACTCAAAGTCTGATAGCAATTGGTATCCCAACGCTTTGTCTTTAATGCTTTTTTGTAGCATGTCAGTTGAATCAGTAGACACGCCTATAAGTTGATAACCTAAATTGGCTAACTGCTTTTCAATAGCTTTTAGTTGTCCCATTTGCGTATTGCAAAACGGACACCACCCACCACGATAAAAGAACAATATTGTTTTCTGCTTCGCAACTAACTGACGAAGCGGCAGAAGTTTACCTTCGCTGGTTTTGACCTGTACATCAGGTACAAACTGCCCATTTAATAGCGGCTTTATATCGTCAACCGTTTCGGCAATATTGTACGTAGATTTGGATTGCCCTGCGTTATCTCCCACTTCAGGGTTGAATATTGGTTGCGCCTTAATTGACATTGAAACCATCAGCAATAAGCTGACTAAACTTAAGAGTCGAATCACACATAGTCCTCGTTATTTTGGAAGTGCATGGATAGACCTTGTGAGAGGAACATTGCTTTCATAAGATTTTTAGATGGGAATGAGACGCATGTGTCACCGACCCCTTTAATTTACGTTTGACGGCATTGCAGATAATAATTTAACCTCTGAAATTCTGCCGCTACCGCGTACCACCATATATTTAACATCGATAAATTGATTTGACGGCTCAATTTCCTTCAAATCAGCGGCTAAGTTTCTCGCAAACGTTTGCCACTGACCATCTGCCGACGTTTTACCCAACCCATTGTGTATGTAGATATTATTGTAATTACCTTTATCATTATCTGAATTGGTATATTCCAGTGAACGTAAGCCATTTTGCGTATCAATCATGAAGAACAACCTAAAGTCAGTAGCGAATTTTTGCGTCCACTGTACGTATGGTTGCATTCAAACAGGGTCAGATACACTTTACTTGCCCCAACACCCACCATTCAATCTAAAAAAGCGATTAATACAATCTAAACAACCCGTTTTACCAATCAATAGACTACCCGCATACTAATCACATATTCAACAAACGAGACATTAACATGCTTAAGAACATTGAAGGTCAAACGATTCCGTCAATCCAATTTCAAACACGTAACAACGACGATTGGGTGACTGTAACAACAGATGACATCTTTGCCAATAAAACGGTCGTGGTGTTTGCTTTACCTGGTGCATTTACGCCAACATGCTCGTCTTCTCACCTACCGCGTTACGATGAATTAGCGCCTGCACTTCAGGCACAAGGGGTTGATGAAATTATATGTGTGTCAGTAAACGATACGTTTGTAATGAACGCATGGGCGGAAGATCAAGGTACTAAAAACATTCGCTTCTTACCTGATGGCAACGGTGACTTTTCAGCGGCAATGGGCATGTTAGTAGATAAAACAGCTATTGGCTTTGGCAAACGCAGCTGGCGCTATTCAATGCTAGTGAAAAATGGCGTGATTGAAAAAATGTTCATCGAACCTGATTTACCGGGCGACCCATTTGAAGTGTCTGATGCTGACACCATGCTGCGCTACTTAAACCCTGAGTGCCAAACGTCGGCGATAACAATCTTTAGTAAGCCAACCTGCCCTTACTGCAAAAAAGCAAAAGCTATGTTGGAACAAAGAGGTTTAGCCTACGAAGATTTAACCGTTGGCGCAGACGTTACTCTGACGATGTTTAAGGCCATTACCAATGCCGACACTGTCCCGCAAGTTTTCGTTGATGGTGAATTAATTGGTGGCAGTGAAGCTTTGGAAGCCTATTTAACGCGATAGATTCCAAAGTTAAGAGATACAAAAACGCCAAACAATGAGAAGTTCATGTTTGGCGTTTTAACTGGTTTCAAATCACCAACAATTACACTTTGAAACGCCCAACCAGCTGATTCAATGCTGCAAATTCTTCTTGTAAGCTATCACACGCTTCGTGAGTTTGCTGCAGATTGTCTACGCTCTGTTTATTCAGCTCCATAAACTGCATGATATCTTCATCGATTGACTTGATAACACAGGTTTGTTGTTGAGTAGCGTCGGCAACGGCGTGGTTTTCGTTATCAACTTCACCCAACGATGAAATGATCAGTTGCATTTTTTCATCAGCCATTGCCGCTTTTTCAACACTGGTTTCACTATTACGTTGGCTCTCTGCCATTGAATTGACCACCGACACAGTGCCCTGTTGTAGGTTTTCAATCATACTTTCAATTTCAGTAGCCGCTTCTTGTGTGCGTTGTGCTAACTGTCGCACTTCATCAGCTACCACCGCAAAGCCTCTACCCGCTTCGCCAGCACGTGCCGCTTCAATCGCGGCGTTTAACGCCAGTAAGTTGGTTTGCGAACTTACGCCCATAATCACATCTAGAATACTCACGATGTTCTGCGTTTCAGCGCTAAGCTTTTGAATTTCGTCACTCGAATGCCCCATGGTTTCAGACAACTGCCTAATAGACGAAATATTTGCATTGAGGGCGCTCATTCCTTCCTGTGATTGGTTTTGCATTGATGAAGTAAGCTCTGAAGCATTGACCGCATTACTGCTAATCTCTTGAGAGGAATTACTCAGCTCAGTGATTGCACTTGAAACGTTCGTACCTCGGCTCATTTGCTGCTCTGCCACTTCAATACCGAAATGGGCACTTTGTCTTACTTGGTCAATGTGTAAGTCAAGTTGTGAGGCAGCATCTTGCACCTGCTTCATCGATTTGTGTACGGTATCAATAAAACCATTAAAATTTTGCGATAGCTGGCCTATCTCGTCATTGGTACTTACGGTTAACCGCTTTGTTAAATCGCCATCGCCTTCCGAGATATCACGAATAGCGCGGTTAAGCGTATGAATAGGCTCCATGAGTTTAGCGAATAGGAAATGCAATAGAACAACGGTAACCAATAAGCTCAGAATGCCAACAATAATTGCACTGTTACGTGCATCAACCATAGGTTGGTAGGCTTTTTTCTGATCAAGCATTACTCCAACGTACCAATCAACCGACTCAATACCATCAATTGGCACAAAAGAAACGATACTTTTCCCATTAATTTCATTAAGTTGCGAACTGAAGTTAGGTTTCGAACCCAGCACATCTTCAATTTGCTTATTCACCATATTGCTGTCTGGGTGGCTTAGAATTTTTCCTTCACCTGTCACCAGATAGGCATAGCCTAAATCAAGGAAATCAATAGCATTTAAGATAGACGCAATTTCATCCAAGTAGATATCGCCGCCAGCAACACCAATAAATTGCCCATTGTGAATCACAGGTGCTACTGCCGATAATACCTGCTGATTAATCGTGGCATCTAAATATGGCTCTGTGAATGATGACCGACGATCGGCTTTGGCCTGAATGTACCAAGGACGTTGACGCGCGTCGAAATCAGGCGGTAGCACTAAGTTTTCGTCGTTAAGAATGAATTCACCCGTGCTTTCTACGCCAATGTAAGTATTTTTTAACTTACCCGCTTCTACGGCTTGCTTAACAGCGTTTAGCATGATCTCGCGATCATCATCGGCCTTAGTATTTGCCGCTATTGCTTGAATAATTTGCAAGCGAGCGTTAAGCCAGTTAGCAATGTTACTCGACACTGAATGACCAATTTCGTCAATAGCTCGATTCAGGTTATTTTGCGTATCCGTTCTTAATGAAAAATAATTGACCGAGGTAGATACGGTTAGTGCCAAAACAACCAAGGTGGCCGTTACTAGCATGATTTTATGGGCAAATTTAAGCTGCTTCACAACTCACTCACTTCTTATTATGACTACTACTTTTCCCTAACCATATCATCGTGCCAAAGATAAGCCAATTCCCTCCCCCTTAAATAACTGCATAAACATCCTCCGGTAAAATCACAAAGATGGTAAACTAGCATTTACAGTTAACCACTTTAAAATATAAAACAGCGAGATAGGCGTTCACGTGGACAACCAACCTTTTAATCCTTTACATGGCATCACTTTAAAAACCATCGTTACCGAACTTGTTGATCATTTTGGTTTTGAGCGCTTAGGCAATGAATTCAAGATGAAGTGTTTTCAGCAAAGCCCTAGTATTAAATCGGCACTCACTTTTCTACGAAAAACCCCATGGGCACGTGAAAAAGTAGAAGCTTTTTACATTAAAAATAAACATTTAGTGCATAAGTAAAACGAGCAGATAATTGGCACTGCGCTTTTCTATTTTTGGCTTATGCCTAATGCATACGTATCCATAACACAAATCTATAACCAAAGCGCATTTTTTACTGGCTTTTTGATTAAAAATATTGGCACACTAGTCAAGTTGCTTTTGGTGTAAAAATCGTGCGAACTTATAATTTCCCATACGCACGCCAAGAGTATGAGCATTTGATATTTTCAGTACTTAAAGCCTTTTGGGCCACGAAAACAACCTAACTAGCCGCAACTATGTTATTAGCCAAATAATTGGAGCCAACGACTCGCTATGAAAGACAGTAATCACTATATTTTAACCTGGCAATGCCCTGATAAATCTGGGGTTCTGGCAAAAGTATCGCAAAGTTTATATGAACATGGCGCATTTATTACCGAAACTTGCCAATATAGTGATCCTTATACCGAAACGTTTTTCTCGCGTATTGCTTTTGATGATCGCAGCTTAACCGTGCCATTTGCTGAATTTCAGGACGCACTCGACACGCTCGCCAAACCACTCAACATGGACTACCGTTTGCGCGTGCGAGAAGACGTGCCTAATATTGTGATTGCCGTTTCAAAAGATGATCACTGCTTAGTCTCTTTGCTTACCAAATGGAAAGCCGGAGTGCTCCCTGTGAATATCGTTGCGGTTGTTGGTAACCATGAAGATTGTCGACCACTGGCCGAATGGCACAATATCCCTTTCCACTACTTGCCTATCAGCAAAGAAACCAAAGCTAAGCAAGAAACACAAATGCTGGAAGTATTTACCCAAACCAACGCTGATTTATTGGTGTTAGCACGCTACATGCAAATACTGTCAGACGACATGTGTCAGCAACTACGTGGTCATGCTATTAACATTCACCATTCATTTTTACCGAGCTTTAAAGGTGCGCGTCCGTATCATCAAGCACACGCGCGTGGAGTTAAAGTTATAGGCGCGACTGCCCATTACGTAACCGCAGACTTAGACGAAGGACCGATTATTGCTCAAGAAGTGAAACCGATTAATCACACGTTCACTATAGAACAAATGGTGCATATGGGGCATGACCTTGAAGCTACGGCGCTTTGTCATGCGGTGAAAATGCATGCAGAACAACGTATATGCCTTAATGGCGACAAAACAGTCATACTCGTTTAGCCAATTTTCTGCTACATTGCTTAGTTAATCAGTTAACGCAATGTAGCAGAGTTTATGACGCTTTCTTATCAAATTTCTCCAAGTAACCCAGCAAGTCATCTATTTTCGGTCGCTCTCGATTTTCCGACTACCGCAGGACAAAGTTATACCCTTTCGCTACCTGCGTGGTTGCCGGGCAGCTATATGATACGAGACTTTGCCAAGCATATTCATCAAATAGCCGGCAAAGATAACCACGATAATACACTTGAACTCACGCGGCTCGACAAACAAACCTGGCAGCTCACTGCATCTGGTGATTCAGTTAGCATTAGTTATCAAGTATTTGCCTTTGACCTATCTGTTAGAACAGCCTACTTAGATAATCAACGCGGATTTTTTAACGGCAGCTCTACGTTTTTATGTGTTGAAGAATTCAAAGACCATCCTTGTACGGTAACCATTCACGCCCCACAAGCTATTTCGACAATTGCGAACGCAAAGCAGTGGCGTGTAGCAACTGGCCTTACTCGCGCACAAGGCACCGACAAGTATGCCTTTGGAGAATATTTAGCGGAAAACTACGCAGAACTCATTGACGGCCCAGTCGCTATTGGTGATTTTGACGCGTTTGAATTTGAAGTAGAAGGTGTGATGCATCACATGGTATTTACCAGTGAACATTACGGAGATCGTGAACGAATGGCACGTGATGTTAGCAAACTTTGCCAACATCACATCAATTTGTTTGGGGAAGCCCCTTTTAAAGAATACTGGTTTATCACCCATTTGCTCGCCAATGGTTTTGGTGGTTTAGAACATAAAAATTCCACCATTTTACAAGCGAGCCGCTTTGATTTGCCCAATCCAAATAAACCAGAAGAACTCACCGAAGACTACAGAACATTCTTATCGCTTTGTTCTCATGAGTATTTTCACGCGTGGAACGTGTGCCGTATCAAGCCAAAAGAATTCGTGCCATACGACTTACAAAAAGAAAGCTACACCGAGCAACTATGGGCATATGAAGGCATAACCTCGTACTACGACGATTTTTCTTTATACCGCGCAGGTATCATTTCGTTCGACGACTATTTAAAAATACTGTCAAAAACAGCTACTCGTGTTTACCGAGGCAAAGGCGAGCTCAAACAAAGCGTTACTGAATCAAGCTTTTATGCTTGGACTAAGTTTTATCAACAAGGGCCTGATGCAGCGAATAATATTGTGAGCTACTACACCAAAGGCTCACTAATTGCGTTGTGGCTCGATTTAACTATTCGTCAGCGCTCTAATCAGCAATACAGCTTAGACACGCTAATGCGTGAATTGTGGATCCATTTTGGTCGCCCTAACATAGGTACAAGCACAGAAGATTTTATCAATATCACGAATGTTCTGTGTAATGCTGACTTAACAAAAGAAATTACATCGCTGCTTACGCTTCCTGAACGTGTTGATTTAGCGTCTTTGCTAGAAGACTTTGGTATTGAATTCAAACAACAAAAATTCAAATTACTCAACGCGCCAGAAACAAATGACGTTAGCGAATACCGACCTTACTTGGGATTGCAGTTTAAAGACCAACCTAACGGTTTGAAAATAACGCAAGTCTTTGAGGATTCACCTGCGGCTCAGGCTGGCATCGCTGTGAATGACATACTGGTCGCTATAGACAATCTCAAGATCACCGAGAAGTCGATTCAATCTCTGGCTGAGCACTTGCCTGCCAACAAAAAGGTTTCGTGCCACTTCTTTAGAGACGATCAACTTATTCAGAGTGAAGTTTACTTTACAGATTCACCTACAGCAGGTGTCGCTCTGGTGTGTAAAGATATTGCATTAGCTGAGAATTGGCAGCAGATTATAGGCTAGAAAAATAACGGCATTGCAGTGAATTCGTTATCAATATGCTCTCTTGTACTGGTTTCAATTTGCACTGTAAAGCAAAAGCGTAGTGATTTGCTGACGCTTTTGTCAGAACCTTTTTATAATGAAAATTAGAGCGATGACTTACTTTATGTAAGAATTTGAGCTAATTATTTTTGAGAAGCACATTATTATGATCAATATTGAAAAAATACATCACGTTGCCTACCGTTGTCTTGACGCAAAAGAAACGGTTGAATGGTATAAAGACAAGTTAAATATGGATCTTGTTTTGGCAATCGCTGAAAACGAAGTGCCTTCAACGAAAGCACCAGACCCTTACATGCATATCTTTTTAGACGCTGGCATGGGTAATGTGCTTGCGTTCTTTGAGTTGCCTAACTCACCAACTATGGGCCGTGACGAAAACACGCCAGCGTGGGTACAACACATGGCACTACAGGTGAAAGATTTAGACGCACTTATTGAAGCGAAAGAATCTTTAGTGAGTAAAGGTGTTGACGTACTTGGCCCTGTGAATCACGGTGTATTTAAGTCTATCTATTTCTTCGATCCAAATGGTCACCGCTTAGAACTTGCTGCCAACACTGGTACGCCTGAGCAATACAAGCAATTGAATGAAGTGGCTCACGACATGATCAATGAATGGGCGGTAACTAAACGCGCGCCTAAGCATGCGGCTTGGTTACACGAACAAGACTAGTTCATTCGTGAACTTATAATTCGCCCGTGATTAATGATGCGTGGCGAAATTAAAAGGTAGCCAATTTTGAGCTACCTTTTTTGTGTAATTTACCTAGTACGTTTGTCATGTCTTAAAGCCATTCGATTTGTTCGTGCCTCACACTCAGCCCCTTCGTCAGGCTCAGGACATTCGGACAAAGCTACACGTTCATGCTGAGCGCGAAGCAGTCGAAGTGTGAGCGCTAAAAAATTCACCATTTATTGCGCTCGATCAATAAAGCCAAACTGCAATTCCGTTACGCTAACGCGCAAATAGTTAGCGAGGCAGCACATGGCAACAACGCCCTTTTTCGATCCTACATTACTGAGCAAATATAATACCAGCGGACCACGATATACGTCTTATCCAACCGCGCTGGAGTTTAATAGCGCCTTTACTCAGGACGAGTTCGTTCGTGCCGTCAAACAATCAAACAATAAAGCATTATCGCTATATATTCACATTCCATTTTGTCACAGCCTTTGCTATTACTGTGGTTGCAATAAAGTCGTTACGCGTCATCGCGACAAAACCGATATTTATCTGGATTATTTAATCAAAGAAATCACTGCCCGCGCACCATTGTTTAGTGACCATCAGGTAACTCAGATTCATTTGGGCGGTGGCACGCCAAGCTTTTTAACCAATGAACAACTTACGAGACTAATTAACAGCATTACTGAGTCATTTAACCTTGCACCTGAATTAGAGCAAAGCATTGAAATTGATC
The DNA here is from genome assembly GCF_053485835.1 of Thalassotalea fusca. Taxonomy (NCBI): domain Bacteria; kingdom Pseudomonadati; phylum Pseudomonadota; class Gammaproteobacteria; order Alteromonadales; family Colwelliaceae; genus Thalassotalea; species Thalassotalea fusca. The sequence continues at coordinate 160,070 of NZ_JBQRUN010000003.1, forward strand.
CAAGAGAAATTGAGTTATCGCTAGCGGATCATCTATGGTCACTTGGGTTTAATCGACTAAGTATTGGCGTGCAAGATATTGATGAAAAAGTACAGCAAGCCATTAATCGTGTGCAATCAACAGAATTTATTGCTGACTTTATTGCGCACGCTAAGCAAGTTGGCTTTCGCTCAGTCAACATAGATTTAATCTACGGTTTGCCACATCAAACTACTGACACCTTTGCCCGCACGCTTGCTAAAGCCAAAGAAATGGATGTCGATAGAATATCGTTGTTCAGTTATGCCCATTTGCCCAATCGCTTTGCCGCCCAACGTAAACTTAGAGATGAATGGCTGCCGAGCGCCCCTGAAAAATTTGCATTAATGAAGCAAGCCATTGAAAAGATGTGTGAATATGGTTACGAACTCATTGGGATGGATCATTTTGCCAAGCCGAGTGATGAGTTAGCCAAAGCGCAAGCCGATGGCACATTACATCGTAACTTTCAGGGCTACACCACTCAAGGTAATGCCGACTTACTCGGTTTGGGCGTTTCTTCTATCAGTGCCATTGGTAACAGTTACAGCCAAAACCAGAAAGACTTAAAAGCGTATTATCAGGCTATCGACTCCGATACACATGCGATAGACAAAGGGTTAACGCTCTCACAAGATGATGTGATTCGTGGTGCAGTTATTCGTTCGTTGATGTGCAACTACTATATCAGCAAGCATCAAATCAATAACCAATTCAACATCGATTTTGACCGCTATTTTGTTGACGATTTGCCAATGCTCGACACCTTTATTGCTGACGGCTTAGTTGAAAGTGATGAAGATGATATTTATGTGTCGCCCAAAGCTCGATTACTTATACGCAATATCTGTATGAGCTTTGACATTTACATGAAACAACATATCAACCAACAACGTTTTTCACGTGTAATTTAGCCATTTCCTAGCCCGCAGCAAGTTAGCATAATTATGAGTGTTTGAGTCACACGCGTAGTTGTGCCACTTGCTGTATTTTTTGCCCACGCAGAACTTAGCTATAAAGACTACTCCAAAGCCCCTAAGTTAAACATCTGCCCAGCACTTTCAAAGGCCAGAATATTACCCTGCTCAGTCGCCCTCTCTTCCGCCAGCTCCACCCATTGATAGTACACATTGCGGTGCACTTTAGCCGTGATGTTTCTACGCACAATGACATATAAACTGCCATCAGCTGAAATAGTTAATGGATGTGCTGCGTCCAGCGCGAATATGTCGTCAAGGTTAGTTTTTACCTGCATCGTTGAACACTTGTCATCAAGCCATTGCCATTCAGTAAGGATAAGCGGCGCGTCTTCAACCGTTATACCAATTTTTTCCACAGGCGTAACAAGATAGTAATTGTCGTCTTCTTTCTTTAATACCGATGCTAATAACTTGACTAATCGATGGCGCTTAAACGGTGTGCCCATGTAGTACCATTGACCATCCGCTTTAATAGTTAAGTCCATATCACCACAAAAAGGTGGATTCCATTTTTCTACAGGTGGCATTGCCTGCTGTTGAATATCGGCAAAATCATTCAGTTGTTTAGTCAGTTTTTCTAAGGTCATTGCGCATCCATATTGGCACTGTATTATACTAATTTTACCTGATATCGAAAAAAGTCAAAATTATCCTTGTCAAATAGCGGTTGATTACTATAGAATTCGCGCACTTCATTAAACGCTCTTGTTTAATGTTTCTGTGGTGGCATTAGCTCAGTTGGTAGAGCCCTGGATTGTGATTCCAGTTGTCGTGGGTTCAAGTCCCATATGCCACCCCACTCTTCCCAAGATTCACAATTTTTTATTTACTTAACCATTTCATTAGAATTTCACGAAACGAAATCACTGGTGATTCCGCAGTACCATTTTGGCGTGGGTTCAAGTCCCGTATGCCACCCCACTCTTCCCAAGATTCACAATTTTTTATTCACTTAACCATTTCATTAGAATTTCACGAAACGAAATCACTGGTGATTCCGCAGTACCATTTTGGCGTGGGTTCAAGTCCCGTATGCCACCCCACTTTTTCCTATGCATCAAAATTCTTAACTAATTTCCGTTATTCATTTGAACTACACGAAAACGAAATCACAAGTGATTCCGCAATACCATTTTAGCGTGGATCTAAATTTTATATGTCACTCGATTCTTTCTTTAAATTCAGCTCATTTCACATAATGAGACCTTTACAGTAGTTATCCAATCGTTCAGCTTACGTTCATTCTAGTAATTACAAAATACATCAAAGAGTTATCAATGATGTGCGTACGAACAAAGGAAATTTTCTATGATTAACAAACTATGCTTATTAGCACTGTGTATTCTAATCGCTAGCTGCAGCAACACGCCTTTCAATGCAAAATATGCCAATGCAGGGTGGGATAAGATTATTATTGCGCCCATTGGCGGTAGTTTAGCTGAATCTGCAGAGCTAACCTTTGAACATGAGTTAGCAGTTACTTCCAGTATCAATGTGATTCCTGCTAGCATGGTGAAAATCCTCTTAAAAGAAAAAGACCTTATTGATACTTACGCCCAAGAACCTGAAAAAGCCCTGTTCTTACTTGCGGATAAAATATCAGCCAATGGCATTATCTTCGCCGAAGTTAAATCAACAATACCCTCAAGGCGCAACAGTGCCGATTTGGTATCAAACGCAGTGGAAATTTACGCAAAGTTAGTTGATGCCAAGACCAGAACTATTGTTGCGGCTAGCCATCAGGAAGCCTCCGCATTTTTTTCTAGCCCGAATACCCTAGTTAAAGAAGTGTCATCAGAGTCAATTGATGAGTTTAGAGAAGTATTTGCACTTTTGAACGTAAATTAATACGTGAATATTAGGTGTTAAGTCCTGTGCAATAGCTATAACGATGGATGAATTATTATTTCTGATGCTGAACATCGACAAGCCTTAACGTAAAAAAACCAGCAAGTTTTCACTTGCTGGTTTTACTAGGATAGAAATGAATGATTTAGAATGAAGCTGTCACTTCATTTGAACAACCACTGCTATCACATACTTTGTAAGTGAATGAGTTGCCTGTCACTCGGCGCTCTCTATCACGATAAATACCGTTGTTTTCAACCGTATCGATTTTCTCGCCATTGCGATAGATATCTACCATTTCAGCACCTGTACCTTCCCAAGTGATGTCTACACGTAAGTTTCCTAATCGAGACTTGTATGCACGTTTTAACGTTAGCTCCAATGCTGTTTCTGCAACATTTACGTTAACAGATTTAGTATCATTGTTACCTTCACTGTCAGTTACCGTTAATGTTACAGCGTAAGTACCTGCTTCAGAATAGCTATGCGTTGGGTTTTGCTCAGTCGACGTATTACCGTCACCAAAGTCCCAGCTCCAAGTAGCTAAATCGCCATTAACGTCTGTACTGCTATCTGTAAAGCTTACAGATAGTAAATCTACCTCGTAGCTGAAAGACGCTACAGGAGCTGCTGGAGAAACATCGCCTAAACCGGTAATTGTCATTGACCAGTTGTTCAATGTACCAGTATCAGCACCAACGTTATCTGACACATTTAACGTCCAATCGCCTAGCGCTGATTCGCCGTTAAACGCTGCAGATGCAAAGCTGTCAACGATATCATCAGCACTACCGCCTGAGCGGTTAACCAATGTCGCAGTTGTGCCCGATGGCGATGTCAACGTAACAACTAAGTCACCAATCCAAGTATGTGTAATATTTAGGAAAGTGCTTGTGTCGAATATTGTAATATCATCGTTAATGGTAATAACTGAGTTCACACCATTCGAATCGTTATCAGGAATAGCAACTGGTGTCGTATTCTCATACGTAAAATCGTTTAACCCTTGAGGATTAACAAATAAAGATACCGTTTTTGCTTTAACCAGTTCACCACTCGTTGCAGTCACTGTAAAGTTATAGCTTCCCCATGAAGTATCACCGGTTGTAGGTACGTTCAATGTAAAGTCTTCACCCGGTGTAACTGTGCTTGCAGATAAAGTCGCACTGCCAAGTGAATCTTCTAACGTTAGGGCAATATCTCCACTCCAGTCTGCGATAGATGACATACTAAATGTATAAGTGGCCGTTGCACCAGCAGTAATCGTTTGTGCGCCCGGCGTCACTGACATCTTGAAGCCAGGTGTAGGATCGGCATCAATCAATGCAGTATGCGCATTTAGACGCTTACCAGAAACGGTCTTGCCATCTAAGTCGGCATTATCATCGCCGCTATTCATTAGTAATTCTTTAAGCTCAACAGTTGTTAAGTCAGGGTTTACCGAAAGAACAAGTGCCGCTACACCAGCAACGTGTGGCGTGGCCATGGAAGTACCTGAGAAGCTATCGTACCCGCCACCAGGAATAGTCGATAAAATTGATGAACCAGGCGCACCTAAGTCAACACTTGTTAAGCCCCATTGAGAGAAGCCAGACATAGCATCAGTGTGTGTTGTACTTGCAATTGACAAAACACTAGCATGTTCATAACTAGATGGATAATGTGGGTTTACATCGTTGTCTACTGCGCTGTTACCAGCAGCTGCTACAAATAAGATATCGGCTTGTTCAGAGGCATCGATAGCGTCAGACATTGCCTGACTAAATCCACCGCCACCCCAGCTGTTGTTCAATACTCGAACGTTTACACCGCTATTCTTTAATGCAACCATGTAGTCTAAACATTTTAGTGCATCGGAAGTTGAGCCACTACCGGAAGCATCTAGGAACTTACAACCAATAATTGACACTTCATGGTTAACCCCAACAACACCTTCGCCGTTGTTGCCCGTTGCACCAATTGTACCAGCAACGTGCGTACCATGGCCGTTATCATCCATTGGGTCACCACTATCTGTGATAGCGTTAATACCATGCACATCATCAATGTAACCATTGCCGTCGTTGTCGACGCCGTCGCCTGGAATTTCAGCAGCGTTAGACCACATATTGGCGGTTAGGTCTGAATGTGAATGATCTACACCCGTGTCAATAACCCCTACCACTACGTCTCTGTCACCAACAGAAATATCCCAGGCTTCTGGCGCGTCAATATCAGCATCGTCAGAACCACCTGTTTGGCCAGTGTTATGTAATCCCCATAATTCATCCATGCGGCTATCGTCTGGGATCACTTGAGCTTGAACCATGTAGTCAGGTTCTGCGTATAAAACTGCGGGGTGATTACGAAGTCTTTCTAATGCTTCTTTGGTACCAACTTTGTCTAGCTTAAAGTTTGCCATTCTACCTTGCATTAGTTGGTTGTATTTATCATCAACCTCGTCACCATTTAAATCAGAGATTTTGGCAAGTACGAGCGAACGAGCAGAACGACGCTCTAAAGCTGAAGCATCTTCTTTATAGACAACGATGATTGAATCATCTCTAAACGTCGGTTGATCTACAACCTTAGTTTCAATAGATGCCATGGCCATCGCTGGCAACATAGCAAGTGTTAATGCAGATAATTTAGATTTCATGTTTTGAATCCATTTCCGTTATTATTTTATCCCAGAGCACACTCATTAGGATGTCGGTTTAGATTCTCCACTTTGGGTCTATTTTCTACTTCGATGGAATTTGGCAACGGCTATACTTTAACCACAAAATTATTCTAAAAACTACTGAAAAACCCAAAATACGCATTTAGGATGATTTTCATGTCTTTTGGTCACTTGAACTAATACTTTTGCATTAGCGCATAGCGCCACCCCACCTGGTTGACCACTAATACTTTTGTATTACATTTTGTAAACAAGACATTAGAAACTCAGTTATTCACGCATAAACAATTGTTAATTAACAATTATTTTATTTTAATGGTTTTGGGTGATGGGCAAAACAAATTGAAAAACATATCGTGAAAGGGCAACCATGTGTTTGAAGGTAGTCAGGTTAGATGTCGATGATAAATAATAATAATAACAATCGTAAAATAGCTTCAAATAGCCATTTTTCGTGCGGGTTATTGTTTATTGCTTCGATGCTTTCCCCTATCGCCAGCTCGCAAGATTTGGCATCAGGCACTGAACTTAAAGACTCTCCGTTATCTTTAAGTCTATCTACTACTGTACCAATGTCAGTTGGCGACCATTCGCAACAACTGGTTATTAGTCAATATGGAATTTTGAACAAAGCAACAGTAAGTCAGGCAGCAAATGCTGGTAATAGTATTTCTATTCACCAACACGGTATCAACAATGTCGCAAATCTCACGCAAATCGGTTTCGGTAATACAATCAATTTACAACAAACCGGTAATGATAATCTTGCTGAGGTAACCCAGGATGGTGATGCCAATGTTGTCAATATAAATCAACAAGGTGAACAGACCTTTATTGTTCATCAAATCGGAAATGACATGGTCGTTAATATTACGCAATATTAATCGTACATTGGGAGAGAAAAGTGAAAATTAATAAATCAATCATTGCGTGTGCTGTAGTAGTTGCATTGAGCGCACAGCAATCCGCTTACGCTGAAGATGACGTCAAGAGCGCACCAGCCATTGAAATTAATAAAGACATGATGGTTGATGCCGTCGGTAACGTTATTATCCTATCGCAAACCTCACAAACAGGAGCGATCTTAGGGAACGACGTCAGCCTTGCACAAGAAGGTGATGCTAATGGTATTAATGCCTCTGTTGAAGGCGACGGCAATTCAACTGAAGTCACACAAATCGGTAGTGAAAATATTGCTATTTCTACAAGTACTGGTGACTTAAATACTGTTTCAGTAATGCAAGATGGTGAAGGAAACGAAACGCAAAATACCATCAACGGTAACGGTAACAATATAGAAATTATGCAAGAAGGCGCTGGCTATTTTGGCATTGGCAACGCTGCAACCAACGAAATTCAAGGTGATGACAATAGCATCACTATGGAACAAGGCGATGGTGGACACTGGTCATTCAATAAAAACATGGCAGGCTCCGGTAACACGGTTACAACTATGCAATCTGGTGTTTGGGGTGAAATTCACTTAGATAATGTCGAAGGCGACAATAACGAAATTGAAATTGAACAAAATGGCTATTGGTCTGAAACTAACGTAGCACTAATTCAAGGACATGATAACGAATTATCATTTGAGCAAGATGGTTCGCGTAACAAAATTGAAGTAGCTGAAATCATCGGTGATGAAAATGCCATTGAAATTGATCAGGAAGGTGATTACAACTCCGTAGTGTCTAATATTTTCACAGGGGCAGACAACGAAGTTACAATCATGCAGTTAGGCGATGATAATACGTCTACTTTTGACGTTATCGGTGATGCGAATGACTTCAATGTTATCCAAAACGGCAGCGCCAACTCTTCATATGTTGGTGCAATCGGTATGGATAATGAGTTTACCGTATTACAGACTGGTGATATGAACGAATCGCACATTGTTAACTTCAATGGACATGAAAATGACATCAATGTGACACAAACAGGTGACGAAAACGTTGCAGTAGTTCAAGCATCTGAAATTGACAATACGTTGGAAACAAGCGACAACGATATCGCGTTAACTCAAACAGGCAACCAAAACGACGCTATTGTTAACATTAGCTCTATCCTTGATAGTAATCAAAACGCAGTTGATATCTTGCAAGATGGTGATTTGAACTCGCTAGATATTTTAATCGAAGGTAGCAACCATATTATCGATATCGCACAAGTCGGTAATGAAAACATGATTACTGGGGCCAATGGCGACGCTATGTTAATCGGAGGTGCTGGCGTTGAGTTAAGCATTAGCCAAATGGGTGATGGTAACATTGTTGAAGGATCAATTATCAGCGACATGGGTAGTATTTCTATTACACAAGTTGGTGATTGGAACAGTGCAACAATTGTGCAACAATAGCACATTACTGTTAAAATAAAGTAGCAAAAGGGTGGCAACACCCTTTTCTTTAATATGCGCAAGACGTCAATATTTTTAGTCGCACTTATACTTACTACAGTTTGTAGTTACGCTGAAGAAGTAGAGATTGGTGGCTTGTTACTCGACAACACATTGAGTCGCCAAGGAAAAGAGTTCTACCACCAATTTAGTCAATTATGGCAGGACTTACCCAACTCTGAAGGAATTAATGTTCAAATTAAAGAACAAGTTATTCCCCGTTCTGGCACAAAATTAACAGTTAACATGAATAACAAAACGATCTATGTCACGTACATGGGGCGTAGACAACAACCAATTAAGGACCGTGTTGAAGCTGCTGTATTTATTTTGATCGAAGCGATGGCACAAAGTAAGTTTGAACCTAACAATCCAGATATTGCCAATAACGGATGGTAATCATGAAAAATAAAATATCGATATTCCTGAGCACGATGGTGTTTGCAAGCGCCCTGTCTGCATCAGAACTTGTTTACACTCCTATCAATCCAAGTTTTGGTGGTAGCCCTTTGAATGGAAGCTTTTTGCTAAGTAAAGCGCAGGCTCAGAATAAACATAAAGCGAAAATCTCCGAAAAGACGTACGCGGAGAAATTTCAAGATTCTTTAGAACGAGCTTACATTAATAAAATGGTACGTGAAATCACTGACTTAGCATTTGGTGAGACATGTGATGTTGGAACGCCGGAGTGTGAACAAAGCATATTTGGTGAGGACGCTACCTTCGTGAGTGGGGACTATCGAATTGAGATAATCACTAGCAGTTCCGATAGTATCACCGTACAAATTACACACTCGATCACAGGTGAAATTACCATTATTGAAGTACCAAAATTTGGAAACGAGTATGATTAGAACACTAGCATTCACCCTAGCAGCTTTATTATCGGGGTGTAGTACAATTGGGAGCATGTTTCCACCAGAACAAACAGCCGCAGTAAAAATTACACAGACAGAAAGCTTTGCTGAATTAAAAGCACTACCCAAACCTAAAGGAATGATTCCTGTATCGGTATACGCGTTCCGCGATCAAACAGGCCAATATAAACCACAAGCCAATGTTAGTTCCTTTTCAACGGCGGTAACCCAAGGCTCTACTTCAATTTTAATGCAAGCGCTTAGCGACTCAGAATGGTTTTTACCTGTTGAGCGTGAAGGTTTACAAAATATATTAACAGAGCGAAAAATTATTCGTGCCGCATTACAAGGTAAAGACGACAAATCACTAGAGGCAAACGAACTACCGCCACTAACAACGTCAAAAATACTCATCGAAGGTGGTATCATCAGCTACGATTCAAATGTTAAAACAGGTGGTTTTGGTGCAGAATATTTTGGTATTGGTGCCTCAGAGCTATACCGAGAAGATTTGATATCAGTATATATGCGAGCAATTGACGTACGCACTGGCCAAGTATTAGTGTCTGTTTCAACGTCTAAAAAGGTGCTTAGCAAAGAAGTCAGAGCAGGCTTTTTTCGGTATGTCAGTTTTAAGCGGTTAGCTGAAGCTGAAGGTGGCTACACTACAAATGAACCAATGCATATCTGTGTCAGACAAACCATAGAAAAAGCTATTACAGAACTAGTTCTCAAAGGCATCGACAAGAAGGTGTGGAAGGCTCAGGAAGTTTAAAATAGCCTCAAATTCAAACGTTTCGGGGCCATACCTAGGGCCCTGAAAAATCGCCTGAAGTGAAGCATTCACACTATGCGTGACAACTACATATATTCTGCTTTAATCCCAATCAACTAGCAAAATATTGCTGTGACCACGCAAGTAGTTCAATCCGATTACGCGATCTTGTTTTTCTAAAAATACTGTATAGGTGGGTTTTTACTGTATTCGGGCTGATATGCAATTGCTCTGCAATTTCTTTATTTTGAGCACCACTAGAGATCATACTAGCGATTGTTTGCTCTCTTCTTGTCAAATTGTTTTCTACCTGTTCATGCTGATTTGACATTGATTTCGATTGAGGATTATCAGGTTGATTTTTCAGTAAGTCAGACAATGCCTGATTCATGACCGCACGTTTAAACCAACGTTCATATTTCTTGATATTTTCTAAACCCTTAATAACAATATCGGCCTTGTCTTCTTTGTAAAATATTCCCTGAATACCTGCTAATAAGGCTAATTTTTCACAGAAAGCATTATGGGTGCAATTGAATAGTATAATGTTGGCATTTAGTGCTAATTGCATTACTTCATCAGGCAACGCGTCTTCACTATCAAGGTTGTAACAATCAACACAGAAAATATCGTAATCCGACATTGAGGAATAAAGCGGTAACTGATTATTCATTGTCACTGATAATTCACTCAACTCAACCAAATTAATGAACTGATTCAGTTTTATTGCATGTTGTTTTGTAATTGTGTCATGTTCTTCGCAATGAATAAAAGCAGATGACATTACCTTTTTATATGAATTCATAATCTCACTTCCGTTGTTGTTATGACTTTATTCAATTTAAAATTGTGGGTGCTTAATTAGGTAAACTAAGTAATATTCTTCTTAGTTAAGCGTAAGGTTAGAATTAAGAAAACCACTCAATAGATGATGCTCCCCCTCACCAATCTTGTTAACATTTTTATAATATTTTTTACATGACTGTCAAGAAACCATCAGGACTATCAAACGAATTAATATATATCAAAACTGAATAAGCAAGATGATTCATATCTTTGCGCTGAACGATTAAGTTAATCGACGAGCTAAAAACAGCGAAAATTTATACAATTAAAATTAACTAATAACGATATGCCCACTCAACGAACCAATATCCGTTGAGTGCTTTTTACTTAATCGCATGCGCAATAAACTGACGGATAGCATCATTCTCTGACGGTGCGGCAATCGAAGGAGTGATTAATTTTGGTTTATTAAGGTAATTTTTCTCAATGAGTCTTGAAATGATAGGTAGGTAGTCTAATGACACTTTACCACATAATAAGTTGATGAAATCTGGATTAGTTTCATAGGCATTAAGTATGTGGTGTAAGCCTTTTAAATATAAGTAATCTTTGGTAAAACCGCCTCCACGATATACACGCGTAGTAATGGTGAACGCTTGATCATCAGCAACGTTATGTTGTTCCTTCAAGAATAGAAATGTCTTTTTAAAATCCTTTTCTTTAATCATTGAATCAACCGCCAGTACTCTGAGCGCGAGGACTTTGAGTCGTGGTACCGTAAGAAAACCCGCGAGATACTCACTTAAGATCGCAATACCTTCTTGGGTTTCAGTATTCACCGGACACCCTACCGAAAGTACTTTCAATGGTTGATTACGGGCATTTAACGTTGTTAATAAATGCACGCCTAACTCGTGGTGTGCAAGAGCATTCACTTCTGTTTCAGGAATAGTCGCGGCACTATTAACTTTAACGGTTAAGCCCGAAACTAGCGCATTGGCAATCATACTGTCATTAAGTTTGATTTTGTATTCATAGCCTTCTTGTTGGGCGAATGCTTCCAGTTTTGAGACAATTTCAGGCGCTGATAAAATTAACGAATCACTTTCTTTTTTGTCAAAATCATCGGGTAAATGCAGAATGAAACTCGCATTTCGCAGATCTTTTTCACTAGGTTCACCAAAGTAACGCATTGAATCGTACAAGAACTCTGGCGAACCAATCGACTTAAACTGATCCACTTTGTCTACGTATGATTCAATAATACCACTATACAGTACCATCAAGTCTTCATCGCCTAGTTCATCAACTGGCAAATTGAATAACTCACGCTTTTTCTTAAAAGTGTCAATGTCATGTGTCGTATAAACAAAGCTGGGGCTAGCTGAGAATTGTGAAGTAAAAAACAACGCTTTTTGTTCTTTCAAATTGAGTGGTGAAACGGCCGATAAAATATCAATGCCTTGCACCGCATTTGATAATGCCGTGTCTAATGCGTTAAGTTTTTCTATGTCTACGTTCACTGCTAAATTTGTCCTACACCAGAATATTTGGAGTGCTTTTCAATTGCTTAAAATTACTACAAGATACTTCAAGTCCTTCAATAACTATAGCGTACATACCTGTTCACGCTGTTTTATTACTGCTGGGCCGCTATAACTTTCATCAACGATGATGCTACCATCCTTATTTTGCCACTGTGCACCGCGAATGACACCAATTTCATAGGTCATATTCGCTGCAACATTAATCGTAAATTTTTTGTGCTTGAGTTCATCGTTAAACTCAATCGATACCAACTCAAGCACATGTTTTCCTGGCGTTAGTTTATGTCTGGACTTGCCTGTAGCTACCGCATTTCCATCAATACGATCAATTAAATGTGCACGAGCGCTAACGTTAATTCCAACCGGCTCCCGCCCTGTCGGTATATATACAATGACCCTTCCGCATGCGCTGGAACTACTATAATCTGGCGCTTGAGAAGCGCCATTAATTGCTTTGCTAGTTTGTGTACTATTTGCTGTGCATTTAACTGAACTTAGTCATCTCCACAATGACAACCAAAGTTTGGTTCGCTCTGGCAATATATTAGTGACAAGCATCATGCACTTGCACCGGTGACTGTCAAATGAAATGGCCACACAACGGGTCACCGGTTTTATTTACGAATCAACAATTATGCTGGCTTATCGACTAAAGCACCGGAATCGTGTGACGAGTTTTCCTGATAGCGTGCAATAAAGCGCTCACCACAGGTCAATTGGATACCACAAGGTATGAAAATCAAAGTTAGCAATGTCGAAAACAACATGCCGCTAATCATCGTCCACGCCAATGGCGGCCATAAGGGACTCGACGAAAAGGCAAGCGGCATCAACCCTATAATAGTCGTTAATGTGGTCAGTAAAATAGGACGAAGACGTTGAGATACCGCATCTTGTATTGCATTTTCCTTGCTAAGACCGCTTCGCCAATTCAACACCACGCGATCAACAAGGACGATGCCATTGTTAACTACGACCCCTATTAAGCCTAACATGCCCAACATCGCCATAAATCCAAACGATTGTCCTGATAATGCCAGGCCTGGATAAACACCAAACACTGCCAAGGGTATAATCAGCAGAATCAACCCTGTAAGGCGCAAAGAGGAAAATTGGGACAGCAAACAACCTACCAACAATAGCAAGCCAGCAGGCAGAGCTTTGGTTAACGCGGCATTCGCATTAGTACTTTGCTCTGCTTCTCCACCCAATGAAATGTCAACACCGTGCTCCTGTGCAATCGCTAATAGTGCTGGCTCTAGTTCCGTCAAAACCTGTTCATCCTCGCCATTGGGCATTAAATCGGCACGTACTACAATTGCTGCTTGCATTTCTCGCCGGATCAAACTTGGCGGTTCCGAGACAAAATTTTGTTCAACAAATAAACTCATCGGCCAAGGCTGCGCGTCATTAATCACGGAAACACTATTGAGTGACTCACTATCAATCTCAGTTCCTTCTCCGTAACGAACATATATAGGTGTTGGATACCCATTGTAGCTAAGTTCTCCGGCCGGCACGCCTATACTCATCCATTGTAAGTGCGCAGAAATCTCTTGCTGCGAAACACCAGCAATGGCCAGTTCTTTATGCTTAAGTTTGAGCTTCATCGACGTTGCGTTTGTACTTGCCCCTAAACGAACTGCATCAGTATCTTTGTGAGCATTGAGCACGGCTTTTACCTTTTTACTTGCCGCCACTAACGCAGTGCGATCGTCGCCTAATAAGAATACCTCGATAGGGCTCGCTACAGGTGGACCTTGCCCCAACTCTTTGGCTTTAATGTAAATGTTTGAATATTTAGTTCGAAAAATTGCATTAAGTCGCTCAACTAATGGCGGCACTTGCTTTGCTTCTTGAGTATGAAACACGAGTCGAGCAATATGGCTTTGCTCAGGTTCAGGTGATAAATTGTAATAAAAGCGAGGACCGGAGCCACCAACAAAGCTAGCAACATACGTTACCTCGGGTTGTTCTTTTAATAATGCCGTCAACTGTTGCGCAGTGTTTAGCGTTGCGTCGTGACTCTTACCATAGTCGAGTTCAATGTCGATAATGGCTGTATTTCTCGATGTTTTTGGAAAAAACTCTCCCCCCACCAAAGTTTGAAACGAGGCCAGTATCGCTAACACCAATAAACACCCCGCCAGAGCCATTTTTGGCCAATTAAGTACGCGCGAAAGTGGCTTAAACGTCCACGATTTAGTATATGTGGACAAACTTCGACTCAAGACCAGTCTGCTAAATGCAGGTACAAACGTCAGTGCAACCACCAAACTACTAGCAATGGCAGTGATTACAATTACTGGAATTGTGCGAATGAAGTCGGCAACATCCCCCTCTGCCAAGAGCATAGGCAAGAATGCCGCGATGGTGGTCAAAGAGGAACAAAGCAAAGGTCGCCATAATTCCAAGAAGGCCTTTTTAGATGCATCAAACACTTTCATCCCTTGCTGGCGATATGTTTGAATTAATTCGGCACTAACAATGCTATTGTCAACTACCAACCCTAAACTCAGCACCATGCCCGCGACTGACATTTGCTCCAACACGCCGCTAAACATGCCACCATATAAAATCATTGTAGTTGCAGCAGTTACGGGAATAGATAGCGAAACAATCAGCGCTAGTCGCCAATTCATCGACAAAAATAGAACAATTGCCACGGCCAAAAAGCTAACCACTAAGGATGTCATTAGCCCGTCAATTCGACGTTTTGTCCATTCAGGCTGGAAGAAAACTAGATCAATCGTTGTGTCAGGGTGCGTCAACCTAATCTCATTGAGCACACGTTCGAATTTTTCTCTGACGTCGGTAACGCGCATTTTGTTTGGAGGTAACGTTATTGCTAGACCTATGCTCCGCTGCCCATCGTGCCAAAAGCTTCGTTCGGCAAATGGATCTGCAGTCATCTTCAGTGAAGCGATTTGCCCAAGTGTTAAACCGCTATTTTTTCCCTCAATCAAAGCTAACGACGCAACGTCTTCAGTGTTAAGGTAAATGCCAGGCGCTTCGATTGTATTATTCTGTGAAGCACCGCGTAGTTTATTTAATGGCTGATAATTACCATTGGATTTGATCAATTCGCTTAACGTCAATGGCGAAACACCTAAACTACGTTGTTGATGTTCTGGAAATATGACATCAAGTCGCATACCAGGATCTCCGACAAGGCGAATATCGCGCACCTTTAACCGACTCAATAACGCTTCTTTGATCTCTAACGCTTTCATGCGTAACTCTAGCAAGGAGTAGTTACCCGTCAGTGCTATCACGATTCCCTGAGTATCAGAAATTTTATCAAATACTTGCATATTTCTGAGACCACTCGGCAATTGTTCTGCGATGCCTGACAGGTCATTGCGTATACGTTGCCATGCTCTGTCGGTATCATAGATGTCAGGCGATAACTCCAATTCAATCGTCCCGCCACCGGACATGCTCGTGCTGTCAATTTCCATAATCTCTTCATTACTGCTCAACCCCCGTTCAATAATTCTTGTGGCTGAACGTTCCACTTCATTGGCAGAAGCACCAGGATACGAAAATTCAATTTGACCGTTGCGATAAGGTAAGGAAGGATCTTCTTGGTTGTATATGTTGAACCAAGTGACCATTGCCAAGAATACGAGCAATGTGCTAATTACTAGTATGAATCTGTCGTTAAAAAACCAACGTAGCATAATAGTTTCCTATTCACCTGAAAATGATGGAGATTGATTTGTTTTTAATTCAAATCGATTGGGCAGAATCGCTAATTCCCCTTGCGTCAATGGACCTTCTATTTCTGCATAGTCCCCTTTTAATGCCGTCACTTTAACGTACAACTTATTGGTCGAATCATTTGCCATCATAATATAAGACTGTCCAAGTTCATCGTAGCGCAACGCACTTTGTTGTACCTGGTGACGAGTATTAGGAAGGGTCAACATTAACTCCGCTATCATGCCAATAAAACGTGGATTCGTTTCTGACAATTCTACGGTGACCTCAAACAAACCAGAGGCTATGGACGCTGGCGCAGCAAATTCAATCATTGTCACCGGCTGTGTAGTATCCAGGCCGGGAATTTTTAGTGTATACGTTTGTTGTTCGGACATTTGTAGAAAGTATTTTTCGGGCACTAGAAAACGTGCCTTCTGGTGTCGATCTTCGTCAAGTTGAATCAGGGTTTGACCCGGTGCAATGTATTCTCCTTCGCGCACCAAAATATCCGACACCAGACCACTGAACGGCGCGGTAATCTTGAGTTCATTATATGCGTCCTGAGCCGCTTTTATGCTCGCACGCGCCGCTTTTACATTAGCTTTAGCAACAGACCACTGACTATGGATATCTTCAGCTCGTGATTTTGACATCCCCCCTGTTTTCACCAGTCGTTGACTACGTTGCCACTGTAATTCGCTTGCGGTCAACTGTGCCTCGCGTTGCGCCAAGATAGCCTTGGCCTGTTCTAGGTTGGCCTGTAATGCAGGTGAATACACCTGTGCGATTAACTCGCCTGCTTTCACGCGACTGCCTTTTTTAATCGGCATCTGCACCAACCGCCCTGACTGCAGTGAGGTAGTAACAATAGAGCGCATGCCTTCAACTTTGCCACGAAACTCAACTTGACTATGAGACGGCAATATTTCCACAACTTCGTTTGCATGTCCGTACTTCACACTTGATACCGTCAAGGGCATTAAAATGAATACTAACGCGCTAAGCCTTTTTACATAATGTGACATAAGATTGTCCTTAATTTTCACCGTGAGTCGCTTTACGAATAACTGACTCAGTACGAGGTTTATGGTTAACTTGCACTTGCCCGCCTATATGAAATGCGCGAAAAGCATTTTCCGGCAAACCAGCTTCCTTTACTGCTTGAAATAGTCTTTGTGGCGGCTCGTTGACGGGTTCTGATGTTAAAATAAACGTTCCCCAATGAATCGCTATGCTACGACGTGCCTGAATATGCTGATGGATTTTGACGGCTTCTTCTGGCGAGCAATGTTTACTGCGCATAAAAGATTCAGGGCCATAACCGCCAATCGGAATTAGTGCAAGGTCAACCTCACCTATTTCCTTAGCAATTTCCTTAAATAAGGATTCGTTGTACCCCGTATCCCCACCAAACCACACGTTGTGTTGCTTGAATTTTATTTGATATGACGCCCACAGCGTACGATTAGTATCGAACAAGTGTCTACCAGACCAATGTTGCGCAGGGAGCGCTTGGATATATACCCCTTTTACCTTGGCACCGTGAAACCAGTCGAGTTCCGTTACGTTGGTAACCCCCTGTGCCTCGAACCAGCGTTTTAGCCCTAGAGGTACAACCCAATGGGTTTGATTGCCCCAGGCTTCGACCACGCGACTATCCAAGTGGTCATAGTGATTATGAGAGATCACAGCGATATCGATTGCAGGCAGGTCTTCAAGCGCCACAGCAGGTGGCGAATAGCGTTTAGGACCTAACCAAGAGACAAACGACGCCCGAGTTGAGAATACCGGATCTGTAATGATATTGACGTCTTTGCTCTGTAACAAAACACTCGAGTGGCCAATCCAGGTTGCCTTTAAGCCTCCGTCTGGCGGTAGAAGATCCGGTTTCACGACTTTTGCTGTTAATCCATCATCTGGAAAATCAGGAAAGCGTGATTCAAATAGGCGCATTTTAATATATGCCCATTGCCCTTTGTGTACACTCGGCACGCCGTAGCGATTGGTAAATTTGTGACCAAAATTAAACATATCTGTATGACTGTTAGTCCATAAAATCAAAAAAAACAAAATAGGTAACCCAACGAGGCAGGTTACCGCGATAGCACGGTTCACTTTCCGGCCTTATGGTAAAAAAACTGCGGAAGTCGGTACTTGTTCTTCACGAGTAAATTTGCCACATATCGAGTTACAAAGGGTTTACGCTGAAGCGTTGCCAACAC
Organism: Thalassotalea fusca; assembly: GCF_053485835.1. Taxonomy (NCBI): domain Bacteria; kingdom Pseudomonadati; phylum Pseudomonadota; class Gammaproteobacteria; order Alteromonadales; family Colwelliaceae; genus Thalassotalea; species Thalassotalea fusca. Next base: position 177,865 of record NZ_JBQRUN010000003.1, read on the forward strand.
GTCTGCTAACGCATCTGCAACGCGATCAATTTCTCGCTGTGTTACCAACAATGACGGGTAGAATCTCAACACTGGATGTGGAGCGCTTTCGTTTAACGAGTACCCCAAATGAATCCCCCTTTTCTCCATGCCCATCATGATCAGAAGTTCAGCCCCAGGGCTACGACATTTTAGCCCTGTCATGAGCGCTTTCCCGGGTACTGCTAACACCCAGTTGGGATAATCTTTACTTACTACCGTAAGCTTCTCTTTTAGGTACGCACCCATTTGTTGTGCTTTGGCAATCAGATTGTGCTGTTCGATGTACTCTATTGCCGCGATAGCTGTCGCACATGCCAGTGGCTGACCTGCAGAGGGATTACTGAGTTGGGAATCAAGCTGAGCAATCGCCGGAGCGAGCGAATGATGAGTCAGCAAACAAGCCATCGCGGTACAACCACCAGTTAATCCTTTCGATATCATTAACATATCAGGCTGTATTTGGCTTTGCTGACATTCAATCATCTGGCCAGAGCGACCAAATGCCGTCTGAATTTCGTCGATAATAAGTAGTGTGCCCATCGCTTTACAAAGTTTATCGACCTGTTGTAAATAGCCATCATCGGGGACAGTTATAAATGGGCCGCCAAGAACTGGCTCCAAAAATACGGCAGCAACTTCACTATCTAGCTCAGTCCTTATAGAGGCGAGTTCATTGTAAGGCACCCGCACAACATTAATGGCGTTATCACCAAACGGTGTTCGATGAAAGTCTTGTCCAAGAAGATCTAATGCTGTGGTTGTTTTACCGTGATAAGAGTTTTGCGCGACGATTATTTTCTTACGATTGGGATGATGCGCCTTCACTAAACGCAGCGCCATTTCACAAGTTTCTCCGCCTGAATGAGCAAAATGAATATCACTCAAGCCTTCCGTTAAGTATGGCCGTAATGCTGCTAACAGCTTAGCATGTAACGGATTACGAACATTTTCGGGTAAGCTGGCCAAACGGGTTAATTGTCCAGTTGCTGCTTCAACCACATAATCGTTGGCATGCCCCAACAAAAATATGCCATAACTACAGGCAAAATCTAAAAATTCCTTACCGTCTTCGTCCACAACAATATTGCCTTTGGCGTAAGATTCAGCGGTTTTTCCTGACAAACGGTAGATATTAGCAGCACTTGAACTCCAGTATTCAAAGCATTTGTCATACAGCGGCGCATAGTTGTTCATTCTGTACCTTCCTTGGTGGATTAATAACTAATTGTGGTGATTGTGTGGCCACATCACTAAACAATTGCAAGGCGTGCTTCCACCCTTTCGAGCTCATAGTGATGGGCGGGATCAAACAAATCACTGTTTTTTCTTGCCTAATAATGAGTCCATGCTGCTCACAGGTCAGTTTCAGTGTATGTGCTTCATCAGGCGTGAGGCCAGTCATGAATATTGCACCGAGTACGGAGCCATAATGAGCGCGATAACGACTAGCGACACGTGTTAATTCAGGCTCGAGCATGGTATTTATTTGTTCAAACTCACGCGTCTTTTGCTTGAGTCTTATGGCGCTTAATAGGCGAATCGCTTCTGCTGCTGCAGCAACTGAAGCGGGATTTCCGCCGGTTGTACTCCCGTGAAGTGACGGATTCTTTTTACCGTAAACAGCTTCGTTAATATCACGTCGAGTCGTATAAGCACCTATAGGAAGCACACCGCCGCCAAGCACATTGCCATAAGTAACGACGTCCGCTTCAAGTCCAATTTTCTCGCTAGCGAACCAGCTTTCCCCTCGACCAAAAGTTTCGTTTTCACACACAATCGTCAGCGCTCCAGATGTAGCTCGCGCCTGATTGATATGATTGGCTTGTGCGATCGTTAACAAGGACAATCCATATTCATGCGCTAATGGATTGACTATTATCGCCGCCGTTTGCTTCGTCACCACTTCTGACAATGAAGACAATGAAGACAATTGTGCTCTATCCACCCAACGTACTTTATAGTGCATCACAGCTTCGACCTCTTTGGCAGGTGCACTTAAGCCACGACCATAAGTCATATGACCAAACCGCCCTCCCGTAATTACCACTAGCTCCCGACGAGATTTGTGATAACCTCTCAGCAATTTGATTGCCCCCTCAAATGCTTCATCGGGTGAATTGCACAGATAAGACATTGTTAACTGTGGCGGAGTTATGTGCGCTAGATATTCCGTTAAATCCAGCTGCGACCTTGACATTAACGAGCGACTCGACAAGCCACCAATTCGCAGTTGCTCCGCAACTGCCTGAACAACAGAAGGCTCCTGATAGCCGAATTGAAATCGACTCACATCCGTAAAACTTTGTCCATTACTGGCAATGAGTGAGCCTTGTTCAGCTGAAATAAACGACATATGTAAAGAATTCATTTTCTGCTCCCTTTTATGTTTTACGCTACGAGAATTTTTGTCCGTAGTTATAAACACGTTCCAACCACTGAGTTTTCTGCTCAGGTTTCAGGTGTTTTAATGAACCGATCGTCGTAGATTTAACGGGGCTAATACCACAAAACTCAAGCGTCATATTTTTTAAGGCCCTTAACGCAGGTGCCCGATATACCAAGTGGTAATACCAAGCTGGCGTATCTAGTGTGCTAATGACATGAGCGGTCTTGTTTTTTAATAGCTTCTCCCAACGTCTACTTCCCTTAACAAAACGAAACGCAAAGCCAGGAAGAAAAACCCGATCGAGTAAGCCTTTTAATACGGATGGCATCATGCCCCACCATACAGGGTGCACAATGACAATATGATTTGCCCATTCGATTTTTCGTTGAAACCTTAACAAGTCTTCTTCGAGTGGCTGATCATGACTATATCCCTCCACCAATGAAGGGTTATAGTTAAGTGATTGAATATCAAGTATTTGAACTCTATGCCCAGCAACTTTGCAACCATCAGCATAACGTCTGGCCAACTCACTACAAAAGCTCTGCGATTTTGGATTCCCATTGAGTATTAATACATTCTTGCTCATTTAGATCCCTCTATGATTGGGTAAAAAAAGACTCAACAATGCCCCCACTAAGGCGCAAATGATGAGCACCTGAAAAGGCTGTTGAAAGGATTCGATGCTAGGTGACGCCGCCATAGAACTGAGTAGCATTGCAGCAAGACCATTAACACCTAGCGCGGCGCCAAAATTGCGATATAACTGAACGGATGCCGTAATTTTACCGAGTCGTTGACTGTCGGTGTGACTTTGCGCATATAACAAGGTTGCCGTTGCCACAAAGCCAATGCCTAAGCCGACTAATAATTGGCTGAGTAGCAACCACCACGTCGGCGTAAAATCATTGACCAACAATAATGCCGCACAACCAAGCGTTTGAGCGATAAAGCCAACTAATACGCAAAGTTTCGCTTTCAACTTTCCTATCCACTTTCCGCATAACGTTGCAGCAATTACCCAACCGAGCGACGCGGCTAGAACCAGATAACCAGCTGACATTAAGCTACGCCCCAACGTTTCAATCGTTAAAATGGGTAACAAGGTGACACTGGCATACATCACGATGCTCGACAGCAATATGTAACAAGTGTTTAAACCCAATGGAAATTGAAAAAACTCGTAAGCCAGAAAAGCCTGACCTTTTTTGCTATTTACGGTGAACAACATAACCGCAAGTGACAGACAGACAACAAATGGCAAGACTGTCAACAGTTGGGAAGGCAGCATAAGAGTGCTACTCTGCAGCCAAAGTAATGCGCTGGTGGCAAGTAAAGCAAAGACAACAAAGCCAAAAACATCAAAACTTTGACTATTTTTGGTGCTCGATGAACGATAAAACACTAAAAAGCCCAAAACAACCGCAAGCCCTATCGGCAGATTAAGATAAAATGCCCAACGCCAATCAACTAACTCATGCAAACCTGCACCAATCATCGGACCCGCAATCGCTGCTAAGCCCCACACGGCACTAAGCAACCCTTGCATCTTAGCCCGTTTTTCAGCAGTAAACACTTTGCCGATTATGGTGTAGGCAAGTACGACTATACCACCACTGCCCATGCCCTGAATAACACGTGCAATGATGAGATGCTGCATATTGTCACTCAGCCCAACCAGTAAAGACCCCGCTAGAAAAAGCGCCAATGACAATTGCATCGCCACTTGTTCGCCAAATTTATCTGATAAGACTCCCATCAATGGCATTGCTATGATCAACGCCAATAGGAAACCAGAAATCAACCATGGATACAGCTGTGGCGCGTCAAAGGTTTCCCGAATAATGGGTAACAATGTCCCCATGATGGTAGTGTCCATAGCAGATAGAAATAACGCACTCAGCACAAGTGCGACTACCCAGCCACGCTGAGTTTTCTCTGACGGGTGTTCAACCTGTTCGATCGTAACCGACATAATCACTTCCTTATGCAAGAGCTGGCGCAATGTAATGCGCGTGCACTTCACTGCGACCGCTGAACTTTTCGAGTAGTGCACGATCATCAGGCGTCAAGTAGTGATCTACCTTACTGATGCCATTACCAGAAAAGACAATTTCCATGAATCGTTTCGTGAGCGCCATTTGAAACTCGTGACATACATTGCCCGATTTGTAATCGACGCCTAACGTTTCAATCGCATGTTGCTCGAAGCTTGCCGCAAGTTTGAAGTTCAACTCTTCTGTTTCTATTGCTATTTGCTTAGCTCTCGCAAGTTCTTCGTCAGTCAAGCACGGCATAATTTCATCAAAGACGAAATGGTCAAATTCAATATGGCGGTGCTCGTCTAAACCGTGAGCTACCAGTAGTTCAGTGATAAATTGCTGCGATTGGGGATCTTTTGCAATTGCTCGCGATTCAAATGCGGTAATGACCGACTCACCGACATAGGCAGAAGCATGTAAGCCCACCAATTTGACAAATGGATTGTCTTCTCCTTGATATAGGCCAACGCGCTCCTCGAAAAAGTTCTCTGCCAGCCTAAAATCAATTGCGGTTATTTCATTAACATAGCGAAAAAAAGTATTGGCATGATTAAGCTCTTCAGCGCCAAAACACGATAAGGCATGGTGTAGTGCAGGTCCTGAATTTAATGGATGTTTAAACGCCTGCAATTCGCTTAACACTAAAGTGACAACGGCAGTAACATGCTTTTCAATTTCAGCCAACTGCGCTAACTCTTTGGCGATATACGCCACAGACTCTCTCACTCTATCAGGGCGCTCAAAAACATACTCTGACATGAACTCTAGCTCTTTTTCTCCCGTTGCCTTTTGCCAATTTAAAGCATTTGGATGAAAAGTTTGTTGATGTGCATTACTATTAATTTGTTCTAATTTCTGTAACATGATCTAATCCCTATTGATTGGCCTGTTCGAAGTCTTTGTATCCATCTTCGACACCTATGAAAATTTCTTTTATTTCAACATGTTCATCAGCTATCAACGCCGAATCTCGTAGCTCTTCCATTAAAAAGTAATAAGCCTGTAAATCTGTGGTACTCACAATAAAGAAGTCAGAAAAATCGGCACTGAATGCCTCCGCATCGTGAAACGATATTGCCAATTTTCCTGCATATTTCGCGAATATTGGTTGCGTATGTTGTTCTTCAAATCCTTTGCGCGCTTGGCGTGATAACTTTAGCCAAGTCGTATTAAAGTTATATTTAACGACAATTGTGTATTTCATAACGCCTCCGTTAAAAGTCGCTCAATGCATTAAAAATGACTCGACGGTCATCGACAATTTTGCGGCGACCATGCATGGTTCGATTGTTATCAATGAGTGCGATATCACCATCCTGCCATGGTACGTCGATGGTGATGCGCTCAGTAACATCGTTCAGCAGCGTAGCCCAGCGAGATTCAATCAGCTCACCGTCTTTAAACTTAATGACTGGCTTCTCATAATTGTATGAAGGTCCTAAGATACTGTTAGCAACAGCCATTTTTCCGTCGTTTAGTGCATAGGCGGCATAGGTTTCATACTCGTAGGTTATTGAATCGTCCTTATGGTGGCTAATGCGGGTGTCTTTTGGATTACAAAGCGAGGATAAATGTTCAAAAGTCACTTGTTCCATATCAGAAAGTTGCGGATGTAGGTGCAACGCCATGGTTTTCCAACGAGTGGAATCGACACGCCTTGAATAGATTATTGGCGTCGATTCGAAGCGTTTTTGTAGTGTTTCAGGTAATGCATTCCATACTTTTACACCGTCGCAAATCGTTGTGCGTGATCCAACCGTTGGTGCCTCCTGACAATAAAACCAAGCGAGTTGTGCTCTAAACGGGGAATTACCATTTTCAAGATGTAAGCCAACTGCATCAACACCAGCATCCACTTTCTGTGCTACCTTGCTAAAAAAAGTTCGCGCGGGATCTAGTGTAACTTTTGAGCTAACCTGTTCAATTAATGCAGAAAAGCTCTCAATATCACTGTTAAAGTCTCTCAATAAAATACTGCCGTATTCAGACAGCAAGGTTTGTAAATAACTCTTATTAATATGCGCCAGCTTAACCGTCGGATTTTTAGGGACGACAATAGCTAAGCTCGGTGCGTATTTAATCAGTGTAATTTTGTTTTCCATTTTCACTTTATCCTTAGTATCACGCACTGGCCAATACATCGACGACAATGGGTTTTACAATATCTTGAAAAATTTCGTTTCTTTTTGGGCGTCCTGTCACGGTGAAATATGACTGTTGAACATAATCGCAGAGTTGGCAGACGAGAATATGATCGACCCGATCCAACGTCGAAAGCCGGTGAATACCGAAATCGTGAATCGTTTGTTCTAGCGCTTTTTGGCAACAGCTGGCATCGGCTGGCACAAAAAACACACCAAATAACTTATCTAGCCCTTCACCAAATATGACGACATTTTCAATAAGTGGGATTTCTCGATAGCAACGCTCTACCCATTCAGGTGAGATATTTCGCCCGTTCGCGGTGATAATGACGTGTTTTTTTCGACCTAAGATGGTCAGAAAGCCCTCATCATCAATTCTGGCTAAATCCCCTGTGCTCAACCAACCATCATCACTGATGGCGCATGCCGTTGGGTCAGCTTGTGTATAGCCTGCGCACAAGCTTGCGCTTTTGATTAACAGTTCGTTGTTTTCACTTAACTTGACATCGACATGCGCGAGCGGTTTCCCGACAGTGCCTGCTTTAAAGGCTTTCGGACTGTTCCACGAGACAACTGAACTGTTCTCACTCAAACCATATCCTTCATATACGTTGATCCCTTGCTCACGCAAATAGGCTAAGGTATCGATCGACACCGCACCACCGCCACAAGCGATAAACGGCACAGTTGATGAGTGAAACAGTACTTTGAACTTTTCGTTAGCGGCCAAATTCTCACAGGCAGAACATTGCTTGGCCAACGACTCCACCATGCCCGGTGGTAGAGTCAGGACGCTCGGTTTGACTCGACGACACCAATTCCAAAAATGAATAGCGGGCTGTGGGGATATCCCCAACAACGCTTCGTCCTCAGGCAAGAAGCTTAACGTGCCCCCCTTTGACAACGTCATATACACGGCCGTCACTTGCTCAATCAGCAACGAAAGCGGCACTAATGAAAGGTAATGATCCCAAGGTGTGCCGGAGACGTGTCGCTGCAATTCAGACAATAGCGCATCCAATCCATGTGCTCTGATCTTCACCCCCTTAGGCGCATCTGTGGTACCTGAGGTATGAATGATTTTGCAAATCCAGTCATTATTAGACGCGTTAAAGTCAATGGTCTCGACGGGCACGACCGCAGATAAGTCGAGTTCAAGTTTTTGAAATTTGACAGGACAGTTCTCCCAATTCGCGACAAGTTCAAAACCCAGATCGTCACACAGCAATATGTCACAGTTGTGAATCAATGAACGGCTCTGCTGCGCCGTAAAACTCAATGGTATTGGCACGGCAGTAATGCCCGCTGACATCAGCGCTAGATCGACGACTACCCACAGGGGATTGTTATTCATGACTACCCCCACTTGTTGCCAACCTTGTTGATTAAATCGAATGGCTAACTGCTCAATCAAACAGGCAAGTTGTTGATAGGAGTATTCGGTGTTATCACCCGTAGCAGCCCACTGACGAAGCGCAATTGTCTCGGGCGAATGCATAGCGAATTTTTGAATATCATTTAGAATTTGCATTTATGCGCACCCCTTTCTGACATTCATACTGAGATGATTGAGCGCTAACGAATAGAAATGCTGGTTGTTACCAAACATATGCACGTTGTCCCTTAGTGGTACATATAACACCTCTGGGTTAGATGCATAGTAACTTCCCCACAATTCACGCTCTTCATGCGGTATATTCTCGATTGATGCAGCACCTAAAGAACGATAATTAATTCCCAGCTTGGAAATCATTGCTCGCAACTTATCAGTTGCCGTTAGCAATACATATCGTTGACCCAAACACCATGCAGCAAAAGGAATTGCTCTCACGAGTTCGTATCCCACACCGGCACTTCTAGAGCCTAAGTTTCCAACTTCAACGATTTGATCTCTGTCTACTGGCGCTTTTTCCGATTCACTCACTAACTGTTCGACGCGTTTAGTCAGATACTGTTCGGAAAATAACATGCCTTCACTGGCTAGCTTCAAGCCTGCACATGCTTGAATGACGTTGTCCTCACCAGATGGCAATAGTCGAGAGCATGTAAAAAACTGCTGATAATGCACTTCAATAGAAGCTTCGAACCGCTTCATGTAAGCACTCTTAACTAACTCCTTGGACTGCTCCCATAATTCGGAGTCGCGAGTAATAATGCGAATATTCATAGTAAAAACTACCTGTAAGTCTATGTGTTTGCCCTAATGTTGCTCTAAATAAACAACCTGTTTTACAGCTTTGTTTTCTTACTTTTTGCTTATTCGTCAGTGAAATATACGCGTAACTTAGCCTCAGCATTTGCTGATAAACTTTTTGACTGATGCAGTGGAATTAGATCATTTAATATGAGAGGATAACGCTGCTACCACGTTAAAACTCTATTAAACTCACATTCGGCTCCGTCGTTAGCTATATTATTCAATCATTAATAAGCAGATTACGTTTTGTTGTTGTGATTGTGCTCCCTCCTTTTCTAACTCTGTCATTCCTTGTTGTTATAAGCGTCGCGCATGCTCAATCCTTTGCTGGATTACGATAAAACTGACTCAAATCAACACCACTTAAACCACCGCCAACATTCGCTTGGGGTGCTTTGCTTAACACTACACGTTTAGTGGATTTACTTAATCCTATTAACGAAGTACTTCCTATTGTCGGTACAACGACCGCAGACAGTGCTATCACCTTTAAAAAATATCTTCTGCTATTGTTCACCTAACATTTCTCCAATATTTTGTTTGACACCGTTAACGCAGAAAGTACTGCTGCACCGGCATGATCACCCGGTGGATATACAGTATGACCTGCAAAGAAATAATGCTTTTCATCACCTTGTTGTTCCGGTTTTTTACCCATCCACACGAATGGCATAACTCTGGGGCTGCTACCAAAACGTTCTTGAAACTGACGAGGAAATAAGAATGACCAGGAGACTGTTGCTTCTAAGAAGCCCGGAATAATTGAATCTGCCCTTTGAAGTAATTTATGTGCCAACTGCTCAGCGTGATCATCGGGCAATAATTCCACATCACGAGGCAGATAAAAGTAAAGGTTAACCGTTGCACCCGATATTGCTTGCGCAAAATCGTTATGAAACAAGTGAAAAGGAAAGTCGTCGACCCATTCTCCGTTGTCGATTCTCGACATTGCCTCTCCGGCAGATTGCGGGTAGTACAAGTGAGTATGCACGTCGTCGCTCAACATCTGGCTATCTTTTAGCACGACACGAAGTTGTGTTAACGGTAAACCTCGTTTTATCGATAAGGGGTAAGCCCCCCGACGCTCACGTGTATCAATAACTTGAGCTGCTATATGCAGTGAGTTAGCACAATTGATTTGATAGCCATTTGTATAATGAAGGTGCTGCGCGACCGCTTGTCCAGTGTATATTGTTACCCCCAGCTCTTCACAACGCTCTACCAGATCATTGACTAATTGATTTGGCCCGCCTACAGGTACTCCCGGGTGATTGTAGTTATAGCCGAATTGTTTTTCGTAATTTAGATACGCCAAATTGAAATCTTCGGGACACACGCCCATCAAGTAAGCGGGAATTTCTGCTATATCCTTTAGGCGTCCAGGTTTCATAAAACGTCGACAAAATTGGCCAATCGTCTTGATTTCCGTTCGCCCCGTTTTCATGCGAACAATGCCATGTATCATTCGTAACAATTGCCATGGCGACTTCAATAACTGCGCAACAAACTTAATGCCTATTGGGGCGGTCAATCGCTCATCTTGGTAATAAACGATACTCTTCTTGCTAACAAAGCGTGTCTTAACCCCTAGAGCGGCAAGTTCATCAATCATGCCACGACCAAAGTCGTTGCATGCGATAGTATATTGATAACCATCACACTCATCGGTACCACACAAGCCACCTAAGCGCTGCTGCTTCTCCAGCAAGATAACACTTTGTCCGCTAGCTGCGAGTTTCACGGCCGCCGTAAGGCCTGCTAAACCACCACCAATCACCGCCACATCATAATGTTTAGTTGTCATGACTGATGACTCCAAAATGTTTTCGTAAAATATGTTGGCTTGTACGCAGTGCCAAAGCGTGCAAAGTTAATGTAGGATTGACTGAACTACCAGTGACAAATAACGACGCACCTCCAATATAGAGGTTTCTCACCCCATGCACTTTCGCTCTAGCGTCAGTCACAGACTCTCGTGGATTGTGTCCCATGCGCATCGTCCCCATGGGATGTGCTTCAAATTCAGGTGACACGAAAACCGGATCTGCGCCACAGGCAGTCAACAATTCAGAAATCTTTTCTTGTGCTGCGGTCAGCGCTTTTTTGTCGTTAGGATGATATTCATAATGTACATGCGCCTGCGGTACACCAAAACTGTCTAGCTGATCTGGCACTAGCGTAATACGATTGTCGGCCACTGGCAGCCCCTCGACGAATGACATAAACATTAGCGATTCATTGTAGCGTTTCATCAGCTCTTTGAGTTCAATGCCATTGACAGCAACCAAGGGGTCGAGCGCTGCGACACCAGCGCCAGCACCATTCAGTGAAATCAAGGTATAACCGCCCGCGTAATCACCGTTTTCATTCTTGCAAGTATCTAACGACATGACGTTACTCATGTTGTGACCAACTCCCATGCGCAAGTCTTCATTGGTGAAGCCTAACCCTATCGTACCCAAGTGACAGAAAAAGTGGCGACCAACCTGATCATATTTGTTTCCGATGCCGTTTGGATGTGCGTCACTAGTTGACGCCAATAACAGCCTCGGTGTTTCAATAGGGTTATTACAAACAACAACCACTGTGGCAGTACAAGTGGATTTTTCCAATGTTTTATTATCTGCGAACTCGACTGAAGTGATGCTTTTGCCTCTGCTTTTAGTAATGAGGCGAGTGACCGTTTTTTCGGTGAGTAGAGTGACATTTCCCGTTAACAGAGCTGGTTCAATAAGCACTGTATCAGCTTGATATTTGGCATCGACACGACAACCCGCGCGACAAAAGCCGCAATGAAGACAAGCTGGTCTTTCATCATAAACAACGGAATTAGTCGCGAGTCTGCCGGCTGACCAATTCAAACCCAGTTGCTCAAAGCCTTGTTGATATTTATATGACGTACGATAAAAATCCAGTGGTGGATTTGGCGGTAGTGGCGCTTCTGGATGATCCCAAACAGTCGCCTCCCCCGAAACCCCCATGTCTAATTCAGCTTGATTGTAATACTTATGTAGATGCCGGTATTTAATCGGCCAATTGGCCACCGACGTACCCGGCAAATCCCCCCAATTTTTGACAAATTCAAAATCACGTTCGAAAAAACGTAAAGCAACGGCTGTCCACGCTAAGGTTCCGCCTCCGACAGCTTTACCTAAATTAGGTGTACCTCTAAATGCTTTTCCACTCACTTGATATGCATTGTTGTCCCACAGCAGCTTACTAATAGCCAGTTCACTTTCATAAAAATCCTGCTTATGATCGCGATAGTGTGGCCCTTTCTCTAATGCCAGTACTTTTAGTCCAGCTTTGGCAAATCGATTGATAAAGACTGCGCCCGCTGCGCCAGCGCCGACAACGATTACGTCGTAGTTATTTGTTGCAGCCATGTGCTATGCCCCCACTCGCTCGCCATCGGCCGTAAAGCCACCTTGGTCTATTGAAGGTCCTGGCATACCAATGCTGTGCGCTATATTGTGGTCACCATAATAAATCAGCACGGCTAGCGTACGAAATGGCACCCAAAATGGCGATAAAGCCTCTTCTTGTGCAATGTGTTGCACCAATAGCAAACTGCTTTCTTGATTTATTTGATCACAGCCAACATCAAATAGCGCTAAGCAATAGTTGTTTACCACGTCCAAAGAATTAGCAAAGGAAGCTTGTCTGAAAGTCGGCCAAGATGAAAAAATATAGGCCATTATGCTATCAACACCCACTTCGACCGCCGACGGAGTTTCTGTCGTAGGCAAAATCCCCACTAGCAACGCTTTTAATGTTGAATACTGCTGTTGATTAAGGCTCATAACAATATCTCATCTTTAGATTGATTAATAATCGAGAACAAGCCTTGTTCGTACATTCGACGTGCTTTGGTGCGTTGAATCTTTCCTGAAGTTGTTACTGGAATGGATTTTGTTGGCACTGCCAATATGTCGAGGACAGGCAAAGCAAAATTTGATGCGATCTTTTCTCTTATGCTATCTCGCCATTCGGCCAGCACTCGCGGGTTTTGCTCGCGCGTTTCAAATACAATCACCGCTTGCGGAGCGCTTTGATTGACAAAAAATGCGGCGACGCGTCTCGCTCCTACCATAGGCATTAACCTGACAGCGGCTTCCAAGTCGTATGGAAAGAGGTTTTCTCCTCTCACACATACCATTTCATCTGCACGCCCAGCTATAACCAGCTGATCATTAACTAATTTGCCTACATCCTTGGTATGTACATACCCTTTGTCGTCAGTAATTGGCTGCAATGTCCCATTTACATAAGCAAATTTCGCGACACTGTCGCCCCTTAAATAAATATCACCATACCCCAGATTGTCTGGGTTACGAATATCGATTGAAAACCCACTCACCAGATGTCCATTCAAAACAAACTGCTGATGCTCTAACTTATGTGTTGCAAATACCTGCCCAGGACGAACAATGGCAACACCGACGGTAGCTTCAGCGAGTCCATAAGACGGAGCGATCACTCCTTCGGCCAAACCAAATGGTGCTAAATTAGTGTAGGCACGGTTTAAACTATCAATCGAAATGGGTTCGGCACCAATTGACAACCATTTCAAGCTAGTTAAGTCGATAGAACCATCTAAAATAGGCTTTTCGGCAAGTGCCTTGTTGATCAATTCCACTGCGAAATTTGGCATACAGATGAAGGTAGCGCGATGTTTCTTAACCAACTGTAAAAACCTCAAAGGTCTTTTGACAAATGATAAAGGTACGCACATCACATAATGGCAACCTTGCAACAGCGAAAGCATAAAATTACAAATCAGACCGTAATCATGATAAACCGGCAACCAGCTTAAACACAGATCATCACCAGATAGCGAAATACCATCGGCGATAGCCGTAGTATTGGCTATGATATTTTGATAGCTGATGACCAAACCTTTTGGCGTATTGGTGCTGCCCGATGTGTACTGAATAAAGGCTGTGTCATCAAATTCAACATGAGGGAAACGAACAGGTGTTTCACAATCACGCAAGCTTTCCGGCAACTCGACAAACTCATTCAAACTGATGAACTGAACATATTCGCCTTCAGCGTGCGAACGCCACTGTTGCCAATCACTTTCGCCGCCAATAAACCACCTGTGATAGCTTAACAGCGGCAACATGCGGTTAAGGTAGGCATTATCACCCGCTAACGTCGCTGATGGTGGTGTAGGCACAGGGGTTGCACCGACTAAGAGCAGGGCAAACCAAGACAAGACAAATCGACTGGAATTTTCAGCGCTGAGCAAAACTTTATCACCACGCTTTATGCCCATTTCTGCCAGCGTTTTAGCATGTTCACGTGCCATAGATGCTAATGTGTAAAAGCTAAAGTATTGATTGTCTTTTAAGTTGCTTTGATAGAAGACAATACCTTTATCTTTGTTATTGAGCGCCCTTTCAAACGTTTGTACAGGCGAAAGCTCTAGCACTTCCTTGTAATTTAAGCGCATGCCAATGATTCCTTCTTCACGATCTCGTCGAGTTGTCTAACCGTTCTCATTCGACTGTATGTCGAATCGTCAAAGAAGATATCAAACTCATCTTCTATTTCTGTGAGTAATTGCATCAGCTTTAACGAATCAAATCCTAAGTCTTCTACCAATCGACTATCGTAGGTGATTACCGGCTGAGAATGTTTTGGTAAAACCCGTAAAATAACTGACTTGAGTGCTTCAAAATGAATCATATCTTTAAATCCCTGTACGTAATTTTTAGTAATTTTGATTTTTATTTAAGCGAACAAATCCTAGCCACCCGAGTTATAAAACTCGTTGGATGGCTAATTAGCCCCGGATTTGTGACGTTTGTTTACTCGATATTTTTTAGCGCATACCCATGCTCATGTAGATCTACATATAACTGGTTAAAGGCAAACAGCGCCTTTTCTAAATCGGCTTTTCGGTGGTTGGCCATTAGGCTGATCCTGAATCCAGATTCTTCCTCTGGAACCGCAGGCGGTAATACAGGATTCACATAAACACCAAGTTCAAGCATGCGCTTATATGCGGCAAATGCTAGTGTAGAATGCCCCAATATAAGGTGAACAATAGGTACAACCGGCTTCTTCACAGCAAAACCAATATTATTTAGTTCTGAGACTAAATAATCGGTGTTATCACTTAGCTGTTGTCGAAGTGCGGGTTGAGTTCGAATGATTTGTAAGGCTTGTAAAACGCTGGCCGTGACACTGGCAGGAAGACTAGCGGAGAAAATATGACCAGCACCATGGTGCTTAATGTAGTCGATGATTTTTTTATCTCCGGAAACAAAGCCCCCAATTGCGGCAAGCGATTTGGAGAATGTTCCCATAATAACATCAACATCTTGCATCACACCAAACTGTTCACACGCACCAGCTCCTGTGCGTCCCAACACACCCAGACCATGAGATTCATCAATGAATAAGCGTGCGTTGTATTGTTTCTTAAGCGCAACCAAAGAACGAATGTCGGCAATGGTACCTTCCATGCTGAATACTGAGTCACTCACTATCAGAGTCTTTCGTCCTTGGCTTCGTTGCAATAGGCGTTCAAGTTGTTCCATGTTGCGATGTGCAAATACACGAACTTTTGCCTTCGATAATGTTGCGGCATCAAATAAACTGCGATGGTTTCGCTCATCCATTAATAGTAAACAATCTTCTGATGCTAAGGCTGAAATTGCCGCGAGGTTGGTTTGATAACCTGTGCTGCATAGCACCGCAGCCTCTTTACCTGTGAATAGAGCAAGCTCAGCAGATAATTGGTTATGTATATCTAACGTGCCATTAAGTAATGGGGAGCCCGAGCATCCCGTGCCATATTTATCAGTAGCTGCAATAGCCTGCTGAATCAGCGCCGGTGAGGTATTTAATCCTAAATAGGAATTGGTACCAAGCAACACAACTTCTTGATCATTTTCATAGTTAATTGACGAATATTGCCCACTGCGAAACTCGGGATAAAATCCGTACAAACCGGCCATTTTAAGCATCAAGTGTTGATATTCTCTAATCGCAGGAGCAAAAATGTCGGTTTGGCTAGTACCATCAATTTTTTGATGAACAAACTCTCGCCAATCGGCTTCATCCCATGTGGGTTTATCTTCTGTCTGATATGGCGCAGGGACCGTCAGTCCGTCGGCATGGCTAATGTTGTCGGTTAAACAACGTGCCAACGCTTCTGTCATTTCATGATCATGCCTGTGACGAACAAAGAACAGCAGCGGTTCAAGCGTCGCACCTAAGAAAGTTTTTGGCACATAGTTAGTAATACCTAGTTCGAGTCGCCCTTTACCTAACTCAATCATTCGACGTACAGAAATTAATGAAGCAATACGATACAAGTTGGCTTGTTTATAGTGCTCATAACTATAATCAACTCCCCAATCGAGCATGATGTAATCGTCATCACCAATCAGGTTATACATAAAAGCGATTAGCTTGCCATTATCTTCAATGGTAATAACTTCGCTATTTTCGGGCAGGTGCTTTTGTGTCGCGGCAAAAAAACTCTCTGTGAGCTGCTCTCGACTGTAGTCCTTGGAGTTTTGATTTACATTTTGCCACAAGCGCTGCATATCACCCGCCAAATGTGCATAGTGATTCGTAATATTAACGATCAATCCGAATTTTTCTTCGTATTTTAGCGCTGATCGAATTTTGCCTCGGCCTTTGCTCGGATGAGACAATACGTATTCTTCAAAGCTTTGCCAATGATTATAGAGCACGGCATTGGTGAACCCTGAACATGGTAGAAAGCCTTTAGGCTGCAGGACCTTAGCCACCTCTTCATATTGGTTTAGAGGAATATCGCGAATGAGCAAGTAATCACTGTCCATTTCTGCCATGCGTTCAATCATATGATCTGTTACATGGTCAAGCACTGGTATCTGGTAATCAGGTGAACACGCCTCATAACCATCACCGATCATAGTAAACAGGCCCATTTCAAAGACCTTGAAGTTCAACATCTCTGGATACCAATATTTAATTGGCCCTCTGGCATTGCCTAACGATTGATCGGTTGTTGAAAAATCAAAATCCACTAGATATAGATTTGCCTTACCAACGTACTTGCCGTTATCTTCGACCAATAAATAGTCGTAAGTTAGATCATTGATTTTTGATTCTTCAACGATGGAAAGAAAGTCCTTTCTTAAACCTGAACTATTACCTGAAACTCGCCAAGCCGTCTCGTCAACGTCACAAAGGGATCCCAAACTTTTACTTGCCAAATCCATCATGCTGTCCATTCTCCTGTGTTCAGCGTACACACTACTTCCAAATTTGTTGATTACGTTCGTTATTCATTAATTGACCAATTTTTGATATGCCAAAGGCGACACACCAACAATCGCTTTAAACTGCTTACAAAAGTGCGCCTGATCGGTAAAGCCACATAAAAATCCAGCTTCAGACAAAGGCATTTTCTTGTTAATAAGATAATAAACCGCCATTTGCACACGTACTTGTTGGACTAAATACGAGAAGGTAACCCCGCATTCTTTCAACTTGCGTTGCAAACTTCTCTCGGATGTATTCAATAAGCCAACGACCCGAGTGATCCGTGGTGTGAACAGATCTTCTTTGATAATCGCATTAGCAGTATCTTTAACTTTATCGGTCCAATAGTCAGGTGGTATAAAATTAAATTCCTGGGTATCGTCAACGGTTGTACACATCGGCGCTGGAATTTCGTGTGTTTCAAATACCCCCCAGTTGATGTACCAACTCGTCGGACTTATTGTCAGATTATCAATGTAATCATCGGTCACTGGCATCCCTGTTTTTTCAACAGATATCGTCAAATCACTCGCGCCAATGAATCGAAGTAAATTGGCAATAACACCGATTACTGCCAAACTCTCATGCAATGAGGGGGGGGAATTTACATCCTTGCTCATATGAGTCAGTTGTACACTATTGTCACTTAGAAATTGCGCATCAACATGGTGCACTGAGTGAATATATCGCTCTAAGCGCTGCCATCTCATCATGAGCTTTTGTGGCGTTGCTTGATATGTAAGTGCTTGAATACAAGGATCTTCAGATAATTTACGAATACCTGCCCCTTGTTTAAGTAAACTGGAATTGCCTAGCTCTCGAACAATTCGCCCCAAGAGCTCTTGCTTTTGATTAATTGGAATATAGGCTTTTTTTAAAGGAATATCATTTGCCTTTAGGAAATCACTTTCTCCTTTAAGTTTCTGATAACTCGCCCACAGTATTTGCGCCATCGCACGACTCGCAAAATTTAACATCCTTTGTCACCTTTTCTTGTAAAAAAACAGTTAAGTTAATTAAACAATATCTTCAACTTATATCTCTATATAACGAATAACTTTGTTTAACACCACCAACGAAATTTAACAAAAATAAAACAAAACATACACTAACCTTTAGCTAGAGTTTGAGTAGCAAACTTTCTGTAAAGTTAGGAAAAAGGCGACGCACAAACATTAACACTTTCACTTTGTCTACGTGAATCTCGTCTTTACGTTGGTTAATGCCTTTTACTAACTCTTGTGCAGCTTGTTGTGGCGTAATTTTATTCTTTCCCCGGCCTTCCGTCATTGCCGTATCAACCAGTGCCATGATGACTTCACATATATGCACTTGCTTCATTTGTTGTTTCGCCTGCGCTCGTAAACATCTGACAAAGGTTCTTAACCCGGATTTAGCACTACAATAGATAGCTGAAGATTGCTTTGGAAATACTGCTAGTCCTGACGTTATGAATGCCATAGTACCTTGTTGCTTTTCGACACTAGGCAAGAGATAGCGACAGAGCAAAGTAGGTGCAGTAAGGTTTATGGCTATTTCTTGATCAAATGAGTATGGTTCACTGTCTTGTTTAAAAAGATCTCTCGGTTGTTGAATCCCGACATTGTGCACGACAATATCAAAACTTTCTTTTGCCAATTCCTGCCCTAATCTGTCAACCTGTTCAAGATTAGCAAAATCACATACATACCATTTTGTAACGACGTCTTTATTTTTCGCTTCATCGATTGTTTTTTGTTGCGAACCTGTCGAATAAATTTCATAGCCCAGTCGCGAATATTCTTCTATGACTGCAGCACCAATCCCTCTAGTACCACCTGTTACTAATACTTTTCTATTCATTTTTACAGTCCGGTGTTAATTAAGTGGGGGTATTTTAACAATCGCGCCAAAAAGATATTGTACAATCACGCCATGTTATAAGAATGATTTGTTTAATTTTTATGACAAGATATTTGACTAGGCGAAAGTTTTTCGCCCGAAACTTGCTCGTTTATCTTTACTTTCAGAGGAGCTATTCGTAGATAGAACTAAGCGTTATCTATAACTGCATATAGTGTGAAGTTCATTTCAAACAAGTAACACAGCCAAACTCCCACTATATTAAATATTTATGACAAGATATTCAGCCTTGAGATGTATTAGGCGATGAATTGGGCAGACAAGCAAGGCGTTGTAGCTAACCAAAACAATATTTAGTGCTTAGTCAGCTTTCGTATTTCTTTTTTGACCTTGTTTTTCAATACTCGGTCGGATGATAGTTTAAGCAATTCATTATACGTTGCTATCGCCTTGGCTTTTTCAGCATTTTTTTCCAATAATTGGGCCAATAAAAATAAGTTATCTTGATATTCTGTGTCATATACCCTGCTATGCACCAACAGTCTTTCAGCCGCTTGAATTCCATCGTCCAATGACATATTGCCAGACAAACTAAAGGTCGCAACTAACCAGCAGGCAGTTTCCCATTTGATAAGCGCTTCTCTCTCCCCTACTGGCAGTTGGCACGCCTGCCAAAACGCTTGCCCTGCCATCGATTTGTTTTCAAATGTCCACATAAGTTGCCCGGCGCGTTCAACAACTTCAACGTTGGTGGCGTATGCTTTCGTCATCTCTATCGCGTATTCGATGCCTTGTGATTTATTTTGTGTATTTTGCAAATAATCCATATAGGCGATACGAGCGAATGGTGATTGTGTTGGTTGTAATTTTTCGACGATAGGTTGTTGTTGATCAGGATCACCGCCCATCATGGAAGGTTGGCCATAAGCTTTTGCTGCTTCCATTTGGTAACGTGCATTATCTGGTGCTAGGTTAGCGGCAGTAGTCATAGCGTTAACGTATCGACTGAATTTCGACATTTTGCCAAATATAGACGAGCGTCTCGCAATCGTTAGCCATAATTGCCCAGCCCAATATTGCACCTTGGCATTCGCGCCATGTTGTTGAACAAATGATGTTAGCGCGGCTTCAACATCGTCTTTATCACGCTGCACCGCTACCGCTAACTTCAACAGCTGCTCATCAATGGTCAACGGTCTTTTACGTTGGCTTAATATCTCATCAATTCGTTGATAATCACGAGCATAATAATTTGCTTCTAATTGACTGACCGTTACCTCTTGTGCTTCGGCTCTATTACCTGTCAGAGCAAAAGCAACAGACAAGCAAAAGGCCGCCAAGAGTGGCAATGTATTCATTACATTCTCCTTATTTATTAATGATTGGGAAAATCACAATAGATTTAATACCAATAGAGGCTAAGGCCCCCAAATGGCTGCGCTGCCATTTGGGGAAACACTTAGTTTACGGTGATAATATTATTG
The DNA here is from genome assembly GCF_053485835.1 of Thalassotalea fusca. NCBI lineage: Bacteria > Pseudomonadati > Pseudomonadota > Gammaproteobacteria > Alteromonadales > Colwelliaceae > Thalassotalea > Thalassotalea fusca. The sequence goes on from NZ_JBQRUN010000003.1 coordinate 198,252, forward strand.
GCTAGGTTACGGTCGATTTGAAACAACTTAGGGTCTATTTGCACATGACTAGGCTTAGTGTCGCTATATAGCGTTATCTTGCTACGATCGTTGTTGAAAGCAACTTTCTCAATCACTAACGCATTACTGTCATCATAGGCAGGATAGCCGTCATAAAGTGCCACCTGTACTTCTTCTTGCATCGGCACTTGGCGTTCACTACTAGCGTTCAAATCCACTGAATATTTTAGCGTGCTGACATCAATCGTTGTCATATACTTACTTTCATTCATTTGTGTGGTGTCGGCACTATGAAGTTCAAATTCGTGAAACACTACATGCTTAAATAAGTCATCAATACGCTGTACCTGCTCCTTGCTTGCTTGCCGATAAAATACGCTAAGTAAGTCTAATGATGTTGGTTTATACGGATAACCTTTCGTTACCAGTAATTGCTGTAATGCGCGATTAATTTTTTCTTCACCTAAAACATCCAAAAGCGCATACATGCTGTGTTGACCCTTACCGTAAAATAGGTGCGGTTCGTGTCCCATGGTAAATAATGGTTGTTCATACTCCGTCATGTACGAGCGCATTTTTAAATACATGTCTAGCGAGTTATTCACCAGTTCAAAGGCACTTGTTTCACCATATACCGCTCGTGTAACTACCAATTCAGTATATTTGGCTAGTGTCTCAGTTAATAATGGTGCACCTGCGATGTAATGTGGTTCGATGTAATCTCCCCAATACTGATGCGCAAACTCATGAGCAATGCCACGTAGCTGTGGATTGGCTTCTTCCAGATTAACGTGTCGACTATCCAAATTAAACATACGGTTTTCTACGCCCACGTACATGCCAGGTTGAGCACTACCAAAAGACTGTAGGCTTGAGAAATATGGGATTTCAACCACTGAGTATTGCGCTGCATGATACGGCTGATAATGTGTTGCAAAGTAATCCATAGATTGCGTTAACGCCGTTAGTATCATGTCGTTATCGTTACTATGCTCGGGGTGATGAAAGACCATCAGTTCAACGCCATTATGGTTTTTTGTGGTCACATCGAAGTTTGCAGACACAACCGCCAATTGCGCTTTGATACGCTCACCACTTTGGTAATGGAAGTAATTACGTCCCTTTTCAGACCATTGCTTGTTCAACTTCCCTACAGTAACAGCCGTTTGTTCACTTGACGTTGAAATCACCGCACTAAAATTTAACCTGTCTTGCATTTGTACCTGCATCTCATGACTTGGCATCGTGCGCGCTAATTCAGGTAGTTGATGTTCTTTACGTGCATCTGCATCAATTAGTACGTAGTAATCCATAAAGCCAAATTGTGGGATAACATCTTCTAGTTCAATGTAACTACCGCCTGCCGTCACGTAATGTTCACCGTCAAGCTCGCCAAAAGCGTTATGAGTTGCCGCAATAGTGAAATCTACTGTCGTTGTCGCATGAGGGATTAGTGGCTCTTTTAGGCTAAACAGCATCGTTTGGTGGGTTTTATCATGCTGAGTTAAATCAGCACCTTGTAAGTTAACCTGATACTCCACATGGCTTTGACGTAGCACAGAGACTAACACTTGTGAGATAGGTGCCGATGTTTGATTTTCTATCACATAACGACCCGTTACTTGGTACTTTCGCTGCTCGGGAAAAATATCCATCTCTACATTCACGTCGATTATCGTCGGCATGGGCTGGTTTTCAAACTGACGATAATTTTTTTCATAGTCAGCCATAAGCGCAACTTGTTGCTTTTCAGTATAAAATTGATTGAATACATTGGTTTGGTAAAAAATATAACTCCCACTACCAACACCTAGTACCAAAAAGCTCGCCAACGCCAATTTACCTATAGTTGTGAGATGCTGAGCGACATTAGAAGCACCGCGCTGCCAGTATTTCACCGTTAACACTCCCAGCACGCCAGCAATAGACAACCAATAAAGGTTATACCAATGCACAGCTTCGGCATGGTAAATAGTGTCTGCCATTTCAGAGAAAATGAAGTATGGCTGATAAGCAAATACTGTCAGCGGATGGTCAATCAGTAAATGTTTGGCAAGGCCGTTTAGCACAAACACACTTAACCCAAGTAATAATCCAATCGCCTTAGCTTTGGCAAATCGCTGCAAGAATAATGTTAATAGCGCAACCAGTAACATTGGAACACCACTGTAATAAAACAATAGCAAGTACAACTGTGGTTGAACGTTAAATTCGCCTTGTGAAAATTGAAACAATACAGCGGTAACAATGCTGACCAAAATCAGCGTGAATCCTATCGCCAATGCGGTTGCTAACTTTGTTAAATAAAAGGTTGAGTTTTGTGTTGGCGTGCAATCGATCAGCGGCGCAATTTTTACCATACGCTCATTCCAAAATAGCTCGACCGTAAAGAAAATAACGACCAACATGCCAATTTTAGCGAGCGGTTCTTGTAAAAATTCGAGAACTAACGCTGTTTGCGGTAAGTAAGCCTGTCCATTAGCAATTGGTCCTTCAAGAATGCTGCTCATTAGATTACCTAAGGTAAAAGCTATGGTAGTGATCATCAGTACAATGAATACCTTGCCCTTAGTTGCCGTGAAGTATTCGATTTTAAATTTAGACCACGCGACGGACAGGTTCAGTTTGTCAAAATTCACTGCAGGTTTTATGCTTTGATACAATGAAATTTCTTCTTGTCTCTGCTTTTCGCTTGCAGATGAGCTTGCTTTTTCTGGAGCCTTTTTGCCGTCATTTACGGCTCTAAATGTGAACGTTTTATAGGTAAAGACAAATAAACTAAAGCTTATCGCTAACCATAAAATACGATTGAATAGCAGATCTCCTGACAGTGCAGGCAGAAAGGTATTACGCTGTTCAACACTCCAATATGCTGACTGTTCCATAAACGCGATTAAGCCATACGGTTCCAACAAGGAAGCAAAACCATAACCTTCGGTTAGCACGGATGAGCCAGCCATCAATGGCGAGTTCCCCATTATCGAACCAATGATATACACCACGTATAAAACGATGCCAGAAACGAAAACCGTAATCATACTTTTACTTAGCATCGCAGCTGCAAATACCAGTGAAGTACAAAGTAAAATACTAGGCACAATGAATATCAAGAAGTTAGCCAGATAAAAACTTAAATGAAAAGGCCCTACTAATTCTGGCGCTAAGAAAAACGGCGTTATCATCATCGCAATAAGCGCGAGCAATAAGACTAACCCACCCGCTAATGCAATACTTAGGTAGCGGCTACCTAAGTACTTGAACTTATCAATCGGTGTAGAAAAAATTAGGGGTTCCATTTTATATTGGTTGTCGCGCAAGACGGTTGCAGATGCCAACACACAAATGACAAAAATGATGTTGGGCGCAATAAACAATAGCGTTTGCGTAATTGCGTGCGCAGAGTTGGCGTACAGTAACGCAGATCCTCGTTGTGTCGTGATTAATATCGCCATCCAAACCATTGCAACAGCGGCCGCCCAAAAACCACCTTGTTTTATTTGCTGTTTCAACTCAAACGGTAGTAACTTAAGCAACATCTTGATCTCCTTTAGGCACTAAGTCTTCCCCTCTTGCTTGATGTAGCGTCGCAAAATAGACATCTTCCAAGTTAGGCTTAACTGGCTCAAAACCCAATTCAGGTTGAAATTCGCTTTGAACAATGAGCTGAGTGTTACCCGTTATTAAGCGCTCTGACAGCACATTCAATTTGGTACGACATTTTTTGGCTTCTTGTTTGCTCACCATCTTTGACCATATCTGACCGTCCAATTGATTGATGAGCTCTGCGGGCTTTCCTTGCAGCTGTATTTGGCCATCCACTAAAATCGCCATGTTAGGACATAGTTGACTAACGTCTTCAACGATATGGGTAGAAAGAATAACGACGATATTCTCACCGATCTCGCATAGCAAGTTATGAAATCGGTTTCGTTCTTGAGGATCTAATCCTGCAGTTGGTTCATCGACAATAATCAATCGAGGATCACCAAGCAATGCCTGTGCGATGCCAAAGCGCTGGCGCATTCCTCCTGAATAAGTAGCCACATCGTTATGACGCTTGTCGTATAGATTGGTGAGGTGTAGCAAACTGTCAATTTGAGCTTTACGTTGTTTTTTATCAGTAATTCCCTTGAGCAAGGCCAAGTGATCAAGAAGCTCATAACAGCTTGCTTTAGGATACACTCCAAACTCTTGCGGCAAGTAACCTAAACATTCACGCAAGATATTTGGATTCTTGATAATATCTTTGTTATCAAAACTAATTTGTCCATGCGAGGGTTGTTGCAATGTAGCAATAGTACGCATCAGTGACGATTTCCCCGCACCATTTGGCCCAAGTAAGCCGAAAAGCCCCGGCGAGATATCAAGTGATACCGATTTCAGTGCTTGTACACCGTTATCGTAAGTTTTTGATAAGTTTCGTATAGTTAACATGCATACTTCCCAGTGGTTTTAATTTATGCGTATAGTACAATCACTCACATCTAAATAAACAATCAAATGACGAACGACAACTAAACCATGTCGAACGACATCTTTGTACAAACTGATGTAAATAGAAAGCAGGGAATTTTGAAAGTCTGGTTAAAAACAATTGCGTTATGTGTTGGCTACGGTGCAGCTTTGTATACCGTGTATAAAACCACTAATCCAGAAGTCTTGATCGTATTTTTAACGATCAGCATGATGTTGCCGTTAGTCTATCTAATCAACGATCGTGCAAAGCAAAAGCAGTATATTGATCACCTGCACCAAGAAACACTGAAAGCAGAGCTGAATTTACTCAAGAGCCAAATTAATCCACATTTCTTCTTTAATACCTTAAATAATTTATATGGACTTGCCGTTGAGAAATCAGATTTAACGGAAGAAATCATTTACCGGTTATCGCAAATGATGCGCTTTACCATTTACGAAGGACGTAAGCATACGGTATCTGTGAAAGATGAAATCGATTATTTAGAGAACTTTATCGAGTTAAATCAATTGCGACATTCCAAACGACTCGACATACAATTTGCCAAAGAAATTGAAAGTTCAGACCAACGCATTCCACCTTTGTTGTTTATCAATTTACTTGAAAATGCGTTTAAACATGGCGTTGATACGCTCACACAAAGCCAGTTCATTCACTTCAAACTTGCCATTAATAGTAAGTGTCTGTTGTTTAGCATTACCAATAATTTTGATAAAGACATATTAGAAAAAAACAAACGCAAGCGTGGTTCGGGTGGGTTAGGTGTAGAGAATTTACAGCGGCGATTAACACTATTGTTTCCCGATAAGCATCAGTATAGTAGTTCTGTGACCGACGGCCTATACACTGCCAAGGTAACAATCGATTTAACCTAAAAGTAAATAGTGATGACAACCATTAATTACCTAATCATTGATGATGAACCCGTAGCACACAAGCTCATTGAACGATTTGCCAAAGCCCACTCAACGCTTAACCTAGTCGGTCAGTGTTACAATGCAATTGAGGCAAAATCACTGCTGGCTGAAAATTCTGTCGCGCTAATTTTTCTCGATATCAACATGCCGCAAATCACTGGCTTTGAATTTCTGCAAGGGTTGCAAAATCCTCCCCAAATAATAGTGGTTTCTGCACATCAAGAATATGCACTGGAGAGTTACGAATATGAGATCACCGACTACTTACTAAAGCCATTCAATGCCCAGCGTTTCAATAAAGCAATAAACAAAGCCATAGACAAATTCGCTTTACAGGCTAGTAACAGTAACATTCAACACTCGACTAACACAGCTAGTCAGGCGCATATATTCATTAAAGATGATAAAAAACATCATCAAGTGGCTTTGCACGATATTTCATATATCAAGGCCAACGGAAACTACACTTCTGTATACCTCAAAGAGTCACAATTGTTGAGCCAAATGAAGATTTCTGACTTTGAAAAACTTCTACCCGTTGCGCAGTTTTCGAGGGTACACCGCTCTTACATTGTTGCACACCAAGCGCTAACGTTAATTAAGGCAAATGAATTACATATTCATGATATTGTGATCCCAGTAGGCCGCGTGTATAAGGAAAAAGTTTCCCAGCTAATTAACAAAAATTAATAGCTTGGAATAGTAAATATGATCAACCAATTAGATAACTCAGAGGCGAAAACAGCCCAGCAAATATTTGACGTTTTTCAAGGTTCATATCGCGTTGAAGCTGTATTGCTTGGCGTGGAAAATTTTCCGCCGTTAGCAAGAAGTGCGGCTGATATCCAATGCGCCACATCACAATTTTATGGTTATTTCGAACATGGAGAACTTGCAGCCGTAGCGGAAATAACACTAAGTGATCAATGCGTTGAAATTGACAGTTTTACTGTTTCACCAAGTCATTTTAGAAAAGGCATTGCCAACAAGCTATTAACTGACATTCTGAAAAAGCATGAATCACTGGATGCAGTCGTAGAAACCGCCGTTGCGAACACACCTGCGATAAAATTATATGAAAAACATGGGTTTGTTGAATTTAAAAGGTGGGTTCCATCTCACGGTATTCCCAAGCTAGCGATGCGAATAGCGTAAGCTTTCTAGTGGAAGTAGATGTGAACATCGTCAACTGCATAACGATGTAAAAGTAAAAACCAATAAACCTGCCTTTCAAACAGACTTTCCAACAAAATTCCGTATTAGACTCTCACCAGTAAAACAAATTAATACTTGGTAGTTAACCTGTTACTTGACGCAGCATTTTGAACATCTATTTCCTATCTTGAAATCTATTCTTTCTCTATTCTTATGATAAAGCATTGAGTGTAGTTGTTTTTTACGTAGAGTATTTTGTGCGCAGCGAGAAACTGCTGTTAATCAACCAAAAGCTAACAAAAGGAATTATTTAGATGCTATATAAATTTATCACATTATGTGCATTTGCTTTATCTGCATGTACGGCCCCTTTCAACTCAAACGCCACTGATAGATTAGACTATATTCGTATATGCGACAATTGCGGCACACCTATACAAAAAGCGAAATCAATTGTTCCCAAATATCCCGATATATATGACTCAGAGACTGAGACTGAGAATGAACACGACAGCGAAGTGTTTGAGTATTTTGTGCTAGTAATAGATCCCATAAAAAATAAATCCTACTTTTATCTTGTCGAAGTCGAAGAACAAAATATTGATGCTGAATTAATAACACCTTCTAACTCTACGAAGCAAAAGATTACAAATGCGCTGACATATTATCGAGCAATCCATAACAAATATAGCCAACTACGTATTTCAGGGTTTAGTGCAGGCTATAGTAGCCAAGATGACAGGGATTGTGGTAATCCTGGCGACGTATACAATAGTGAAATATGTCAAAATATCTATATTGAAAAAATTAGAGTCGATGTATTGAACGAGCAATATGGGCTTTGGGAAGATCTGACGCAAAACTTAGAAATTTCAGTTAAATCATCAGCAAAAAACATTGAAGCTGGGCTTAAATATACGCAAAAACACAATACGGTCATTTTCAATTTGCCAAATGGGGCGAAAATAGCGTTTAAGCTAAATAGTACTAGCACAGGCGTACAGAAAATGGACACATCCAACAGCGTATTTTCATCAGGAAAATCTCTCGACTATCATTTGAGTAGGGATAAGATTAAAGATGCATCAGGATATGATGTTGAAGAATATTTGAGTGCAATCGGTTGTTTTTCGGGTTCTAGAATAAAAGCAAATTATACGTATACGGTTATTAGGAATGGTGGCTCAGTACTCATTAGTGTACACACTGCCGTAGAAGAGGAAGAATTCGAGTTGGATTGTGATTAAGTTCCAGTAGTGACTAAAACGATCAATATAAATGAGTTGATAAGGCATACAGTTAACTATGCTATATCAACTCCACATACACGTGTTCCAACCGCCAACTACAACGATTCAACAATCTTAGTGATGTACATTTTGTTTTCTCGCACTTCCACGTAATAAGTACCCCACACTAACGTGTTAATTCCTTCAAAATAAGATCTGGCCGTATATTGTCCTCTGGTAGGTGAATGAACAATAAAATCGAACATATCCACTTGGAAATCTTCCCATTTTATTCTTGATTCAAACAATGACTTTTCGACCACTCTAATATAGTCGGCTTTATTGTAATGTAGGGTTAGACCTTGAGCACTCGAGCCAACATTCAATTCTACTGCTAAGTCGTCAGCTAGATATGGATAAATACGCCTAGGTGATTCTTTAGTCAGTTGCCAAAGGTGCTTACCGAACGCTTCGATTCTCTTTTCTGTTAGTGGCTCAGCAGCAATGCTGCTCTTCGGTATCAGCATTATCAATACGATTATCAAGACACCAAACCACTGGTGAGCGATGTTCATAGATCTATTTCACCTTATAACACATAAGTTCACCAAAGGAATCATCCAAGTATCACTTGCTCAAAAGCCACATAATCAATTATAGAAGTCTTGAGAAATTATCCAACTCCACATACACCTTAACCAAAAAACATATTGGCTAAAAATGCACGATCGGTCGCATTGAATAAGCTAAAATCTCTTACTGTGCGCGCCTGTTCAGGTACTTGAACAGGCTTATTAATTGACACTTTGTCTACTTGTCCATTGATCACGCGCAAGTATTGTGGATTAACATCCATGGTATCAATCGCAATGACTTTGCCATTGAAATAATCACTTATTTGCTGTTGACGCGTATGCCCAACAACTAATGTTTTTACGTTGAAATGAGCAAGTACTTGATCCAATTCTTCTTCCGTTATTTTCGGATAGACTTTTGCCTCTGAAAAATATCCACGATACCAACTTAGACTTAAAGGGTCTTTTGCTACTTGCTGATAATTCACATCGTCAACGCCATTTTCAGTCCATTTAATAAACTGACGATTTAATTCGTTTAGGTCAGCAAATCGATCACTCACGTTAGGACTAATACCACCGTGAGTAAACAACATGTCACCCAGCTTAATTGCGTGAGGTTGTTCTTTTAACCATCTGCCAAGCAAGGTTTCCGACGTCAAGGATTTAGCATATGGGAGCATTTGCTCAATCGCATACCGATGACCTGATTCAACATAACGCAAGTCATTTGCCATAACCATGTGCTCATGATTACCTAAAATAAAATGTACTTTTCCCCCCTCGGCGCTGGCTTGTTGCTGTAAACGATAAATAAACCAAAGTACTTGAAAACTGTCTCGCCCTCTATCAATGGCGTCACCCGTGAGTAACAAATGCCCTTCACCAAACTGCCATTGTCCTTGCTCATCAATTACTTTGCTATGTGTCAGCAGCGATTGGAAAGTTTCAAGTCGTCCATGAATATCTCCAACGACGACAAGTTCATTAGGCATGTCGAAACTGAATGTATCTTGTGGCTGTGGAGCGTTAAAATCAAATACGTAATTCTGCCCCTGACATTCAACACTTGCCGAATCATCAACCAGCGTGCTTTGCACTTGACCATGACAATAATACTGTACTAATAACTGCTCATTTTGCGTACTTGTTACAATAGGTCCATCAAAAAAGTTTAGATTTTCATTGTTACCGTCCGCTTGAAATCGTCCTTTCTCTAAGCGTGTCTTAATAACAAAACTCGACGTTACGGGAATATTCCATTGACTATAAATTCCGTACTTATCAACCTCTACTTCCGAGAAAAACAGTAAAGAAGATAAAATGTACACGATTAAAACTGTTACAAATACAGACAAAGGTAACAATAAATATTTAACCATCAATTTCATAGCACTGCTCCACCTAACGATTGTTGTACACAAACATAAAACTCACATACTAGCCAATAGCCTAGCTTGTACGTAGATTAATAAACGTATCTTTTGCTCTTTGCGAATAGAATAAATACGGCGACCATATCAACAAGCTAAAAAGGCTACGGCCAAATTCTTTCATTGTTTCTGCATCAAAAACTTCCATGTCAGGGACAACGAGCGTAACCATATATGCATCAATTAAGATAAAGACAGTAGAAAATAATGCTAAGCCCAAATACCACTTGGGTAGTGAAGCTCTCTTAGCGAAGAGTAAAAAAATTAGATATGCTCCCAGCAACACCAAAATAATATTGACTGCAATCTCCCCAACTAGAAATGGCCCCCAAATTGGCGAGTAGAACTCACTCCCTTTAGTGGTTAACGCTTCCCAAGTACCGTCAACAAATATTGAAGGATATGTGGTCCCTAGGTGGTAAATTAGCCTTATTGGAGATATTACAATTCCAATCGCAACAAGGATTAACCATCCTCCAATGCTTAAAGGCTCCTTTTTAGCCGTCATTTCCATAGATTCCATCGTATACCCCTAATCCTAAATCAACCTGATGAGCGTAGACTAGTCGTACGACTACATCCTTTGTATGTTCTTAAATTAATATTTATACCAATCCGTATAAGAAATTGCTCTCTTAGCGAGAAATTATGCGGATTGGTATTAAAGCCTTATCAAACTCAAGCTTAATAGTGTGGCCAACACTTGCTTTGGATTTATAACACCAAATTGCTAAGAATTTTCTGAGCTTGATTCACAGGTTTCATACTCAAAACCACCAATGTACTTCTGCAAGACGTTATAGAAAAAACAAATGATTGCGGTGGAGATGTAGCCAAAGATCAGGTACAAAAACGGGAATACGACAAACATGAACACAGGCAAATCGGTTGAGTTGCCACTCGCACCTACGTTAGGCGTAGCGAATGACATCATTAGCATCATGGGAATGAACATTGGCAAAGTTGCCACGGCCATTAATACCCCAAAAACTTTACCATTTTGATGTGGTGATAATCGTTTAACTTGTTTCTTCATCGTCTGCTCCTTAATCCATGACGCTTAAAACTTAATGATCCTAAAAAATTGCCAATCTCGGTGTTAATTACCCTGTGGCAAATATCCAATCCAAATAACTAAGCAGTTTTGGATCGTCAGGAGCTTATCAACAATAATGTTGACTGGCAATCAACGACTTACGTATCATCTGGTATTAGTGCATCTCTCAGCCACTTGTGTAACTGGCTGTTGTGTAATCGATGATGCCAATACAGATAAATATTAAATGGCTGTACGTCAAAGGGCAGCGGTAATATTTTTACCGAATGATGTTTAGCTAAATATTCGGCAAACTTATCAGGTACAGAAAACATTAAGTCACTTTTTGCCAATAACGCAGGGATTTGAATAAAGGTAGGTAGCCGTAACGTAATTTTACGTTGGCAGTTAAGTTGTGCCAACGCAAAGTCGACTGGCCCCCTGTGTACGTCCGACAGATTATATGCACCATGTCGATGCGCAAGGTAATCGTCTAAGGTAAAGTTGTCAGCGCTAAGAGGGCTGTTCTTGTCAACTACTACCGCATATGCCTGTCGCCATAATACAATTCGATGCAGCCCAGCGCGATCATCATTAGCCGCAGTAATAGCAAAGTCTAAATCACCATTGAGCACTTGATCGGTAATCTGCATATTCGTTTGCTTGAATGACAGCGATAGTTTAGGGGCTTGCGTTTGAATACGATGAATATTGTCAGTCAGCATTAGTACGTCCATGTCTGTTCCGGCAATGCGTACCATTTTGTCAGAACTACATGGCGAAAAAGCTTCCGATTGATGCAATTGTTCCAGTTCAGGGATTAAGCTGTTTAATTGTTGCTTAAGGTGACTTGCTTTTGGCGTCAACTGATACTCGGTACCTGTTCTCACCAACAAATCATCGTGAAATTGTTGTCGCAATTTCCCTAATACTCGGCTCATCGCAGGTTGACTTAGTCCCGCTCGTTGTGCGGCGCGGCTAATGTGCCTTTCCTGCAACAAGATATGTAACGCAGGCAATAAATTTAGATCAGACAGTTGGCCCATAACCATTCGCTTTTTGCATACCAGTTATCAGCATTATGCATTTTATTAATAACACTGTCTTCCTTAAAATGTACATCAGTTGTCACGTTTTTCACTTGAGCGAGTAGCTATGTCAAATCCCCAAGCGCCAACACATGTATCTTCACGGAGCACACTCACTATCTCTAAATGCGTATTAGTATTACTCGCCTCAATTTCCGCAATCACGCCACTGGCCATTGATATGTATTTACCGGCTATGCAGGCGATCGCAACAGATTTAAACAGCAACATTGCTATCGTGCAAAACTCTCTCAGCAGTTACTTGCTTGGTTTTGCTATTGCGATGTTATTTTGCGGACCTATCGCAGATGTGCTCGGTAGACGGCCTATGGCGATATTTGGTTTACTTGGGTTTTCACTCGCCAGTTTTGCGTTGTCGAAAGTCACCACCATTGAAGGGTTCTTGTTTGTGAGAACATGCCAGGCCATTGCCGGTGGCGCCGCGGCAATTGTAGCCCCCGGTATTATTAGACACATCTATGGGGAACATGCGGCCAAAGGGTTATCGTATGTTTCTATGATAATGATGGTTGCGCCGATGGTGGCACCTAGCTTAGGTTCAATTTTGCTCGAATTAAGTGACTGGCGGGCAATTTTTAGTTTTCAGGCAGCATATGGCACCATCATTCTTGCTGCAGCCGTCTTTTGCTTACCCGAAATTCCTAAACGAGAAAAAGACGCCTCATGGCCTGTATTGTTTTTCGCAAGTTACAAAACCGTCTTTTCAACATCAGGCATTCGCCCTTATCTAATTGCAGGTATTTGTGCTTCATTTGCTTTTTTTAGTTACTTAACCGCCATACCATTCGTGTACATGGACGTTTTTGGTGTTTCTGCACAATTCTTTGGTATTTTGTTTGGAATCAATGTGATTGGTTTGTTTTTCGCAAATTTCATTAACACACGGTTTGTCGTTAAACTTGGCTCTAAACAAATGCTCGCCTATGCCACCATTACTGCTATGTTGTCTGGGTTTGGCCTGCTCTTGTTTAACTTATTTGACTTTGGCATCTATTACACCGTTGTGACGACGGTTGTACTAATGGCGTCACTCATTATCATCAGCGTAAATTCAGATGCTCTGATCCTAATGAAATTCCCTGAGCATAGTGGAACAGCGAGTGCTGCAATTGGTACGTTACGATTTGGCATTGGATCGTTGTCAGGGCCCGTATTGGCGATTACCTTTACCGGTACACCCGTACCTTTTTCAGCATTAATGTTTTGTGCGGTATTGGTGATCATGCTTTGCCAACTGTATAAACCCAATACCCATGTAAGCGGCGAAGGCTAATGGTGACCTTGTTATTCATTGATTGACGGGCTTGGTGCTGACTCTCTAATTTTGAAACCATATTTGCCGTAAATTGCTTCTATTGTACCCTCCTCCAACATGATTCTAATTGCGTCATTTATTTGTTCGAGTAACTTGGGGTGTTTTGGGTGTATGCGCATTGATACCGGCAACCTTTGAACTTCATAAGCCACCGTAAAGTCAGAATATTTATCATTGATATAAGCGTAATAGGCAGCGGTTACTTCACCAATCATGATGTATTTGAACCTGTCATTATACAGTTGTTCTATTAGCATACTTTCTGACACATTGTCAGAAATGAGAATCTTCCCTTCACCAAAGTGTTGCTCAAAATCTCCGTAGCCATAACCACGCACTTTACCAATGACTTCACCATAAAATTTAGTGACATCTGTCGTATATGTCTCGTTTTTTGCCAGTATTACTTCGTTCGAGTACGCATAACTAATGCTGTATAGCCCTTGAACCAGTTCGTCTCGTCGCCAAATCGGGTTAATACCCGGTTCAATATCCACTTTCCCCTGATTAAACTGAATTCTCCCGCGTGCCACTGATAAAGTGACAAACTCGAATTTTAAGCCAGTGAGCGCACCAATTTCGGCAAAAATATCGTAAAAAATGCCAGCCCTAGCGTCATTGTCAAAAAAGCTATAGGGCGGATTAGCTTTGTGATACAAAATCACCTTGTAAGTATTCACTTCCTCACTATGAGCGGTGAAAATACACAACATTAGCGCCAATATTAGAAATTTCATTTTGCTAAAAATGGAGTTATACATAATTTAATAGTAGCGCAACTTTAGATAACCACTATTGCTCTAATAAAAACATTAGAGTTAATGCATGAATTCTCCTCTGCCAAAATTTTTCATAAACCCCACTTGAACTCGTTCAATTAATCCCCATCAAAAAAATGATTCGTATAGATACTTTGTTTGGGGATGTTCCCTGCAACCATGGAGATATTTAGCAATGTATTATTTGAATAGCATTACTCACCCGGCTGCCACTCGAATGCCGTTAAATAAGCAAAACAACAAAATTACAACAAAAACTCAATAAATCGCGGGGGCTACCATGCTTGCAGTTAATGGTTTAACTCGCCGCTATGGCTCTTTTGTCGCTGTAGATAACGCGAGTTTTACAATAAAAAAAGGCGAAATTATTGGTTTACTTGGCCATAACGGCGCAGGTAAAACCACAATAATGAAAATGATCACAGGATACCTTGAAGCTGACAGCGGCACTGTGTCGCTCGATGGTATTTCCTTAAACGACGATCCTAAAGCACTTCAACAACATTTAGGTTATTTACCTGAGAACCTGCCCGTTTATCCTGAAATGACAGTGGCTGAATATTTAGACTTTTCAGCCGATTTAAAAGGATTAACAGGTAAGAAAAAAGAAAATGAAATAAAACGCGCAATCAAGGCAACGGATATTAGTGCAAAAGTGCTCGCACCTATTCATACGTTGTCTCGCGGCTACAAGCAGCGTGTTGGTGTTGCACAGGCTATTTTAGGCAAGCCTAAACTATTAATTTTAGACGAGCCAACCAATGGTTTAGACCCAGAGCAAACCCTACAAATGCGTCTGCTTATAAAGGAAATCGCTCAAGACGCTACCGTCATTCTATCAACACATATTATGCAAGAAGTGAATGCGATTTGTGACCGTGTGCTGATGCTAAAAGCAGGTAAGCTGGTCATTGATGAAAAACTCGAAACCTTGAAAAACAGTACTCGTATCGTAGTAGAAACCGACTGCCAAGACGCTTCACTCATAGAAAAAATATCAGGCGTTACAGAGGTTATAGCCGAAAATAACAATCTTTGGCTGGTTACCATTTCTAAGCAAGCGTTTCGTCAGTCTATTAGCGCTGATATTACTAAAATACTGGTTAGTAACAATGCCAATGTATTTGGTATTTATCCCGAAAAGCGTGATTTGGAAACCTTATTCAACCAGTTAAATAGTCAACTAGATACAGAAAAGGAGGTGGAAAATGCAGCTTAATCAATCAGCCAGCGTCAACACCTTTAGAATTGCGCAAAAAGAAATCGCGCTGTTCTTTTCATCACCTGTTGCCTATCTATTTTTAGGGGCGTTCGTTGCGGTGACTTTGTTCATCTTCTTTTGGGGTGAAGCTTTCTTCTCACGAAATATTGCAGATGTTCGCCCAATGTTCGAATGGATGCCAATATTACTTGTATTTCTGTGCTCTACACTCACTATGCGATTATGGAGTGAGGAACGACGTAGTGGCACGATAGAATTTGTTCACACACTTTCTGTACCGCTATGGCACTTTGTACTCGGAAAATTTGTCGGCTGCCTTGCTTTACTTTGTATTGCGTTGGCGGTTACTTTACCGCTGCCAATTACGGTAAGTATCTTGGGCGATTTAGACTGGGGACCCGTAATTTCAGGCTATCTGGCCGTACTACTACTCGGAGCGGCCTATTTGAGTATTGGCTTAGCGGTATCAGCTAAGAGTGATAATCAAATCGTCAGCCTCATTACCGCCTGTGCGATTTGCGGGTTGTTTTATTTTATCGGCGCGCCAGCCATTACCGATTTTTTTGGTCACCAAACTGCAGAATTCCTTCGACAACTTGGTACAGGCGCACGATTTGAAGATATCACCCGTGGAGTAATCGATGTTAGAGATTTATACTACTACTTGTCGCTCGTCTTAGTATTTCTGGCACTTAACACCTTTTTCCTAGAGCAAGAACGCTGGGTAACCAATCGTGGCAACAACCATCACAAGCACTGGCGCATGTTGGTTGGCTTATTCGCGGCTAACGCCCTCGTGGCAAATTTATGGCTAGGTCAACTTCCGCAGTTGCGTTGGGATACCACTGAAGGCCAACAATATTCAATTTCAGACGCAACGAAAAATTACTTGAATCAATTGCAAGAACCTATGTTGATCAGAGGCTACTTTAGTCAGAAAACCCACCCTCTGCTGGCACCTCTGGTACCTCAGGTAAAAGACTTACTAGAAGAGTACGCCATTGCGGGTAACGGTAAGGTACGCGTCGAGTTTATCGATCCACAACAATCACCTGAGTTGGAAAAAGAAGCCAATAATCAATTTGGTATCAAACCATTACCATTTCAGGTCGCTGACCGTTATCAGTCCTCCATTGTCAGCTCGTACTTTAATGTGTTAGTTCAATACGGTGATGAACACCAGATACTTGGCTTCCGTGACTTAATTGAAGTATCAGCACGTGCTGAGTCTGACGTAGATGTCATGTTGCGCAATCCGGAGCACGACATAACGCGTGCCATTAAAACCGTGTTACAACACTACCAAACCGCGGGTAATTTGTTTGATACTGTCAAACAGCCACTCACTTTCAAAGGCTATTTATCTCAGGACGAGAAACTTCCGGAACAGCTTTCAGCGTTCAAGAAAGTGGTTACTGAAGCACTTAAAAAAGTGCAAGGCAAAGCCAATGGTAAATTAACTGTTGAAATCATTGATCCTGATGACAACGATGGCCAAGTGGCTAAGAAAATTGCAGAAGATTACGGCTTCCAGCCAATGTCTGCCAATTTATTTTCTGATCAAAGGTTTTACTTCTACCTTACGTTGGCAAGTAGCGAGCAAATCGTTCAAATTCCGCTTGATGATATGACCAAAGGCACATTTGAACGCAACCTAGACGCAGCGATAAAACGCTTTGCAACTGGATTCACAAAAAATCTCGCATTAGTGATGCCAGCCAGCACCCCATATGGCTATGGCATGCCAAGTGCGCAGTTTACACAGTTAGAACGAATGTTAGGCGCGGAACTCAACGTTAAACGTGAAGATTTAACTGATGGCTTGGTTTCCGGTGAAACAGATATTTTGATGCTTGTATCACCCAAATCGCTTACTGAGGCAGAGCTGTTTGCTGTTGACCAATTTCTGATGAAAGGCGGCACGGTTATCGCTGCTACATCACCTTACAGCGTAAACTTGTCGAACCAAAGTCTATCAATGTCTCCAGTTGATAGTGGCTTGCAAGATTGGCTCACGCATCACGGTTTAACCGTTGAAGATGCATTGGTCATGGATCCAAACAATTCTGCATTTCCAATTCCAGTAACTCGAAATGTGGGCGGCTTCCAGATCCGCGAAATGCGCATGTTAAATTACCCTTATTTTATTGACGTAAGAACTGGCTTAAATAAAGAGCATCTTGTAACTGCCGAGTTACCACAGCTTACCATGAACTGGGCATCACCTATCTCTGTTAGTGATAGACATCAGGATATTCAATTCACACCGCTTTTGAAAAGTTCTGATCAGGCATGGTTATCTAAATCGCTTGATGTCATGCCTCGAGTAGATAAGCTTGGTGAAACTAGCTACTTGTCAGAGGGCGAAACAGGTGAACAAATACTCGGTGTTATCGCTCAAGGTCGGTTTACTTCATATTTCAATAGTAAACCAGAATCTTTAGTGGCTAGTGTTGAAAAAAATGTTGCAGATGACACTGGTACTGAAAAAGCGAACGATTCAGGCGTTGCTACAAATGCAGAATCCACAACAGATGAAGCGAATGAAGCCGATAAAGCACCTGAATTCGATATTACTAGCGTGGTAACTCGCTCCACCGACAGTGCCCGTATTATCTTGTTTAGCTCGAATGATTTCTTGAATGATCAGATATTACAGCTCACTGGCGGTGTAACTCAGGATCAGTATTTGAATTCGATTCAGCTAATGATGAATGCTATTGACTGGTCACTTGAAGACAGCGCATTAATGAGTATTCGCTCTCGTGGTAATTTCAACCGCACACTACCGCCAATGGAACACAGTGACCAGCTATTCTGGGAATACACTAATTATGTGTTAGCCCTGTTCACATTAGCGGCAATTACTTTCTGGGCGAATCAACGTCGCAAACGAAAACAACGTCAATTCATGACATGGCTGGCAAATTAGGAGGAGCAAAATGAATAAAGTAATGACGTGGTTATCTGGTTTACTCATTTTACAGTTCACTATTGCTGGTCTGTTATTCATACCCAATGTTAATCAGGGTGATACTCGCCCTGAGCAGTCACTTATTGCCAGCGATATGGTTGATGTTTCTGAAATTACCATCAGTACCGCAGACGAATCGTTGACGCTAATAAAAGACGATGACTGGCGCGTAAAAGACCATATTGCATTACCGCTAGCAAGCGACAGGCTCTCAGCAGTCACAACTACCTTGGCAAATGCTCAACTAACGTGGCCTGTTACGACAACATCGTCCAGTCACGAACGATTCAAAGTGGCAGAGGATAGTTACGAAAAGAAAGTCAGTTTTAAGCTAGAAAATGGCGAGCAAGAAACTATTTATCTTGGCACGTCACCACGATTTAAACAGCTTTATGTGCGTAAAGCTAACAGCGACGACGTGTTTAGCATTGAGTTTAGCAGTTATCAGCTTGCAACTGATTTGGATTCTTGGTTTGACAAGTCACTGCTTGCAGTTAATGACGAGATCAAAGAGATTAGCCAAGCGAATATTGGCGTGACCAAACAAGATGACACATGGCAACTGCTCACACCTGCCAAACTACCCGAAGGCAAATTGCTTAACAGCGACAAAATAAGTCAACTCGTTAAGCGTTTTGAGAACATTAGGGTGAACAAGCGTGTTGAATTCACCCCTGAGCAGGTCGAAAATGTCATTGTAAAAACACGATCTGATCAACTGTTTACTTTTGCCTTTGCCGAACATGAAACGCAATATCTGGTAAACCGCAGCGATATTGATTACTGGTTCAGTTTGCCAAAGGCTACATATGAAGAGTTAGCGTCACTGTCACCAGAAACAGTTTACACAGACGCACCAGCTGATTCTGATAAAACAGAACAAACGGTGTCAAAAAAGTCGTCAAGCGAGGGAACTAATGACAGTAGCAATACGTCAAATACAAGCGAAGAATAGGTGAAAAATAGACCATTTTTTGTCGATATGGGGGTTGGAATTTATTTTCCAATCCCTATATAAATAACTGAATTGGTCAAATATTAATTTCAATTGCTATATATGTGGTCGTGGCATTAGCACGACACTTTGATTTTGTTTTATGTTGCTTTAACGAGGATATATGATGATTTCAATACACAAACCTGTACGCTATTTATTAACAACACTCATTATACTTTCCTGCGCATTGATGACCTCAGCAATGAGTATCAGCAACCAAGCTAATTCGTTGCCTCATCATGTTAAGCAAGAGAGCAAGGCGGTTTCTAAGACCGACATTCCAAGAGCGAAATCAAGGTTTGAACAGGACTTAAGAAACTCAATTAATGCGCTTATGCCGGGACACCCGGCATTCGACCAAAGAGCCATTCAACGCCTTGCTATGTCAACAAAGAAAGACGATTAAGGAGTGGTTATGACTGTTAAACTTTTGATTCCTGGCCACTACGCATGTGGAAGCTTTGACGCCTATTTGCAGTTCGTCAATAGCATCCCTATGCTGGACGAAAACGAAGAAAAAGAGCTGTTTTCACGTTATCAGGAGCATGACGACTTAAGTGCAGCACAAAAAATCATTCTTTCACATTTGCGTTTTGTTGCCCATACTGCCCGGCACTTTAGAGGCTATGGATTACCCATAGAAGATTTAGTGCAAGAAGGGACAATTGGCTTAATGAAGTCAGTGAAAAAGTTCGATTTAAGCGTAGGAGTTCGTTTAGCGAGCTTTGCTGTGCACTACATCAAGTCTGAAATACAAGAATACGTGATTCGCAACTGGCGCTTAGTTAAAGCGACAACGACAAAAGCGAAGCGTAAATTATTCTTCAACCTGAGGCGCTTGAAAAAACACAGTGACTGGCTGTCGTTATCTGACAAACAACACATTGCAGATGAGCTATCGGTAAGCGTTGAAGATGTGGATGATATGGAATCGCAATTATATCAGGCGGATCACTTCATCTATTCACAGTGCGAAGACGCCGACAAAGAATTTTGTCACCCTAACGAAACCAAATTGCTAGAAGACAAATCGCAATCATACTGTGACGTGTTGGTGCAAAGTGATTTCACCGAGAAAGCCATGGTAAGAATACACGCTATTATTCGCGAAATGGATGAACGTACACGTGATATTTTGACCCAGCGCTGGCTTAATCCCGAAAAAACACCACACAAGGTACTATCTGAAAAATATGGTGTGTCACAAGAGCGTATACGTCAAATCGAACAACGCGGTATTGCCACGTTAAAACAGCAGCTCGTAGAGTTTCAGCTCTCGTAAAGGCAATGCCTACAATACGATATTTGCCATCGTGAAGATCTCTAGGTGAAACATATTAAGGAGGTGATGTTTAAACAATAAACGTTTTCAATCTTGAACAAATTTTTATTGTAAAGGAGGTTGGAAAAAAGTAATTAATCCCTAATTAAATTAGTGAAACGGTGTCGTTGAGCACCACAGTTTAATTACTTGGTGTTAGAGCCGTTCAAACGAAGATTGTTTTTATTATGTATTGCTTCTTATGGAGGATATATTATGAACTCATTTGACCTAAGCCCACTATATCGTAACAGCATAGGCTTTGATGGATTAGGCAGGCTACTCGATAGCGCCTTAAATCCAGAGGCTGTTACTCCAGGTTATCCACCCTACAATATTGAGGTGGTAGACGATAACCGCTATAGCATCACGCTAGCCGTTGCTGGTTTCGATCTATCAGAGCTCGATATTACCGTGGATAAAGACCAGCTCATTGTTAGTGGTAAAAAAGCCAAAGAAGAGAAACGCAAGTATCTTCATCAAGGCATTGCCAACAGAGCATTTGAGCGCAAATTCAACCTCGCTGATCACGTTGAAGTAACTGGAGCGGAACTTAAGGATGGTATGTTGTCTATTGGACTTGTGAAAGAAGTACCCGAAGCGATGAAACCAAAAACCATCGCAATCAATAACAATTCCAATGTGCTTGAACACGACGCATCATCTGACGTTTCAGACAAACGCGAAAAAGCGGCATAAAGAACTGGGCTGCGGACATCCGCAGCCCTAATTAATCAACCTATTCACAATGGCATAATCTTTAAACCTAGGGAGTTTATTATGAAAGCTTTACGCCACTGTTTTGCTGTACTCTTACTGGCCCTCTGTGCCTCTCAAGGAGTACAAGCTACACTCCCTGCAGTCGATGCACAGGGCAAACCATTTCCTTCATTAGCGCCCATGCTCAAGCAGGTAAATCCCGCAGTTGTTAATATTGCGACATATTCCGAACAAAGAAATAACTACAATCCTTTGCTCAATGATCCGTTTTTTAGACGATTTTTTAATTTGCCTGCACCAAAACAATACGACACATTACCCAAACGCAGACAGCAAAGTGCCGGTTCTGGTGTCATTGTTGACGCTGAAGATGGCATAGTGATGACGAATTATCACGTAATCAAGCAAGCTGATGACATTCGCGTTTCATTGGTTGACGGTAGAAGCTATCAAGCAAAAATTATCGGCTCTGATCCCGATCTCGACATCGCCATATTAGAAATTGACGCCGACGAATTAACCGAAGTAAAACTGTCTGATTCCAACCAAGTTGAAGTAGGTGATTTCGTTGTCGCCATAGGAAATCCTTTTGGCTTAGGACAAACCGTTACCACTGGCGTAGTGAGTGCTTTGGGCAGAAGCGGGTTAGGTATTGAGGGATACGAAAACTTTATTCAAACAGATGCCTCTATCAACCCGGGTAACTCAGGTGGTGCGTTAGTTAACCTTGCTGGTGAATTAGTGGGTATTAACACCGCAATAATCGCCCCCGCAGGCGGCAACGTCGGTATTGGTTTCGCTATACCTTCCAATATGGCTAAATCCAGCATGGAACAAATACTCACGCACGGCGAAGTAAAACGCGGGCAAATCGGTGTTGGGATACAAGATATTACACCTGATCTTAGAGACGCATTCGACCTTGAAAATGGTATGGTAGGCGTGTTAGTTACTAATGTCGTTGAAGACTCACCAGCAGACAAAGCTGGCATTAAGTCAGGCGACATCATCACGCAAGTGAATGGTCAGGCAACAAGGTCAACCGGACAACTTCGCAGTGTTATTGGCACACATGCTATTGGCCAAAAGGTCAAAGTCACCCTATACCGCGACAACAAATATAAGACCTTAACCGTGAAAATTGGCAAGCCACAAGAATCTGAAGCGAGTGCAGACAAGCTCCATCATTTACTCGATGGTGCCCATTTTGAAAATGCACCAGATGGCGAGGGAGTTACTGTTACTAGTTTGCGCCCTAACTCAAATGCCGCATACAGTGGCTTGCGCGTTGGTGACCTCATTGTGGGTGCAAATAAACAGCGAATTTATGACATAGAGTCATTTAACAAGGCACTATCTCGCAGCAAGTCGTCTGTATTATTACAAATTAACCGCAGAGGCGGTTCACTGTTTATCGTCATTAGATAAACATATTCCCCAATTGTTGAGCCAATGATTATCATTGGCTCAACGCTTCAATTGTCCTGTTCATCGTTATTATCATCAAACAAAATTTGCTTACAATTTACTATGAGCAAAAATTAGCAATACCTGTTTCAATTACTGCGCTTGCTAAAGCCAAATGCAATCTACAAGAAGGAACCTTAACAATGTCTAATGATCTAAAAACCTCATCACAAAAAGTCCAAGCGTTTCTCAATCAACATGGACAGGAATTTAATGTGCAGCAAATGCCAGACTCAACTCGCACTGCTGTAGATGCAGCCAACGCTATTGGCTGCACCGTTGATCAAATAGCAAAGTCATTAATATTTAAGAATCAAGCGTCAGGGGAAGCCGTACTTATCGTCGCTTCAGGTACCAATATGGTGTGCATGGATAAGGTTAAAGCGTCTACTGGCATCACATTAGAAAAAGCCGATGCGGCATTTGTCCGCGATAAAGTAGGTTATGCGATTGGTGGCGTACCACCTGTTGCTCACAATGAACAAGTCACTACCCTATTAGATGCAGAGCTACAGCAACACGACACCATTTGGGCAGCAGCTGGCACACCTAATTCAGTATTTAAACTTGCTCCACAAGACTTAAACCTGTTAACCAACGGCAAGTGGATCATGCTGGCCAAGTAGGTACATTTATCTATCGATTAGAATTTTACAGATATGGCAGTGCCCTGTTCACTTTTTACAGTTAACTGCCATCCTTGGTGTTCACAAAGGCGCTTTACTATCGATAAGCCAAAACCATATCCCGTGCTTTGACTGCCTTTCACTGCAGGTTCGGTTATTTTCGACGAAATTTCTGGCTCAATGCCGTCTCCAGTATCAGCAATAGTTAATTGCCCTGATTGAAAGCTTGCCGTTACTTTGCCTTGTTCTGTGTACTGAAAGGCATTACTGAGCAAGTTATCGAGCAAAATTTTAAGCATGCCCGGTTGCACTTCTGCCACCGCAGCACAATTATCCTCCACAACAACATCAACGTCTTTTCCTTGTAACAATCGGCTATTATCAATGATTGATTGTTCGATCATCGGCATAATTGGCGTGGCAATTTTTTCTGCACTAGTGTGTTCTTCTCGTGCTAAAGCAAGCAATGTCGTCACGGTTTGTTCCATTTGCACGCTTGCTTGTTCAATGCGATTAAAGATGCTGTCATAAGCACTTTTCTCTTGCCCAGAAGCAGGAGTGCTTCGATAGACTTCCACGGCATTCTTAACGATCGCAACAGGCGTACGCAATTCATGACTCACATCGCGGGTGAAGCATTTTTCCCGCGCCAATGCCTGCTTAATGCGCCCCATTGCATCTTCTAATGTTTGAGCGAGAATACCAATCTCATTACGAGGAAATTGATGTGCAAAAGTATCAGGAATGTTCTCTGGTGCTGCACCATCAACGAGTTCAGCTAATTGCTTTAACGGCTTTGCGGTTTGGCGCCCTAAAAGCCACGCTATAAAAAATGCCACAACAATGAGTACAGCGCCTAAAACCAGCAGCATCTTAAAAATGCCCCCTTTTAGCGGGCGCACAATTAACATTTCACTGACTTCAGCAACCAAGAATACTGATTCCTCGATAGGAAATTTATACAAGTGATAATGGCGTTGATCATCACCATAAAACTCAGGCCGATTGGGTTCTGCAATGTGTTGCTCTTTAAGGTCTGAGGGCAACTCATCTACTGAAAAGTACAATGACATTGATTGATTTCTGGATGTTGGCCATTTGCCCGTCAGTTCATATTGGGAATGCAAATACTGCGCTTCGTTGTACACATCGCGATTAATGAAATTATCTTCAAGGTTATATAACAGTAAAAAACTAAATCCAGTGTAAATCGCCGCCATCACTATAGTGAAAATACAAAATCGCGTGACAATTCTAGTACTGAGTCGATGAAATTTAGCTCCACTGGTCGACTTGATATTACTTGTCATCTTCTACCTCTAAGACAAAGCCTACACCGTGCACAGTGCGCAGCATTGGATAACCAAAAGGTTTATCCAATGCGTTTCTGAGTTGATAGATATGTGAGCGCATCGCATCAGATTCTGTAGGATTGTCGCCCCAAAGCTTTTGAATCAATTGAGAGCGGCTCACCACTTGCGGATAAGATTCAACTAACACGTTCAAAATACGATATCCCATCGCATGTAAGTCTAATACTTGCCCTTCTCTGGTCGCTCGCTGTTTTTTACGATCAAACACTAGCGTACCTATGGTTACTTCATCTGTGCTTTGCAATAAATGACGCCTCGATAAGGCTAAGCAACGTACTTCTAATTCTTCTAATGAGAATGGCTTGGTCAAATAATCATCCGCGCCAACGGTAAATCCTGTCACTTTATCTTCTATGCTATCGCGCGCTGTCAGCATCAAGATAGGAATATGACGATCGGATTGCGCACGTAATTTCTCGCACACCGCTAGACCATCCATCACCGGAAGATTGAGATCGAGAATTAGCAGATCATAGTAATTATCTAATGCCAGTGATAATCCCTGCTGTCCTTGAGAAGCAAAGTCAAGCACATGGCCTTTACCTTCCATGTAATCTGCAATGTTTTGCGCAATATTCATATGATCTTCAATCAATAATATTTGCAACGCGTTGTTACTTTGCTTCATCAGTGTGTTTCTCGTATCCAAGCTGAAAAGAACTCTTCTTAAAGTGTTTTTAACATGTCTTGCGCCGCTTTGAAATCAGGATGACGTTCAAGGATTTGATTTAACGTTTGTTTTGCGTCTTTTACTTGCCCAAGTTTTTGCTGGGTTTTTGCTATTTGCAAATCTAGTGATTTATTTTTCAACGACTGTTGCGCGACTTTCATCAACGATAGCGCCTGTGCTTTTTGCTCATCGTCTTGGGCAACCATCACGAAGTAATAGCCATACATGCTAGCCAATGGCAATTGATATTGCTCAGCATTGTTTAAAAATTTAGTCAGCGCCGTTGTATCACCCGCCAGAAACTCAGCCACAACACTCAAGGTAGTATCTTCGCTATCCAACGATTGCACAACAGGGTTAATTCCCAAGTTTTTGACTAACGCATTGGCGACGCCTACTGTTGACGTTGGGTTTTGCCCGGTAATTAATCGACCATCTACCGCAACGTGGTTAAGCATAATGGGACTAGCCTGAAATTTTGCACCGCGTTCTATAAGTTTATCTTCTAACATGAAGTCAAAATGCTTGACCCATTTTTTACCGAATAATTTTTCTTCTACATTGGTGAAACTGTTAACTGCTTTGCCATCTACTAAGTAGCTACCATCATTAAGTTTTACATCAACTAAGGCAGCAGGGCCATGACACACTGCCGCTACACTACCGTGTTGTTGATAGATATCGGCAACCACCTGTTGCAATGCCTTGTCTTTAGGTAAGTCAAACATCGCCCCTTTACCACCCACAATGAAAATTCCATTGTATGTGTTGGCGTCGACATCGGTTGTTTTTAGCGTGTTAGCCAACTTATACATGATGGCTTTGTCTGCCAGCACCTTAGCGTTGTGAGGTTTGTCAGCGTTAAATTCGTCCGACTCAACTTTACCGCCTTTTGGGCTAGCCACATCCACAGCGATGCCATTGTTTTGAAATATCAAATAGGCTTTAGCAAATTCTTCAAATTCATAACCAGGCGCCACTTCACCTTGTGCTTCACCATTGCTACTCACCACCATGAGCACTTTTTTGCTCAACGCTGTAGCGCCAGCGTGTACTGAAGTAAACACCACCAGTGCTAGCGTGATGACTAAACTTGATAGTTGTTTCATTAGTTTAATTGAGTTCATTTTCACATCCTTTCTTATTGAGATGGTTTAATACCAATCCGTATAATCGACTGGTATTAGCATGACAGGCGTATTGTGAAATAAACGTGAAAACCCAAATCCGTTCACAATACGCACATTTTTAGGTTTCTGCCATTAGCTGGCGTACCGATGACTTTAACGATTGCTTGCTAGCGAGAACGCCCAATGTGGTGATTGACACAATAACCAACATAAAAACACCGATAAGCCAGATAAAGTCAGGTTGATATACCAATGAAAATTGCGATTGGTAAATAAGTAGGCCTGCGAAATAGGTACCCAAAATTGCGCCACCTGCAGTGATAATCGCAGTAGTTAACCATTCGATTAAATTGAGCTTTAAACATACCTTATGTGATAAGCCAAAACTTAACACTACGCTGTTCTTTTTATTGTCTTGTTGTTCAAACGCTTTCACAGATGCCAACAAAACGATTATGGCAAGCAACGTGATCATGGTAGAAAAACCACTAATGACACTCGTAATCATAGAAAGAGTACGATCAAATCGTTCGGTCATTTCTTTGATAGACATCATACGTAGTGTCGGAAATTGTTGCCAAAGCTGAGACAACGCAGGCCAATCTTGTTCGTTTATTTCCAATGTCGCCATAGTAAATTGGCGCGCATCAATCTGTGCCAATGCACTTGTTGGCATTTGTATCCAGAAGGTAATTGAACCACCACCAGATTTAAATGCGTGGCTCGCAGTTATTTCAAACGCATGCAGTTGATTGTTGATGTGGAAAGTTAAGGTGTCTCCCAAGTTCAACCCAAGATCTGTCAATACTTCATCTTCAACAGATATTTGCTGCCAATTGCTTTCGTTGGGCTGCCACCATGTACCAGAAACGATGCGGTTGTTTTCGGGTAGTTGGTCATTCCAGTGTAAGCGTATTTGTTTTGACAGGGTTGCTAAACTATCACTGGGTTTTTCAGCAAATTCGTCCACGGGCACGTCGTTAATGGAAACAAGCTTGGCATGTAGATAAGATTTTTGCTGTCGTATAGAAGCATTATGCTTAGTAACCCAATCTTCAACCGCTGCAAATTGTGTTGCTGTTGCTTGAGAAACGACTAGATTTCCGTCGTTTTGACGTTGATAGTTTTCCATGGTGGCGCCGATATCTTTCATCAGCATTAAGGTAAATAGCAATAGGAATGTACTCAAGCCAATACCAAGAATTTGCGTACTTTTGCTTACGATACGTTGGCGCATCATAAACAGCACAAACGGTAATAAGCCTGACCATCCTTGCGTTAGTTTTTCTCCTACCACCAAAGACAACCAACACAATACGAGGATAAAGCCAATGGTTATCGCAATTGCCGAGACCATCATGAAAGTCAATAAGCCATTATCTGTATATTGCAGTGCAACGAGAAACAGAATCGCGAGATTAAACACATGAAACAACATTTGCTTGCCACGCAGTGAATACCCCGCAAACAACTTCGCCACAGAGACTTGTCTTAGGCTCAACCAAACAGGCGCATGAAATAAGACAAAAATTAATGATATGCTCGCTAGTGTTGTCGCTATGGTTTTGCCATGCCATTGCCAGCTTAAATCAGTAAAGGTTTCGCCCAGCCATTGAATAATGAGCCAGTGGCCAAATAGCGCAATGGCCAAAGCAACAGGTATCAGCAATACGTAGTTCATTAACCACTTAAAGAGTGACAACTGGATGCCGGCATTTTTACTCGCCCCAAAGCTCATACAAATAGCAGAGAAGTACTGATCTTTCTTTTGATGAACTTGCGACAACTGCTTCATCGCAATAGCTGCCATGAAGAATAAAATTATCGACGATAAGCCCAACACATTCTCTGTACGTTGCCAAAATAATGCTAATGGGTGATTACCCTGCTTATGCATTAGCGTCGCCGCCGGAAGTTGTTGCTTTTGCCAGTCAATCAATTGAGAAATTTGGGTGTTTGACGCCGCTATCAAATAACGAAATTGCGTTAGTTCTTCCGCAATTTTCAATCGTTCCATATCTCGAATATTGAGCATACCCCGCATGTCCACAGTGTGCCCTTCCATTATGCGATCGGGCTCATGAACTAACACGCGTGAAATAGTGAACATTTGGTTTGCCACTTGGATGGTGTCACCAAGTTGCAACGATAAACTAGCGAGCAAGCGCGCATCTAGCCATATACTCCCCTGACTTGGTCCGCCGAGAGTTGCATTGCCTTCCGCGTGTTGAGACTCTGCTGTTAGTAGTTCCCCTTGTAGTGGATAGTCTTGATCTACCGCTTTAAGTTTGGCAGATTGCCATTTATCATTGGCGGTTAATGTGGCCGTAAATTGTTGCGTCACAACAACATCGTCTGCTCTTTGCAGTATTTCAGTTATTAGCGCTCGCTCAACTGCGCGTTGCGTCACTAATACCGCATCGGCCCCCAACAAATTTTGTAGATTGTCACGCAAGTAGTGTTGAATTGAAGTACTGGATAGGCTTAGCGTCATAATAAACACCAATAATACGCCTTGAGTCCACCTTAATAATCGTTGATGCGGAAGATTAAAATCTTCCTTAAGAAACTGCCAGGTCAACGCTAATTTAGTCGTCATCGTGCCATCTAACATATTGCCTCCCGCGCCGTAGTAATGCCAGCGCTCTTATGCTCGGCTATCAATTCGCGGTCATTTAACGCGTACACATGCTCAGCACGACTGGCTAACGAATCACTGTGCGTTACCATAATCAGACCTGCATCGTTTTCCTGACAGCAAGCAAATAACAGATCCGCAATTTCGTTGGCATTTTTTTGATCGAGATTACCCGTAGGCTCATCGGCAAAAATGAACTTAGGACTGAAGACTAATGCGCGCGCAATAGCGACACGTTGTTGCTCACCACCACTGAGTTGACTGGGTTTATGATTAGCTCTATGTGATAAATGCACTTTGTCCAGCCACAATTTTGCTTTTTCCAGCGCCTGCTTATCTCCTCTAAGCTTTAATGGTAAAGCGACATTATGTAGTGCCGTTAGCTCAGGTAATAAGTGAAATTGCTGAAAAATAAACCCTGTGTATGGCTTCAATGCCTCTATCGACTGTCGACGGCCTTGTTCAACATACCAAACATGTCCTGATGACCCTTGCTCTAACCCTGCCATCAACATAAGCAAGCTGGACTTGCCAACACCAGAGGGTCCTGTAATGGCATACGTTTGCCCCTGATTAATGGACAAATTAATATTGTTGAACAAAGTTACAGGCTGCTCACTCGTTTCAAATGACTGGCTAAGGTTGTCGAGCGCAATATAGTTGTGCATATCGTGATTCCATTTATAAGCGATAACACACACTTTAACGACCAGATTGTGAAATGAATGTGAAGCTAGTTATTCATTGAACATCGTTCGAACTGATACAATGTGCTCTTTGCTCTGTTTAGCTTGTATAAACACCATAGCTATATCCCGTGAAATACGTGAAAAATCGCCGAAAACATCGGTATTTGCATTAATATTAACTGCAACTGCCATGTCATATTCTGGCAATACCATTAGCCAACTTTGTGCGCCTCGTGATACACCACCGTGGTTTACAGCACGTACTTCACCTATCGCTTCTCCAAGATCTAACAAGATGGTTCGCCAACCTACAGCATAGTTGTGTGGCGGCATCTTCCCATTTGGTAATGCTTGCGCACGCCAAAATAACTCTCGTGTCTCAGTGGAAATAAACTGAGTATCTAAGAACGCTGAGCCTAGTCTAACAAGGTCAGAGGATGTGGATACAAAACCCCCGCCAGCCAAACGATGACTCAAATCGACATCACGCCACGGTCGGACTTGCTTACTGCGTCCCTGATCATTCCAATAAAACGTGGCAAGTGATTCTGGTGTTGTGTTGTCGAATTCTGCCGTGGTCGCTTTAATACCCAATGGTGAGAAAACTTGCTGTTTCATCCAAGTTAGATACGGTACTTTGCTCGCTTCTTGCATTACAGCACTGAGCAAAACAGTACCAAAAGAGGAATAGCTGTAGTCCGAACCGGGCGCGAATAATAATTCACTGT
This sequence comes from Thalassotalea fusca, assembly GCF_053485835.1. Taxonomy (NCBI): domain Bacteria; kingdom Pseudomonadati; phylum Pseudomonadota; class Gammaproteobacteria; order Alteromonadales; family Colwelliaceae; genus Thalassotalea; species Thalassotalea fusca. Next base: position 228,832 of record NZ_JBQRUN010000003.1, read on the forward strand.
CATCAAATACAGTTAGTGCATCTATTACATTGTCGTATCGTGTCGACAATGCCAATGTTTGATACATTCCGAGCTTATCAGTATTTTCTCTGTAATGAGGTAAACCTGAGGTGTGTGATGCCAAGTCACGTGCGCTCATGTTCGCCCATTCAGGGTTGGGTAATTCTTTAAAATATCGGCTAATTGGGGCATCAACATCGAAATGATTTAAATCAACCATACGCGCAAGTCCGATACTCGTTAAGGCCTTTGAAGTGCTACCGATTCGAAACTGAGTATCTGGGGTTACGGGAATTTGTGCTTCAATATCTGCCCAACCTGAAGCGCCAGCCCACACTATCTCCCCATGCATAGTAACAGCGATTGATATCGCAGGCGCATTGATTTTTTGCTGATGTGCTGATGCAAGTTCAAGCACGGTTTCCCCAGTAGTTTGATAGTATACATCGCCAATGAATTGTGACTTTGGCCCTTCGGTTGGAATATCGATAAATTGATAAAAAGGTAAGAATTCTGCTTTTCCTCGATAGGCATAAAACTCATAAACTGGCCACAAAAACCAAGTGACTAGTAGCACGACAAGACAGGCGATATATTTAAACATCTAATGATTCCTTTACAAATAATTTGCATGAAACATTAGTTAATTCACCAAGTTATCTCTCGTTGATTTTGAAAAAACATCGCTAATTTTGAAATTGTTGGCGAAATTCTTTCGGCGTTTTACCCATTTGTTGCTTAAATGCACGATTGAAAGGACCAACAGAACCATAACCTAGTTCAAGTGCAATCGTTAAAATTGGCTTACGTAATTGTTCGGTGTCAGCGAGTTGCTGGCAAGCTGCCGGAATACGATAGCTGTTGAGAAATTCAGAAAAGTTTCTAAATCCCATATGGCGATTAATCAACATACGCAATTGGTGCTCTGGCAAGGCAAGCTGTTCAGCCAAAGACGTTATCGTTAACCCAGTTGCCTGAAAGCCACCTGACTCCATCAATGAAAGCAACTTCTTGTACTCAGGAGCGAACACCAAGGGAATACCATTTGGTTTGTTATTAGTGTCAGATTTTAACAATAACCGTTCGTTATTATCTCGCTCCACATTCCCCGCATCTAAAAACGGTGCATCACTATTGAAGACTTCCAGCTCATTAATATGCTGAGCTGCATGGCGAAAGAGATAAACACTTAGCCCCCAAATAGAGAGGACAAACAATAGTGCGTGGGAAACACTGAAAATAGGGAAATCACGCAATGGCGCATCGATTAATTCAAGTGAAATGATAAAAATTAAATAGATATTTACCCCAATGATGAAAATTTTTCTTGTCGTCCGCCTACTATCAACCAAATCATCATTGAATCCCTTTAATGTCACCAGCAGAATATGAAGCAATACTAACCCTTCTATGACGTGGTTGACGTCATGCAGGACGCCTCGCCCCTCGTTTACACCGAAAAAATAACAAAACCACAAGATAACTGTGGCTATCAAGGCAAATCGCCACTTGGGCCACTGTTGCGGTTTGAAGTGGTCGTCAAGCAACGACATTGACCAAGCCCACAGAAAATAAGGGCAAAGTTCGGTGAGAGTTAAAAACAAGCCTCTTAACGCACCATAATGAGAATTTGCGATAGGAGCCGTTAACAGAATGAAACCCACTAAACTAATGGAGAAACTCGCACCAAGCATTGTTTGAAGATTGACACGACGACATAAGTAAAACGTTACCAACAGCGCGGTCATGCCGACGGCTGCGAAACGAAAAAAGATATCAACGACGGCCAAATACGATAATTGCATAAAACGCGAGTACGACTAATTATTTAAAGCTTGGATGTTAGCATGTGATAAATGAAATATCAGCCATGGTTGATGCGGGCTTATTTGAACACTATCATTTGATATTACTGATAGTAAACGGATAACAAACTGATAATTTACTGGTTGTATCTGATTTTTAAGAAATTCTCTAACAATACTAACATTTACCTCCTGCCTGTAATCTGGTCTAATATTAACGGTTGTTTTTGCTGTGAGCCTCGAAGTGAAATTTCTTGAATTACGAATTCCGCCATTATTATTGATGTTGCTATTTGCCGCGATTATGTGGTTAATCGCCCAAGCTACCCCGTCATTCATGTTTTTGGATAACATCAAGATAGTGCTATTGATAATAGCTGTTGTGATCGCAGTCGTACTTACGCTTGCTGGAGCATTGGAGTTTCGGCGCGCTCAAACCACTGTCAATCCTACCGCACCGGAATCGACGAGTAGTTTAGTCACCAGTGGCATTTATCAATTTACCCGCAACCCAATGTATGTGGGTTTCTTTACCGCCCTTATTGGTTGGGGATGTTTTTTGAGTAATGCTTATGCATTGATATTTGCCTTACTATTCGTGCCCTATATGAATAAATTCCAGATCCTTCCCGAAGAACAAATGCTAACGCAACTGTTTGGTCAGCAATTTAAGGACTACTGTCAAAGTGTCAGACGTTGGTGCTAGTTACATAAAGCAGCATCTGCCGGAATTTGAATTACATTAATTGAAATTCACGTCTATACTTGATCATTAAGCGTGAAAGCCTAATAGCGCTAAATTTTTGAGCGCGAGAACCTTGAACAACAGATAGGGAGCATCGCTGAGTAGTAGGAAGCTTGTCCGTAATATGTAGTAATAGACAAGAGAACTTTCTTAGGTGCAAGACTATAAAACCCAACGCCTCATTGGCATTTCACTTTATATCGCCTCCGTAATTCTCATTATTTCGGCCGCTGCCCTTGCGTTAATGGATATCAAGCATCGCACTGCTCTTGGCATGCGTGATTCTCTTCATACCGTATTACAAACCGTTCAAGAAGCCCAACATTTAGTTATTCAAGAACGCAAAAGCACGTTGGATGCCATCGTCGCCGCGCCTGAGATTGTCAATCAAACACAGCAGTTAATTAAAGCTTTCGATAATCAGGTAGCGTTTGAACAGTATCATCCGATTGCCATGTCATTATTTGATATCGTGTCCGGCATGCTTAAACGTTATGACAACAGAGATTTTTTTCTCATTTCTGTAGAGCGCATTAATATATCAAGCAATCAGTTCGACCAAATCGGCAAACGCAGTATTATCGACCAACTGGCGGCTACGCAACTGGATGCAGCTTTTAAGGATGATAACTACATCATCAAGGGAATAAAGACGCCTGACCCAAGCAGCAAAAAATTTGTGCCTGCGATGTTCATTACAGCCACAATCAAAGATAAACAGGAAAATGTAATTGCACTATTGGCTAAATTTGTCGACCCCAAAACGCAATTCTCTAATATCAGTGAACTTGGGCGAATTGGTGAGTCAGGCGAAACCTATGCATTTGACCGTAGTGGCTTATTGTTAACTGAGAGCCGTTTTAAACATCATCTGGAAAGCACCAACCAAATTTCATTGGGTGAAGACAGCATGATGAATATCTACATTACCGATCCGGGTGGAAACTTACTTGAAGGTCATCAACCGACAACGAACAACGAACTTCGACCGCTCACCAAAATGGCAGAACAAGCCGTACGTGGTTTAAGCGGTCATGACGTAACAGGCTACCGCGACTATCGTGGCGTCGAAGTTTTCGGCTCGTGGCTATGGGACAGCACGCTGAGTATGGGGTTAGCCACGGAGATTAATAAAGATGAAGCGCTGACGTCTTATATACAGACACGCAATATTTTTATCAGCGTTATCGTATTCACATTAGTCGTTGGCTATGTAGTACTTCGGGTAATTTTCTCATTGCTCAATAAATCTGCTCAGCAAATGCAAGATGATAAACACCTGCTTGCTGCGAAGGTCGCGGAGCGCACTCAAGAGTTACTCGATGCACAAGATGAATTATCTCGCGCCAACAAAGAGCTACAGATTCTTGCCATTACCGACGGACTCACCAAACTTGCCAATCGTCGTAGGTTTGATCAGGTGTTTGCCGAACAGTGGCAACGTAGCCTCAGACAACGAACTTCAATCGCCATCATCATGCTCGATGTCGATAGTTTTAAACAATACAACGACAATTTTGGCCATCAGAAAGGTGACCAGTGTTTAGAAAAAATAGCCGCTCAGCTTACTTATTGCCAAATTGCACGCAGACCAGGCGATATTCTCGCACGATACGGTGGAGAAGAATTCGTCGTATTACTATGTGATACAAGTTACGACTATGCAGTAGAAGTTGCAGAAAAAATCCGGTTCAGTATCGAAGCATTGGCTATTCCACATCGCTTTTCAACCGTTGCTGATAAGACGGTAGTTACTGGTAGCATCGGCCTACGTTTTATCGACAATGTTTCTACAACACGCCAAGCTCTGGCGTTAGAACAAGCGGACAAAGCTCTATACCAAGCGAAGATCCAAGGAAGAAACCAAGTGCAAGTGTATAAAGAAGAGCCGCTTGATAATGTCAGACCAATCAAGAAACAACAAACCTAAGCCTTTAGTCTCAATCAGACTTATTGATCCCAACAATATTGCGCTCACTGTCCAAATGCCAAATAGTATCCGCATACTGATGGAATACACGCAGTCCATGCTCAGTGAGTCTTTGAAAATATTGTATAAACGTTGCAATTTCATTTTCTGACATTGCCTGTTTTGCTTGTTGTGCCAATAGCGGTTGTTCTTGCTCATGTCGCCACTGTTTAACAACATCAAAGCTGGGTGCGCGCAGAAACAACCAATGATCGATAAAGTCATATAGCGGTTGATAGCCTTGTGCTAAGCTATCATTTACATGCTTACGCCAAGTGCCGTCTTCATCTTGCGTCGACTCCAAGGCATTAACAGGCATTTGCAATTCTTGCTCATTTTGCGGAGGAACTCCCCAACACCAACCTTCAATAATGACAATATCAGGCGCCTGATTGACCGAACGCCATTGCGAACGAGGTAAGATATCGTCTGTGCCTTTGTCAAACACCGGTAAGGTTATCTTGATATCGCGCCGAGCAAGCGCCTGAATAGTATTCTTTAGCCGTTCTACATCGTGTGTACCCGGCACGCCACGCGTGGCAAACAAAGGATGGACAGCGTCTGCTTTCAGCTGTCGTTCAGCGCGCGAAAGGTAGAAATCATCAAGAGATAAAACCACTACATTGAGCATGAAGTTAGATTGAATATATGTTGCCAGAAATTGAGACAGGGTGGATTTTCCCGAACCCTGACAGCCATTAATACCCACAAAAAATGGACGCGCTGAGCGTAAAGTGCGGCTCACGATTTGGCGACCAAACTGTGTATATAAATCTTTATTCTTCATCAACGACTTTCTCTACCTCATGCATGTTCTACAGTAACCATAGAAGAGTAGTCCGCTCTTCCATTGCCTATGATTTAAATTGCGATTATCAGGCCAATATTCAATAGCCAAATATGAAATTTGACGATTCGTTGTAATCTCAGTGTAGTTGCTAAATTCGCCTTCATATAAGAAAACATAGTGATACGTAGGCGAAGTCAATGGCACGTTCTTGGTGATAGTTATTTTCTAAAAACAACCATCCTCATCTAAATAAGTAGCGATGATTTACACATTTTTATCAATTTCGATTTATTTGTTAGAGCAAAAGCTTTACCATCGCGCCATCAAAATTTCCACACTGCTGAACCACCCAAATTTAGGAACGAAAATGACATTGGTTATCAGTCTTTTGGCCTTTATCGCATTGCTTCTTGTGATTTTTGAAGAAGTAATCCACATCAACAAAGCAAAATCTACGCTGTTTATTGGCACCTTGTGTTGGCTACTCGCTTATTTATTCCCAATGCACGGCAATACGCCTGAAATAATCAGTCATCAACTCAATGAAAACTTGTTAGAGATCGCAACGCTTTGGTTGTTCTTAATGGCTGCAATGACCTTTGTTGCCTACCTCAACAGTAAAGGCTTTATTTCTAATCTCGTACAGGGATTACTACCCCAGAAAATGCACGAACGTAAGTTTATGTTTTTAATTGGGGGGTTTGCTTTCTTGTTCAGCTCATTTGCCGATAATGTTACCGCAACGCTCGTTTCTGTCGCCGTAATCGCCTCGCTCGATGTGCCAGCGCGGCAGCGTCTCAAGTATGCAACGCTGATCATTTTTGCCGTTAATAGTGGCGGTGTATCGTTAATAACAGGTGACGTTACCACACTCATGATCTTCCTCGATGGCAAGGTGAGTATTGCTAACTTATTATTATTAGTTCTCCCTTCACTATTCGCAGTCTTGGTACTTGCCGGCCTACTGGCGCGTAATATGCGCGGCCAACTATATTTCGATACCTCATCAAAACCTATCGAACGTAACGACAAAATCATTGCTAGCGTGTTCTTATTGACTATCATCTCAACGCTGGCACTGAATGCTATCTACCAGATTCCGCCAGTATTGACCTTCCTCTTCGGTTTGAGCTGCATGTTCCTCATTGCCCAATATTTGGTTCGAAAAACCAACCAAAGTATTCTCAATTACATCCGAGAAATAGAATTCGATACCTTATTGTTTTTCTTAGGTGTGTTACTCATCGTCGGTATGCTTAAGGAAATAGGTGTACTCAACCAACTGACGGGCATCTATCGCATCATGGACACCAGCGTCGCAAACTACTTGCTCGGTATGTTGTCTGCAATATTAGACAATGTTCCACTTACAGCTGCCCTACTTAAAGCTGACATTGCGATGGAAACCACCGATTGGTTGGCGCTTACTTACGCTACGGGTGTAGGCGGTTCAATGCTCGTTATCGGTTCAGCGGCCGGCATTATCGCGATGAGTAAAGTGAAGGAGTTAAACTTTATCAGCTATTTGTCAATGGCAGGATACTTACTTGTCGCTTACTCCATTGGCTATTGGTTAAGTTATGGCTTAACCAACATGGTATTAGGTTAATTTACTATTAGGGGGGCACATGCTCCCCTAAGTAAATATTTTCGCCTTTTTAAAAAATCGAAACATCAGTTTTATCAGCAAATAGCTCTAATGCTTTAGTCCCCACCAATGAATTACCAAATTCATTAAGTGCAGGTGAATAAACAGCAATAGACATTTTGCCCGGTACGATAGCGACAATGCCCCCCCCTACACCACTCTTACCCGGCAAGCCGACTCGGTATGCAAAGTCACCAGAAGCATCGTAGTGTCCGCAAGTTAACATAATGGCATTGATACGTTTGGCGAGCGCTGCACTAATAAACTTGGTCCCTGAAATCGGATCCATGCCATCGTTTGCCAAATAAAGCATCGCGCGCGATAACTGCTTGGCAGACATCTCGATTGAACACTGACTAAAATAAGTTTCCAAGACGGTTTCAACATTGTTATCTAGGTTGCCGAAGCTCTTCATCAAATTAGCCAGCGCTAAATTACGAAAGCCATGCTCCATTTCAGATTCAGCAACAGCGGGGTCTGTCGATATCGAATAGTCATTGCTACATTGTTGTACAAAATCTAGGATATGACGCAATGCTTTCCCTTTTTCTGGGTGCAATGAAAGGATACTGTCGCACACCACAATCGCACCGGCATTAATGAACGGATTTCGGGGAATACCCGCTTCGTATTCCAGCTGAACGAGCGAGTTAAATGGGTTACCGGATGGTTCACGCCAAACCCGTTTGAATAAGTCATCTTTATGAGCACGCAATGCCAAGGTATAGCTGAATACTTTAGAGATACTCTGAATTGAGAAAGCTTGTTCATATGCGCCAACACCAAAGGTTTGACCGTTATTTAAGGTGATCGCCATACCAAATTGCATGGGATCTACTTCTGCTAAGGCAGGAATGTATTCTGCTACCTTGCCACTTCCCAAGAACGGGGTCACTTCCTGCTGCACTTCTTTTAAAATCGCTAACCAGTTCATGTAGACTTCCTATTTGGCGCTCAATTGCGCTTGGTCGATATTCATTTGCCAAATATTGGCCGTAGATGACTCAGTTACGTCCAGAAAGACAGTTTCCTGATCATGGGCAACCGAGAACGACAACGGTCGATTTTGAGCATAGTTCAACACCGAATATCGCTCATTTGTTAACGTTTCATAAGCTTCTAGCGCATCACTTGCCAGATAATAGATAGTGTCACCTCGTAACTGCCAGCGCCCCCAAGAGGTTATCTGAAATTCAGGTAACACGATATGTTCTTCTCCAGTTTCGATATTGTGACGGTATAACCCGGCATGATTAAATTTAGTCATGTAAAGTGTTACACCATCGTCACTCGCCTGAACGCTATAGCCTCCTGCATGGGTAATTTTTTTGGTAAGGTTATTCGTTAAATTCAGCTGCCATATTTGCCAGTCGCCATCAACATCTGTGCTATACAATACTTTGTTGTCATTCAAAAAATGTACATAATGAATGGCGTGATTGTCAGGTAAATAACTCTGCCATTGTGCAGCAGCTTCATCATACACATACAATTGGTTATTTAGCCCGGCAACCAAATACCTATCATTAGGTGACCAATGTCCATTGCCAATACTTTTGATGGTTGCAGGAAAATGCGTATCGGCTGTTTTACCGTCAACTTGGCGGATCATGATTGTACTGTCCCCTTTATCCGAGCTCACGTACGCACTTTTCAGCGACCGATTAGCCAACCACGGAGAATAGTTAGTAAAACTCGATTGAGTTATCGCAGCATTGGCGGTAATGTCCAAACTGTTAGATTCACCATTTTTCGCAAGAGGCGCTTGATATAAGTTGACCACCATATCACTCTTATCAAACACTATGGCCCCTGTTTTAAGATTGGTGGAAACGTAACCAATATCTCTATTCGTGATCAGTACACGAATAGATTGGTCGTCAACACCATATTGTTTAAGCCCAGAACCATCAGCAACAACCAGTGTATTTTTAGAAAGCCACGCTATGTTTGAAAAAGCGCTAAACGCCGTTTGATGATAAGTTTCGTGCTGATTATCTAAATCAATGAACTTCATCAACGAAGTACTATTGCTTTGATACTCAAGTACTGCCAAGCTCTTTTCATCTGGCGACAGCGCCAACATGTAATCCCCTCTAAGATTACCACCACTGTACGGCAGCGTTATCTGCTTAAAACGCTTGGTGGCAAGATGATAACTATAAATAGAATACGGTGTATTAAGCTCGGTTCGGAAATTAAAATACAATGTGTCAGTACTAGCGCGATATGCCAGTACAGTTATTGCTCTTTCTGCACAGTCGATAATTGGCGTTACTTCTTTCTTTTCAATATCAATTGCCACAATTTCACATGTTCTTTGGTGCAAGTTGTTAAAACGAGACGCAATAATTCGATGCTCACCAGCAAAAATAGCATAAGTATAGTAATAACCATCATTGGTTAATTGATAGGGCGCATGTGATTGTGACTGATACCAAATATTAACATTATCTTTAGCAGATGATTTGTGTAGAAAAAGCAGCTGTTCACCGTCTTTTGCATATTTTGCTCTAAACGAAGCACCTTTTAGCGATGTAAGGGGCAACTCTTTTACACTAAAGTGATCAACTTTGTGTTGTTCACGCACATCCTGTTGTCCAATCAACCAGGCTCCCACTCCGATAACAGTGACTAACAACATCAATAATGTCGCCACCCTAACTCTAGACAGAGTAGATGAATGACTGACCGTGTTGCTGTCGACTACACTATGCTCAGCAGTTTCCGATTCATACGCTACTGATTGGCGTAATTCTCCATTGCGCTTTCTGGTATCAGCATCATCACTACTATCAACATCAGCAGCTTCCGTTAATTGAGGTGTAGGATCTTGTGCAGTCGACACTTGCTCTTCAACTGTTGGCGTAATAGAAAATTGATAACCAACCTTACTAATGGTCGTAATAATTGTTGGCGCTTTAGGGTTTTCTTCTATCAGTTTGCGCAATTCGCTTACCGCACGATTAATTGCTGCGTTACTAACGATTCGACTATCCCACACGTGTTCGATGAGTTGTTCACGAGAAATTGGAATATTGGGATGACGACAAAAATACACTAACAGTGTAAAAATTCTTGGTTCAACTTCTAACTTCTGCGCGTTTTTGGTAATTGAGAACAATGCTTCGTCAACAACAACATCGCTAAAATAAAACTTCATCAACAAACCTAATTAATTGAATTTATTACCATTATGAAATGATTACTTTTTCATTATCTTTTAAAAATTGTCTTATCTGTTGAAGCTTAACACTATGTGCACTCAAAATAAAAACAGGGAATGACTCAATGAGCAATAACAGTCTTTTTAACAAAACGATATTACTTTCCAGCGCATTCGTCGTACTAACCGGTTGCGGTGGTGGCGAATCAACCAAAACGCCAGGTGGCGGTTCTACCAACCCACTTCCGCCAGCAGCGCAATTGTGTACAGGTTCAGCACTTGGCGATGACCAAGTTTGTGTTACCACAGGCAGTAGAGAAAGTATTCTTTATAAGCCTTCTGACGCCCCAGACGGAATTGCACTTTTCTTACACGGCGCTCCTGGCTCGGCGTCTAAAGTGATGTCAATTTTCGATGCAAAGATGGTGGCAGACACACATAATTTAGTTGCTGTCGCACCTAAAGGTAACGTACAAACATGGGGTTGGTTGAGTCGCAATGAAACCAGCCAAACGTCAAACGAAGACGTTGATTTTATTACCGAGCTCCTTACACAAGTAGTAAGTGAACACAACGTCACCTCTGATAAGGTCTATGTTTTTGGTTACTCTGCGGGTGGTTTTATGGCATATACGCTCGCTTGTCACATACCAGAGCAATTAACGGGTGTCATTGCCCTTGCTGGTCAGTATCGTGGTGATTTTGCAGCGTGTTCAACGTCTACACCTACTCGCATACACCATATGCATAGCCTATCAGACAATGATGTACCATACGATGGTCGAAATTTTGGTGCGATTCAGTCAGTTAACGCAACTATTGCCCACTGGTTGAATAAGAATGGTTGTAATGAAACCTTTGAAACGGTTGAACAACAAGGTGTTACCAATAACAGTTCTGGTACAACTACACAACATTACGACAATTGTGCAGCCTCTTTGTCATTATCAAAAATGGCCAATGTACCGCATGAAGCAAGTTATTTGCCTGAAAGACTATACGAACTCTATGGTCACCTGCTATCAAATGACTAGCTTTATACGGTTTGGTATTAAACGAAAGACTTCCTAGCAAAGCGTAATATGGCGATAACAAAGCAACAATGTTATTGCCATATTTTTATCTACTAGATGCTATTACTCTTGAAATTAAGGCGTAGTGATCCAGTTTTTCACTGGCACTATCCATTCATCAATCGGCCTATAAAAAGCGCCATGTTCCTTTCCTGTGCTAATGGAAATTTCCTGAAAAGCCGTAACTGCAGTGCTACGATCAATTAAGAACTGGCAAGAGCCCACCTCATCAGAGGTTTCATATATCGAAAATACATTACCGTACACTTGAAGGGCTTTATTGTTTTTCACGTAACCAGCACATCCTGCCAGTATGATCGATTTCATTTTATCGGATGCGACTATACTGGATGTGATTGCTGTTATCTCACCGCCACGAGAAAAACCGACCAGCACAATGTTTTCATAGCTTACGCCTTTGCGTACCAAACGGTCGATATCAGATGCTAACTTTCGCGCGAAATCCTCTGGATCTGTGTCTTTCGGGCGATGATAGGCAATTAAGTTATACGCTTCATCCGCTAGCGCTTGCTTTACTGAGGGATAATCATATGTCCCCCAGCGCGGGTTAACAGGCGTTGGGTTGTCGCCCTCAACTATTAACCCATGGGAATAAAATACGTAAGTTTGACTCGGCTCTACTTTTTCTGGAAAAGCAGTATATACCTGACCTGCAGCGCAGCTTAAAGAGAATAGCAGTGTTGCTAATCCACATAACAATGACTTTTTCATAGATTTCCTTTGGTTCATTGAAATAAAAATTCAGATTAAGATGAACCTTACTTATTGTCGGCGGGTGATATATTGTTGTAATTGTTAGCGGATTATACCGAAAAACTAATCATATTCACCCGCAACATCTATGATACCAATGAGCGTCTTGGGATCAATGCGCTCTCCCTGACGAATAACTTCGAAGTGTAAATGTGGCCCTGTGACTCTACCCGTTTCGCCCACTTTACCAATCATCTGACCGGCCAAAACGTAATCACCAACAGATACGTCATAGCTATCCATGTGGGCGTATAAGGATTGCAACCCATTACTATGTTCTATCACTATAACCTTGCCATAGTTTCGGTGTAGGCTCGAATTGTCTGCAATAATCACTTTTCCTGCAGCAGATGCTCGAATCAAGGTACCAATAGACGCTGCGAAATCCATTCCTTTGTGCGGGTGCTTGCTGCGAAATGCATTGATATGCCCAAAATCCGAAGATAAGCGTGCATTAATTACTGGCACTTGCCATTTCTCATTGTCTACAGACACTAACTCAATAGATACGAAAGGTTTGGCCAATACAGAAAGCGGAATGAGCATTAATGAGATGAATAACAGCAGCCATTTTTGTCTATAGTGTAAAAAGCTTGCTGGTGCAGTAGTCATTGTTCGTTTAATTCGCTGCTCAAAAAACGCCTTTGTTAGCTTTTGATCCGTGAAATGCGACACCAATGAAGCTTGTTCACAAGCGTGCCACTTTTTTAAGCTGGCAATTAGCGTTTGGGCATACGCAAGTTTTTGCGTTGGATGACCTACAATGACCTGCTTGTCACATTCTAATTCCATCACTTGCGTATAGCGTCTCTCGACGAATCGTAAAAATGGATTAAACCAAAAGATACTTGCCAACATTTGCATGATAAGTACCGCTTGTGGATCTCTTCGCCTCACATGGTTTAACTCATGTTCAAGCAATAACATTTGCTGCCTTTCTGATAACTCAAAGAAGCTTTGCGGCAGCACCAAATATGTATTGAACAACCCAAACACGAAGGGTGATATTCGATTTTTGCTCACATATACGCGTATGTTATACGTCGAAATACATTGAGCTTGGTGTTCCGTTAATCCACTGAAATCCTTGAAACGAGTGGATTGTTTGATAAGCATTACAACTTTGCACAATCTTGCGAAAAATTGGCCGACAAAATACAAACTGCCAATAGTAATTGCCAATATGCTGACTGATAAAATGCTCAAGATCTCAACTGTAGAGCTAACCTCCAGTAAAGAAAAATCCACCGTTGATAATGGTTGGCCGCTATATTCCCCCGCCCAATCAGGCACAAATTTCAAAATAGTGTGGCTGGAATTTAAAGTGTAACCAGGTAGCAACGGCACAAATGCAGCGATAAACAATAGTTGCCAGAATCGAGACCAGTTAGCAACCTTAGGCACACATTGCTCAACGAAACGCGCAGCAATATATAAAATACCGCTCCAACCAATAAGCATACAGAGTGGCATCAGGAGTTGGTTAATGATGCTGTGATCTAACATGTTACTTCCTCTTAAGAATTCTCGTTGTCGTTTGCATCATTGTCAGCCAGATCTTTGAGTAATTTTTCCAAGTCGGCAATTTCCTTATCATCCATTAGCTCACTATCGGCAAACATCGCTACCGGTAGCGGTCCTTTGAGTTCTAACACACGCTTCGCAAAATCCTGTGCAAATCCAGCTAGCGTTGGCACTTTTTCAACATTCGCATGATAAATTTTGCGATTGCCTAGGGTATCTGTTGTTACCAATCCTTTCTCGCCCATGCGCTCTAAGGTTTTCCTTGTCGATGAATAACTCCAATCAAATTGCTGATTAATTTCGTCGTGTAATTCTCGCGCAGTACGTGGTTGTGTTTGCCAAAGTAATTTAAGAATTTCTAGTTCGGGCGCAGTCGGTTGCATTACCTTTTACCTTTTTACATTAATCCTGAATAACGAACCACATTATAGTGCGACAGATGTCACAACAATGCAAGAACAAAATGCGACAAATGTCACAGAATTAAAAATTTAGACCATGTTTTAGCTTGAAATTGAGTACTCGTGACCCAAATTGAAAGCTATGTTACCTACTGATTATTATGTTAATTAGTTGGCTAAATGCCTGCGGTGATACATATGAAAAGTACAACTAATACCACTACTGTTGCCTGTATTTTGTTAGATTTCATTGTCTCTCTCCTGAATTAATGAGCAAAACGTGTTAGACGCATTTACGTACTGCGACCTTACAAAGACATTCTGCTCGTTGAGTATTTGAAGTGGATATTTATTTTGAGGCGCTATTCGCGCTATTTAGTGACCGTGGATTAGCTTTCCAACTCGGCAAGCCGTTCTTCAATTTTTTCTAGAATTGGGCCGAACCTTTTCTTAGCCGCTCGCATATTAAGCAAATAAATACCCACAACTAATAGAGCCACCGAAGCGTAATAAATCATCATGTGCTGGTTAATCTGCGGTAAACCTGAAGCGTCAACATTCGCACCAAGCGTTATAAGTAAAACGCTTACTGTAATTGGCGTGATATACCACCAAACGATTGATTCTAGAAGCGCCTTTTGTTGTGCAACTTTCTGTTGTTCACTTAACAAATATTCTCGCACACTATTATCTTTAGCCAAGGGCACTTTTTTGGCTTTAATTAAGCGATATGGAATGTAAACACTGGAAATGATAGCCAATATGCAGCCCAACGATTGCATTGTACTTACACTGTTCATCAAACCATATACCCAAAAAGGAATTAAGAATATGGCAATCGATATTTCCAATATATCTCTGTATTTAACATGGTTGTCTAGTTTCTTTGTTTCTGTTGCTAACACTGCAATAACCTCCGATAAATTTTCTGAAGAGTCTTGCTGCGCAATTGATTCTTGCCAATTTTGTTTCAAATCGTCGAATTTCATCGTTACTCTCCAATATACTGTTGTTCAAATTCTTTCTTTATCCGCTTTAATCTGGCGCGCACCGCGTTGGCAGTTATGCCAACAACTTCGGCCATATCATCAGAAGATAAACCGTCCAAATACATCATCAGAATACTGGCGTCTGTATCATTAAGCTGATTCATAAAGCTATGTAAAATATCCGCCTGACAGCTATCTTGCGCTGGTACGCTTGTAGCAGTAGGTTGATATGCCGCTGACGACTTAATGTTTCTTTGCTTGATCGTGCCTTTAACAAAGGTACATGCAGTATTTAGCGCCACTTTGTATACCCACGTTTCTCGTGCAGCCCTGCCTTCAAAGGATTCAAAACTGCGCCATAGCTGCAACAAAATTTCTTGATACATGTCATCGAACTCTTCAGGACGGCTGTATCTGGATGCTATATAGCGAATACGTCCTTGATTGTTCGAAATGATATGTTCAAATTCCTGCTGCATCTTTTAACTCTGATAAATAAATGAGATAACAGATTGGTCTTTCAAGAATTGCGATTGTGTCAGTAAACAACAAATAAATTTTACCTCCTCTGTGTTGCTATACGATGTAATAACTAAAAAAATGTCTCTAATCACCTGAAAAATCTACTGAAAAATTGTGTTGTGCTACTTTATTATTTCGTGCATTTAGTTGAATAATTTCGATCAGGGGAATATAAAATGTTTGCTCATTGCTTACTAATTCCAATTGTTCAACCGAATTTTCCCGCACAATGTCGTTAGCAATGCCGGAATAGGAATCTCCCGACTGCGTCTTGATTAAGACCTGACTTTTTCGCATGGCGACTATTTCAAAATAATCATGCGCATCACATGATATTTGCTTTTTCATCTCATCCTCCATTGAAAATATGAGTGTAATTGGCGCTGTTATGCGCAAGTATTTCCTATACTAATACAACGGCAATCAACAGGTGCGTTTATGCTCCCCACTTTTCAAAATTATATGCGCTCTAATATAAGTTTCCATACCATACACATAAAGCTAGGATTATGGCTCATTGCCATTGCCTTTAGTTTTTGGGCTAATGGCACACCTACCAACGGCAATTTACCTTCATTGGCTCAGGTGAATGAGTGGCATGTCGAATGGGGAGGTAGACCTAGAGATCCCTATGTAGCCCCTGACGGCTCAATTTGGTTTTGCGGACAATCGGGAAACTATATTGCGCGATTTGATCCACAAACAGAGAAAATGACACGCATCATTTTGCCAGAAGGTGCTCATCCACATAATTTGATCATAGATGTACAAGGGAACGTCTGGTACGCCGGCAATAGAGATGCCCATATTGGTAAACTCCTACCTAACGCTAACAAACCTGTGATATTTCCTATGCCTACGGCAATAACTGATCCACATACTCTGGTTTTTAACCATCAACAACAGATATGGTTTACCGCTCAACATAGTAATGTAGTCGGGCTAATTGATCCCAAAACTGGCGAAGTTGTTTCAATCCCCATTCCGCTGAATAACGCCAGACCCTATGGCATTGTTGTCGACAAGAGCAATCGCCCATGGACAGTCTTATTTGGCACTCACTATTTACTTTACGTAAATCCAGAATCATTTGAGTCGCATTTAGTAGAAATTCCACGAAAAAATGCTCGTCCGAGACGATTAGCAATCAGTCAGAAGAATCATGTTTGGTATGTGGATTATAGCGGCAACAAACTTGGCAAATATGACCCTAAACAGCAAAAATTTAGTGAATGGCCTTTGCCTTCAGGATCAGATAGCCGACCATACGGCATGACTATTGATAATAAGGACAGGTTATGGATTGCTGAAACAGGCGTTTCTCCCAACCGTGTTGTGGTTTTTGATACGCAATTAGAGAAGTTTATTTCCTCAACGCCGATTCCTTCTGGAGGAGCCATTAGACACATGATATTTGATCAAGAAAGAGGGCTTGTCTGGTTTGGCGTGGATACCGGCTATTTAGGCAATATAAGCATGAAACTCGCTAGCGAATGACATAAAAGCTATTATTGTAATTTATACTTCTCGTAAATTTGATTAAACGTACCGTCTTCACGTAGCTTAATAATCACTTTGTTTACTTCATCACGTAATGACTCGTCAACGAACGCCATATGAGAATAGATATCTGGCCAAATATAGTGCACAGTATAATTACTAGCCTCCGCTTTATCTCCACTAATATGATGCTTATTTTTGAGATCGTGCCAAAAAATATTCACGTCGCCCACACGAACATCCTTACTTCCACTAATTAACAAATTGGTTGTTTCACTGGGGTGAGCGTGTTCAGAATACTCCGTGCTTTTATGGGTCACCGCCCTAAAAGTTTCACCAAGTAATTCTTTAGCTCCTTGGTAAGCAGCAATTGATTTACCTTGCAGATCAGACACGTCGTTTATTATGAGATTGGCTGATTTTCGGGTGACGGCAACATCACGATAGCGAAAAACAGGTTCTGAGAGATGTGCTTTGGCTTTTGAACCAGGGAAAATATTACACGCAACGTCGATGATTTTACCAGAATTGATTTCATACAATAGCCGATGATTACTCATGAAGACATATTCAACTTTATATTTAGGAAAGTGACTAAAGATTGCATCGGTAATTTCGATAAAAATGCCAGTTTCTTCCGCTTCAATAAAAAACGGCGGAAAGTTGCCAACACCTATTCTCAGTGTCTGTTCAGCCTTGGCAAGCGATACAAACAATAATAGACATGTAAGAATTATTTTAATACAAGCTTTTAACATAGTTGCGTAACCACGTCACATTGTTTACTTAGTATAAACGAAATTGACGTTGCAATGTCAATGCTATACTTGATTAACTTTCTGCAAAGTATAGGAATCTATTATGAGCATCATTGCATTCGCTGCAACCAATCATAAGCAGTCAATCAACAAACACTTAGTCACGTATGCCAGCAAGCTATTAAACAAAGTTTCGGTTGATATCATTGATTTGAATGACTACGAATTGCCACTGTATGGACAAGATAAAGAGGCTGAAATTGGGCACCCACAACTTGCTAAAGATTTCCTCGCCAAAATTGCTCAAAGCTGTGGGGTAATTATTTCATTTGCGGAGCACAATGGTACTTATACCGTTGCCTATAAAAATCTTTTCGATTGGAGTTCACGCATTGAACCGAAAGTGTACCAAGGGAAGCCAATGGTATTGCTTTCAACGTCTCCTGGATCCTTAGGGGGAGCAAGCGTATTAGCAGCCGCCAAGCAATCAATGCCCTATTTCAACGGCGAGGTGAAGGCCAGTATGTCGATTCCCAGTTTTTACGACAACTTTGATGTAAAAAAGGGCGTACTTACACACCCAGAATTAGATGAACAGTTTCGTGATGCCATCAGCCATTTAGATCATATTGCTAACTAGCTTGTCAGGGCAGCATTCGGGCATTTAGTCGTTCGTTATGAGCTATATTCATTTATAGCCCCTTTATTTTTTGTCTTCGTCAGGGGCTTTGTCGCTGGTTTTCTTTTGTAATGTTTCAGGTAGCATACCTTTCAACAAACGGCCAAATATATCAGCGGCTGTGATGATGCGTTTATTTTCTCCCCACACTAACAACATGTCATGCTCAATCACACCATCAAAGTTTTTGTCGATAGAGCGTTTTACTTTTATATTTAGGATCGCTTCATTGAGTGAAGTATTTTCGTCTAAGAGTACAACAGGACGGTGACAAAAATTGTAAGGCTCAAAAGTCTCTGGTTCAAATAGTGCTGCACGTAAAAAACCATCGGCATCAACCACTAATAGCGGATCACCATTATCATTAATTAATACGACCCACCGATGTCCTGACAGATTGAGCTGCGCTAAAAATGGATCTTGTGGACTGCTGGTAATGTCAGGAAAAATAGGCAAATCTAATTTAGTTGGCAATGAAATAATAGACTTGGGATCCAACACTTCACCTTCTTCAATAACGTCTATTTCATCAAGCGCAAAGAAATTGAGCGCGCCTATGCCTTCAACATGATTGAGATCAGCCTCTTCAGCTGTGATGTGTTGACGTATAATATTGCGTAATTCACTCTCAGCAAAATATGTAATGCCTTCTTTGCCAAGCCACGCATCGAGAATAAAAGCAGTTGGACGCGTAACAGGGTAAAAACAGAATTGGTAAAAACGAATTACTGGAGCTAATAAACTGCCCATTTTTAGCGCGTTACGAGAGAAATACGCTTGTGGGGTAATTTCACCAATGATGGTTATCGCAATAGTCGAAAAAAGAAAAGCACTCACGCCCGCCAGCACAGAGTCAGATAACATCGTAAGCAAAACATTAATGCCGACATTTCCCCATAAAATAGTGGCAAGCAAAAAGTTTGAATCATCACGCAACGCCAGCACTTTCTTTGCCGCTTTATTGCCTTTCTTAGATTCTACCTCTAACTGTAAACGACTGAGTGAAAAAAAAGCGAGATTTAATCCCGAAAAGATGGCAGATTGACTGATGCAAAAGGCTATCGCAATCCAAGTTAACATTTCGACCGACATAGTAATTCCTTTCTTTAATTAATGCGTTTAGGTTTAAAGTAACATTAAGCTACCTAACCCCAAGAAAACAACAAAACCCACAATATCAGTCACAGTAGTTAGAATGACTGACCCTGATAACGCAGGGTCTATTTTAAGTTTATTCAAGAGAGAAGGAATTACGACCCCTGACATTGCCGCAGCCAGTAAATTTAGCAGTATGGCAATTGAAATCACAGCACTCAACAAAATGTTGTTAAACCAGAAATAGGTTATGCCACCGATGACAACCGCCCATATAATACCATTAACTGCACCAACCCGAAGCTCTTTTATTAGCAGAGCTCTTCGGTTAGCATCTGTCACCTGCCCTAGTGCCAATCCACGAACAATGACAGTAAGTGTTTGGCTGCCAGAAACGCCGCCCATCGAAGCCACGATTGGCATCAGCACAGCCAAGGCGACCACTTGCTGTAAAGTTGCTTCGAAAAGCCCAATGAACCATGATGCCAAAAACGCGGTCGCCAAGTTCACACCTAACCAAATACCACGGTTTTTAGCACTACTGGCCACGCTTGAAAATAAATCTTCGTCCGCTCTCAAACCTGCCGCTTTGTTTGCCGCTTCTGTTTGTGACTCATCTTTAATTTCATAGGCCAGTGCAATCGTAAAACGACCGAGAAAATGGTTATTGTCATCCACAACAGGTAGCGCCATTTTGCCCGATAGAATGACCTTCTCAGCACAGTCCTCTATGTCGTCAGACGCGTTGAGCTTGACAATGTCACGCTCGATTAATTCACTCATCATGTTGCTATCTGATGCTTGCAATAGCGTATTTACAGGCACAGCCCCGACTAGATGGCCTTCTTTATTTACCGAATAAAACTCCTCGGTATAGGGCATTAGTCCCTTCTGCAAAAGTAGTTTTGCACTTGCCACCTTTAACTTTTCAGAAATACGTACATATTGATAATCTAGCCAGTGGCCTAATTGTGTTACCGTATAAAGTTGTGCTTGTTGATAAAGCTTTCTTTGCGAGTCATCGAGGTGTTTGATCGCATAATTAAGAAATCTATCGGGAATTTCTTCAGCAATCTCCAATACTTCTTCTGCATCAAGTTGGGACAGTAACTCAAAACAAACTTCATCGTCTAACGCCCTAATTAGCCAGTTACGAGTATCTTTCCCCATTAACACAAATGCTAATCGCTGCTTGTCATTCGGGTACGTTGACCAAACTGTTAGACGTTTTTCAGGAGGAATCGCCTCGATTAACAGCGCAAATTGATCGTCTACTAATGCCTCAGAGGCAGTGTCCATAATATGAACGATATCATGCTCATATTCAGCGCTGAGCAAATCATTAATAACTATCGAGAGTTTCTCAATTGCAACTTCTGCCATTTATTTTCCTAATTGATTGGTGTTACTTCATTCACGCTGAATCGTATTGGTGCTTACACTGATTCCATCATGCGCCTAGGGTATCAAATGCGTTAATGTGTTTTCTTATTTTCGCCTGAGTAGCTTAAGTGTATTACACTCATAAGAAAATTAGGATAAATTAACAAAAAATTATATTGTTCCCTGCGGCTTGCCATCGACTTTAACGGCTGCATAATTTTGGAGTATACAATGATTAAATGCATGCTGGTTGCGCCCGGTACAGACGTTAAAATAGGCGGTATGGAACTCGTCGACATTTGGCGAGAAGATGAAAAAAGTACCCTGTGGCTTGACTTAGACAATGTTGAACCATCACAAGAGCTGAAAATTCTCGAGCAGTTCAACTGCCATCCACTTGCGATATCAGACGCGCAACGTGATCGACATCCGCCAAAAATTGAACTCTTTAACGACTATATTTTTATGTTGTATCGCGGGTTAGTTGCTAAGGAAGATGAACTTCGCTTTGCCCACCTACAAATCGCCATGTTCATAGGTCAACGTATTTTAATTACACGACATCCCCAAAGCTCAATGGCGATTAACACTTTGTTTAAGGCTAGTAGCAAGAAATATCTCGCCCGCAGTCCGGTACATATGGCAATTCGTTTATTTCACTGTAGCTGCGGTTTTTACCTTAAAGAATTATTCGCTTTCGAAGCAGAACTGGAAAAGATAGAAGATAAATTCCAGTTTAAAGGCAATGACCACATGATGAAAAAAATCACTGCCTACCGCTCGCAACTAGTGAAAATCAGACGTACCTTCAATTATCATGTTAGCATGGGAGAAACGCTCAAAGCCTACGTAGATGACGAAGATACCAGCTTAATTACTGAGGCAGAAAATCACACAGTTAACGATTTACGTGAACGATTAGAGCGACTATTAACGCTATCGCAAATGTATTATGACATTTGCGGTGATTTAATTAACGGCTATATGTCAATTACGTCTCACCAATTAAATGCAACGATGCGAGTGTTAACGGTTATTACCGCTTTGTTTGTACCACTCACCTTTCTTGCGGGTATTTACGGCATGAACTTCGAGTATATCCCCGAACTTAAAGCCGAAAATGGTTATTTTATGCTGCTTGGCGTCATGGCAGTCATCACGGTTGTCTTACTCACTATTTTCAAACGAAAGCGTTGGTTATAGCAATTTACTTTTCTACCTCAGATCGCATTGGACTAATTTTCAAGAACTTCTTGTTCAAGGCGATCCAAGGTGGACTGGTCAGCAATGACAGTGAAATTACACACAATGCAAGTTGGTAGCCATGTGCGTTGATAATTTGGCTTTGGTAACCCACAGCCGCTAAAACAAAACTAAACTCGCCAATTTGTGACAATAACGCGCCAGCAAACAAGCTTTCACGCCAACTAAACTGGGATAGTTTGAGAATGAAAGCATTAATAAATGTATTGGTAACTATCGCTGCCAATACTAGCAATGACGCCTCTAACCAGTATGTTTGTAAAAAGTGAATATCAAGCATCATTCCAATTGAGACAAAAAACAAGGCGACAAACAACACTCGAAATGAGTCTAAAGTATGGTGTACCCAATGGGTTTCTTTCGCGGCCCCCACTAACATTCCTGCGATAAACGCACCAAGCGCCGTCGAAAGTTCAAACCACGCGGATAACATCGCCAATCCGAAACATACGCCCAGTGCGGCAAATAATTGTAATTCATGATCTTGCTTAAGCCATTTAGACAGCGGGAAATGCACTTGTTGCTGGATAATTAAAAAGCCAAAAGCCGCTACGGCTAGTATTGTGCCAACACTTTGTTTTATCAGCTGAATATTATTGATATCACTAGCGCCGAATAAGCCAATGATAATAAGCATTGGGATAACAGCTAAATCTTGCGCAAGGGTAATTCCGAGCGTGCTTTGCCCTAATTTACTCGCCATCAATCCAGACTCTTGTAATAGTTTAATAACTATCGCAGAGCTACTCATGCTGATCACAAAGCCAATCAATATGACACGCGCTGTACTCCAATCAAACCACAGCCCTAATAGCCAAACACAAAAAACACTTAATAGAATCTGTAACAGCGTACCAAAAACGATGATTTTCCAGTTTTGTGCTAACTTACGAGCATCAACCTCCATGCCGACAAAAAACAGCAATAGCACAACCCCTGCAGCACCTAAACGTGAAATAGTATCGATATCAGAAACTATCCCAAACCCCCAAGGCCCGATAATTATGCCTGCAATTAGGTATGCCACAACGTGAGGTTGTCGAAAAAATCGCAATAAGAACCCTACCATCAAGATAAGAAATATCGCGCTTACCGCTTGCGGTAAAAATGGATCCATTTGCATAATGTAGTTTCAACCAAGTTATGATTAATCTTTATTATCTAAAGGAAAATTATGGCTTGTCGCGAGATAAAAAGCATCGTTTTGTTCGAAAAAAAAGTGTTATCATGCAAAATAGTTTAAATTGAATATACGCTCAGCTCACGCTAGCCTGTAACAAGAAGAATAACAGTGCTGTGTAATTCCGATTGGTATCGGTGTTCCTTGGGCTGTTGATATTGACCAATAAGAGAAGAAAATGACAACAGAGGTTTGGTGGGGTGAATACAACTTTGAACAACTACAGCAGCGATGCTGGCAAGTTGGTGGACGCGCCATAATTCTTAGACGATTGGCCAACGAATGGAATAGCTGGAATATTGAGGCAGAAGAAGAATTAGACGAACCCATTCAATGCAAAGACAATTGCACGGCAGAATATGATGAACAACTAATTCATGGCCGTTTTTTACAGCAAAACACGAGTAGCAGCATTCGAGTACTACCGCTATTAGCAGATCGTTCCATCGTGGCTCGCCCGGCAACGCCTTTAACACTACTTCCCGGCCAACGTTCAAGGCTCTATGTTTCAACCCCAATTTGGTTTCAGGCGAAATCATTACCTAGCGAAGCATTATTAGTTGATATCCCATTTTGGCGCCCTTCTGATTCCTGGTTTGGTTCTTCAACGCGTGAAGGGCAAATAGTTTACGCCAAATACACTTCTGCACGTATTCAATTGGACAAGTTAGAAAGAAAGTCACATCGCGCCATTACACCAATTACGGTCATTAACAATCATGAAGAATCACTGGTGATTGAACGCATTAACGTGCCTGTGACTTTACTACATTTATACAGCGATGACGTGCAGCAGTTATGGACCACCAGCATCGAAGTCAAAAGAGAACATGACAATGGCAATGTCGAGTTGACTCTGGAAAAACGAGCGCCAGCAGAAGCTAACAACGCGCAACTCGTCAATTCGCCCAGAGAAGCTTCTGAAGACAACAGACTCATTCGTAGTATCAGTAGCTTATTTGCTTAACAAAGCGTACTTATAAGGGCATGCAATGGAAGATTTACTTGGCATCATTAACTTAATTAAAGCGTCGCCATTATTCACTTTATCGCAAGCATTAATGATGATTTTGCTTGGTTTTATCATCGCTAAATTTTTCAGTAGCGCTGTGGTTAAAATAATCGAGGAAAAACTCACATTGCATAGCCGCCTAATCCTGCGGCGAGCAATTTTCTACGGTATATTTGGTCTCGTCATTTTTACCGCCTTAAAACATCTAGGCATTGATTTAAGTATTCTGCTAGGTGCCGCAGGTATTTTAACCGTCGCTATCGGCTTTGCGTCTCAAACGTCGGCATCAAATCTAATCAGTGGCCTTTTTCTGATGATGGAAAGACCGTTTTCCATCACCGATGTAATTAAGGTCAATGATATCACCGGAGAAGTTGTTTCCATCGACTTGCTTTCGGTCAAACTGCGTACATTTGATAACTTATTTGTGCGTATTCCGAATGAAAGCATGATTAAGAGCGCAGTCACCACTTTAACAAAATTTCCAATTCGGCGCGCGGATTTGAAAATAGGCATTGCCTACAAAGAAGATATTGAACAAGTGCGTGAGATCCTGATGTCAATCGCTGAAAAGAACCTTATATGCTTAGATGAACCTGCGCCTATTTTCATATTAACTGGCTTTGGTACCTCTTCAATTGATATTCAATTCTCCGTTTGGGCAAGACGTGAAAACTTTCTTGAGCTCAAAAATACAATGCATATCGAGATCAAAAAAGCCTTTGATAAGCACGGCATTGAAATACCTTTCCCGCACTTAAGTGTTTATGCCGGTGAAGCAACGAAGCCATTCCAGCATGTAGTAAAAGAGGAACGCACAGAGAATAAAAGCGCGTCTCTAGACAGTGACAGAAACGAGCCATGAGGAGTTATACGTACTAGCGTTGAAGCCTAGGCTGATAGCAAGCGGCCACAAAGTGACATAACACACACATGCACTATACTTAAACTCACCATTAAACCCTTAACCGCATATTTTTAAGCTGTAAATGCAATAAGGCGCAAATCACGATGAGTTTTTGATAGCGCTATGACAACTAAGTTAGCCATTAGTCAGTTTATATATCCTCATGTTGTAATTGGGCTGATGATTGTTGTGCTGCTGACTGCCACTACAGAGTTTATTATTCAACTCATCTGCGAAAACCACACCGCCCGCCAGCAACAAATAGCCATCGACAAATCTAAAGCCATCCGCGCCCAAATTGAGGGTGAATTTAATGCAATGTTTTATTTATCAGCGGGTTTAATGGCACATGTTGCGACTCACCCTCAAATTAGCAACGAGGAATTTTCCACAATTGCCAGTGAAATCATCGCCACTGGAAGGAATATTCGCAATATTGCACTCGCCAGAAACAATGTGATTACGTATATCTACCCGCTCAAAGGAAACGAAGCGGCACTGGGATTAGATTACACAAAAAACACCACACAATGGCCAGCTGTAGAAAAAGCCATTGAGTTAAAACGAACCATAGTCGCTGGGCCGCTCGATCTTGTTCAAGGAGGACGCGGCATCATTATTCGCACCCCAATATTCACCCGAAAAAGCCTTGCAGGCCATATCGATTCAAACCCTGCCGGCTATTGGGGGTTAGCTTCATTGGTGCTCGAAAGCAACGGATTTTTTACCACCACTGAATTTAGTGAAACACAAGAAGGATTTCAATTCGCTTTGCGTGGAAAAGACGGCTTAGGCGTTGAAGGCGAAATGATTCTAGGTAGCGCCGACGTTTTCAACAGGCAACCGATATTAACCCCCATTAATTTACAACACGGTGAATGGTTACTTGCTGCTAGTCCAATTTCTGGTTGGTCCATCAAGCCAACACAGATTTGGCACATGAGGCTCTTGGGTTGGTTTATTGCCATCGCATTTGGCGCGCTTGTCTCGTCACTTTCTATCTCACGAAAAATCAATCGCGATTTGGCATTTTACGATCCGTTAACCACGTTGCCTAATCGACGATTGCTAGATGATCGTATGCAACAGGTAATGGTATACAGCCAGCGTTATAAGAAATCATTTGGTTTATTTTTTATTGATCTAGATGACTTCAAATGTATCAACGATAAGCTAGGGCATCGTGTTGGAGACGCGCTGTTGGTAGAAGCCGCCAGACGCATGCTGCTTAGTGTACGCGCATCAGATACTGTTGCTAGGACGGGAGGCGATGAATTTCTCATTCTGGTTAATGATATAAATGAAGCCCACGATATGTGCCATATACGTGCTCAACTAACCCATAACCTGCTGAGTGCTGCGAATATCGAAGGTCATGAAATGACGATTTCCGCCAGCATCGGCTACGCTATTTATCCCGAAGATGAAATCACCCTCGACGGATTAGCAAACATTGCTGACCAGCGCATGTATGAAGAGAAGAGCGAGAAAAAATCGAAGGATTAAAGAGTCCTTCGTCCCACGGTTTAATTGAGCTTTTGCTATAATTAGTAGTCTAGTGTCTTTATCTTAAGAGTTACTCATGAAATCTAATACGGCTCTCCTATTTTCTTTAAGTTTATTTCTGTATGCATGCGGCGGGGGCTCCTCAAGCTCAGACACTAACAATGACACACCTCCTCCTCCTCCAGTGCAAGATCAAACACCGAAAGTCTCTTTTTCTTTATCGGATGCGCCAGCTGACTCTATCACTTCTGTCAACGTAACGTTTGAATCGATTACATTAAAATCAGCTGATGATAATGAAGATGATGATTCTGGACTATTAGTCCCCATCTTAGATGACAGTGACAACCCGACCACTTTAACCATTGATTTAATGGATTATCAAGACGGGGAAACTAAGTTGATCATAGAAGGCGCTGAAATAGCCCCGGGTAGTTATAGCAATCTAATTTTAAATACCTCAGGTTGTCCGCAAAACCATAATGGCAGTACAGAGTTTTGCTGGGTTGAGGACAGTGACGGCACTAAGACTTTAAAAACCCCCAGCAACAAGCTCAAATTAGGTGCATTCACGGTATCTGATCAAGGTGAACAAGCTTATACCATTGAGTTTAATCTCCGCTCTTCTTTGGTAAGTACCGCTGGTGGCGCAGGTTACAACTTGAAACCTCATGGTATACGTATCGTTGATGACGCCATGGTAGGCTCGGTTGCAGGAATGGTTGATGTGAATTTACTCACGGCAGGTGAAAGCTGTGAAACAGTGTTCGATGAAGATACCGATCACGGAAAAATCGTTTATCTATATGAGGGCATGCTTGCCGATGAAGCAATGATGGGCGATGAATTTGATCCAGCGGAAGCTCAAAATGAAATCCCTGAAACGGTAGTTGCGCCATTTGCGTCAGATACGATTACATATGACGCTGACAATGACACATACCATTATACAATCGCTCAATTACCCGCAGGCGAGTATACCATTGCATTTTCATGCAGTGCGGTTGGTGATGACCCCGAAGAATACGACGCGCTAATGATTGCCAATCCGAGCGAGCAAGTGCACGAATTGACGATTGAAGCCGAGACTGAAACCACGGTCAATTTTACTGAGATTAATTAACAACGAAATTAACGAACTAATTAAGACTAATCAGGGCGTTATTGATCTTACCGTCTTTTGAGTAACAATAACGTCGCTGTCATATTAATTTTGTGCTTCATTCATGGCGTGACACTCAAATCCTTTTGAATCAACGCGCTTAATATTTTCTTTGGCACCGCACGTTTTAAGTGCCATTTCCATATGATTTTTTTCATTGTAATGCTTGGCGAAAGAACCTAACACTAGCACTGCCACAATAACAATACCCACTTTTTTAAAGTTCGACATATGCCCCCCTTATGCCTTATTTTTATTAGTTTCATAGCTAGCGATAATAGTCGAGCCACCAACAGAATGTTCAAAATACTGTGATTTTACCGCGAGATAATCGGCATCTGAAAAAAATGCTTCAGAACTCGCCTTACTTTCAAAGTAAATAGTAAACACCCGATTGATGTTACTGCCTTCAGGCGAACTCTCGTCATGTTTGAGTACCTCGGCAACGTTGAAATCATAACCAAAACCGCCTTTGTACAAAGTCAGTATTGGCTTCATTGCCTCACGGTAGGCAGTGTACATTTCGTCATCAGTTACCTGCAACCCAACTAACATTTCGTACGCCATAACATTTCCTTATATTCAGATAAGCGAGTGGTTGTGCCTAGAGTCTTCTACCATCACCACGCAAACACAGTGTTTAACAATTAAAATAAGATAAACTCATCTCATTGCATTGGCAATAGTAATGGTCAGGGCGGGCAAACCTGTTATGTAACAATTTCTTAGATGCCACTCTTTACCCAAATATATAATTTACCCGCACGCAATGCTTCCCTCATTCATTTCGATTACATTGTCACTAGGCGCTATCAGCTCTCGATGGTGACTAATCATGATAATTCGCATATTCTGTGCGAGCTCTCTTAGCAGTGACATCATCGCAAGTTTGTTTGCTTCATCCAGCGCAGAGGTGGGCTCATCCAACAATAGTACCCTTGCATCACGTAACAAAGCACGCGCTATAGCAAAACGTTGTTTTTCTCCTCCCGAAAATTGATGTGCCTGTTCAGAAACTTGTTGATCTAAATCGTGATTAATACGTGTTAACCAATTATTTAAACCAACGCGATTTAATACTGAAAGAATGCGTTCGTCACTTAACGGTTCGTCTAACCCAAGCGTCAAATTTTCTCTAATAGTTGCATGCAGCAATTTCGGTTCTTGATCAACCCACGCTATTGATTGACGAACTGATGCCAATTCATAAGTATTTAGTGGTTGACCATTAATGAGTACGCTTTCGTGTGTTTCAGGGTAGAAACCTAAAAATTGATTCAGGAAAGTCGTCTTACCGCTGCCACTTTCTCCCAATACGACGGACAAGCCATTTCCTGAAAAACGATAGTTAATATTTTTTAGGATAGCCTTATTATTGCGGCTAAATGAAAGGTTTTGTACAGCTAGCTCCGTTACCTGTGCTAGTGGTGTGGATTGTTCAGATGACTCCATTGGCAGTTGATTTATTTCAGTGAGTCGCGCCGCAGCGCCTGCCGCTTTATTTAAGTTGCTAAAGAACATCGCCATTGCCATTAGCGGAAACGTTAAGCCAAACAAGTACATTAGAAATGCCGTTATCGTGCCTAGCGTCATCGTGCCCTGTGCTAACCAGTATGCCGAAAAACCAAGAATCGCAATCATACTTAGCATCAGTACCAAATTAGAAATGGGGCCAATCAACGACAGTATTTTTACCGCGCGCATTTCATGTTTATAGCACTCATCAAGTAATCCTTTTGATCGTGAATGTAGTTGTGCGCTCGCATTATGTGACTTCACCAAACGTCCGTACCTAAGCCATTCAGTCACGTATTTTAGTAAATTCGCTTCTGCTGACAATGTTGCCTGACCAACACTATTCATCATCATCGCGATAGGTGTTATCAGCACAAAACCGGCTAATACACAGGTAAGTAGCACCAAAGTTAGTCGCCAATCAAGCACAAACATTATTGTAATGACCGAAACAAGCGAAATGATACCGCTGAGTAATCCAATCAAATCATCTGCTAGTACAGCCTTTACTTCTAATGTGTCATTGGCAATCCTTGCACTTAATTCTGCGCTATGCTCCTCATCCATGTCTTTACTTTGTGCATGCAACAAACGTCCAATCAAGCTATAACGCAAGCGAAAGCCTATTTGACACCCCATTCTTCCACCATACCAACCAAGGAAAGCTTCAAACATTGCAGCAATCAATACAATAGCAATGAGCCCAGCAACAACTAGGCCGTCTATCCCCTCACTGCCAATAGAATCTACGAGGTAACTCGAATAGAGGGGCAAGACTAACTCAAGCGCAGTAGCGAAAATGACAAGAATAGTCAAAATAACAAAAGCCTTCTTAGGTGGTTTATGTGGTGACAACAATTGCCATAAAGAACGTATACTACCTTTAGATTCTTGCATTTCGAGCCTCCTCAAATTTCTTCCAGCCAACCAAAGTGACCAAGCGGTCACAGATATGACCAACAAACCCAAATATAAATGACCACATAGTCATTTGTCAAATGACCGAGTAGTCATTTATTTTAAAATATGGCAAAATATGGCCTTTCCATATCAAAGGCGCATATTAGAATGGTTACTCCAACGCAATCGAAACGTGACTTAATCATGTCGACCGCAAAGACTTTATTTATAGAGAAAGGGTTTAGAGGCACAACCATTGCCAGTATTGCGGAATCAGCCGGTATTGCTAAAGGCTCCGTTTACTCTTACTTTTCAAGTAAACTTGATATAGTACAGGCACTTTTTTTGCAATCAGACGAAAAAAACCAACAGTTAGTTGACCAACTTCTAGAGAATAGTCAAAAAAATGGAGTGCAATTTCTAGAGGAATATCTTGTGCAGGAATTTCAAGAAGCCCTCAATGAACGAACATTCATTCAAGCATTTCTATCCGAAGAAATGGTCATAATGGATGCCAATGTAATGGCTGTAGTGCAAGAGTGTCGAATTAACTACCATTTCTCTCAGCAAAAGGTATTACACCATGCATATGGTGACACCATAACTCCATGGTTGTATGACATCGTATCACTCGTTAATGGTCTGCTTCAAGAATATATGATTTACCTAACGCTAGATGATGCGAACTTTTCTATTCAACGCTGTGCCAAACTACTCGCCTTTTGCTTAGACAGCGCAATAAACGCCTTGCAAACTTCAAACGTTAAACCATTGCTCACGCAAGATAATTTCCCGTTAACGCAAGGGATTGATAATAGTGAACGCCAGCACCTTCAGGCGGTACAGATATTGGAAAACATCACTCAAGAAGCGCAAGATATGAGTAGTGTACAGAAACAACAAGTTTTGGAAACTGTATCGCTCATTTCCGCCGAACTCGACAGCGAAGTAATCAACACTATCTTGGTGCGCGCACTTATTGCAAACTTGCGCCCGTATGGGGAATTGAATGTGTATCGAAGACGGTTGGCGGATGTGCTTGATGTTGAATTGATATAGTTAGCTCTAGTACCATCGTAAATGAATATGGACCTGAGATACCGTGCACAAATAAGGGATATCTCAGGTATTTGGCTTCATTTTGTTTTTAACGATACGATTATAAACCGCTATTAGAAAACGTAACCGCAGCATCAGCAACAAAGCGCACTTTAATATGTTTAGCGTCTTTGTCACCCCATACACATGTTAATGTGCCCATTGCTTCTTCACAATTATCCGCGCCACCGATAACGGCTTGAATTTCTTCCTTACTCATGCCGAGTTCAAGTTTATCGTAATTTTCTTTGTTAACTTTTGAACAAGCACTTAAAAGAATAACTAAAGAAATCGCTAATAGAGATGATGATAGTTTCATTTCACTTCCTAATTTGAATTTGATATTCGACTAATATGCAAGGTTAGGTATATTTGACGCCAATGTCCATGAGCAAATGATACAAATAGCGATTATCCGGCTCAGTAATCAAGCTTCTTCATGGCGCATAGAAAAAAGCAGCACTAAGCGTTTAGACTTAGCACTGCTTTGGCTTTTGTTCCGTCATTCGAACAGGTCAATTGTTTAGTGCCGTCGCACAAACAAACATTCGAACTACAGAACTAACTTTAATCGCGGTGTTTCCATTTCTAAAGGTGTAATTTCAACAGTACTCAGTTTTGCCTCGTCATTTTTGAAGCGGTCAAACTGCATATGTTTCAGGCCAAGCTTTTGACATAAAGAGTAGAAAGTTTGAAAGTCTTCTCGACTAATCTCGTCTTCTTCTCTTGTCATCAAACCATCAACATATGCAGCGTCGCCGTTCAATGTAACATTAGCTATGGCATTGTAAGGTTTACCGTAAGCATCAACGCGTAACGCGCGAATCGATTTTACTTCAAATATCCATTCACCGAGTTGTATGTAGCGAGCATTATTGTCAATCATTGTTTCACCCTTAAAAAAAGCCGGCTTGGAAGGTTGGGAGCTGCCGGCAAACATTGCGCGAGCAAAGTTATTGGCGGCGCAGGGGGATAAACTGCGACCACCGAAACTTAGGTAATAAACTTATTTAGTGTTTTTTACAAAAGCGTCAAACTCATCTTTGCTGATCACGGCGTCACCGTTAGCATCAACCTTTGCAAATGAATCATGTAAAAATTGATTAACTTTTGCTTCTACCTGACTAATTGCGCCATCTTTATCTGTATCGATTTGCTGAAAATCAATTTTGTGTGTTGCTGTTGATTTGGCAATAGCTGTCGATTTCTCTACCGCTTCATCTGCGCTCACATATGTAGAGATTAATGCTGTAACGAAAACGGCTAGTGTGACTTGTTTAAGACTAATGTTATTCATTTTATCTTCCTTCAATAGAATTAGCGTAGAACGCATTATTTTTATGTCACTCTCACATAGCACCATC
Organism: Thalassotalea fusca; assembly: GCF_053485835.1. Classification (NCBI taxonomy): domain Bacteria; kingdom Pseudomonadati; phylum Pseudomonadota; class Gammaproteobacteria; order Alteromonadales; family Colwelliaceae; genus Thalassotalea; species Thalassotalea fusca. The sequence continues at coordinate 261,560 of NZ_JBQRUN010000003.1, forward strand.
CGTACCAAGATTTTAAACTACTGATAATTAAAGACATTCATGAATTTACTGATCAATAACTGTTGCTATTTGGCGACAGTTATTTTTGTTAAAAAAACTTAGCGCCTACCCGTAACCTTACACACACAAATAAATTGTTAAAAATCAATAACAAACAACACACCAGCCCCGTTTCCTTACCTGTCTCAAATTAACGACAGCATTGAAAACAACAGGCGGATCGCTTAAAAATAAAGGGCTTCTCAACATTTGGATAACGAAAGTTTTGCCCATAAATAAAACGCCTGCACCAAGCGGTGTAGATATTCGTAAGACCCGCACGACAACGATGAAATTATTGTTGCGCAGAAAATATCATGCGCTTAGACGACTATTAGACGGCCGTGCTCTTTCCATCAAAAAGCTGACCTTGCTTGGTTTTTCACTAGTGAGCTTGCCTCTGGTAGTGGCGCTAATTTATAGTGCGACGCAAGTAAATCAACTGTCTAATCAAGGCGCACAGGCGATTTATTCGGTTGCGGAGTTAACCAATATCAATCAGGAACTCAATGATCGTCGTTCGCAGTTAGAACGATATGCTAGCCAATACGTCGTGTTGAAAGACCAAGAATTGAAGCGCAATTACGTGGCGCAATTTCTGAGAATTAGAGAGCTGCTAGACCATCAGCTAGCACCTTACGTTGACAATTCACTCAACGATTTGCGTGCACATTTCGAACAACGCATTCAGTTAATCGACGACCTCATCAATGATCAGGCAATTGATGAGCAATCTTTAGAACCGCTGCAAGAGCACTTTGTCAAATTAGCCGACCTAGGCAAACAAATAAATATTTACAGCAATAAGCTGATTAGTGCGCAAGCTACCAGCATTAAGAAAGGCGCCGAACAGGTTAGTCGCACAATGTTAATAAGCTTAGTGATTATTCCTGTTACTTTAGTTATTGCCGGATTCTTTATTTTCCTGATCACTTCACCACTTAAACTATTGATTCGAAAAATAAAATCACTCGAGCAAGGCAACTTTGAACAAGCAATTCATGTTAAAAGTTCGCCAGAGATTCGGGAAATCGCGGACGCGCTAGAAATGATGCGCTTACGTTTACATGCACTAGAACTGCAAAAATCGAGTTTTATTCGCCATATTTCACACGAATTGAAAACACCGCTGGCTGCCATACGAGAAGGTACGGAACTGATATACGACAATAGTGTCGGGCCACTCAACGACGAACAACAAGAAATTTGTCTAATCATTCGAGAGAGTGTGAATAGGTTGCAGCGCCATATTGAAGAATTGCTCGACTTTAATATTGTGCTCGATTCAACGAGCCTGCAAGACAGTGAAAAAATAGCCTTGCTGGTATTGATTGACAGTGTATTAAACGATCACAAGCTCGATTTAAAACGCAAGCAGATCACCATTATCAACACGCTTGACGATGTGACTATCTACAGTAATGCCAAACAACTTAGGGTGATTCTCGACAATATTATTTCCAATGCGATTAAATACACAAAATCGTCCGGTACGATGACGATTAGTGGTACCATCACCGCAGAGCAGTTAACGCTAAATATTATCGACCAGGGACCCGGTATTAGTGATGATATGAAAGAACGTGTGTTCGAAGCATTCTATCAAGGGCCCGCACCGACTGATTGCCAAGTAAAAGGGAGTGGACTTGGCCTAACAATTGTTAAAGAACTATTGATGCGATTAAATGGTGAAATAATCATTAAGGACAGTGATGCACAACACTGCGGCGCCAATATTGAGATAACACTTCCCCGAGTATCAAGAAATGAAGATTAAATCGGCCGAGAGAAAGAGCAACAAGTTATGAAAACTAGACACCAATTTCCCATTGTTCAAACGATGTTTTCATGTCTAAGACGGTCTTTATTCATGCTGGCGCTGGCTGGGCTACTTTCAGCGTGCCAATCTATCACAGGAGCACCAACGCCTGAATCTGATGCTAGCCACTATTATCTATGGATAAAAACCTTAAGCGATGAAGAATTAGCGGCTGAAATAACCAGACAAAAACAAAATAAGCTCAACGGAGTAGCCAATACAGACTTATTGTTAGTCATGCTTCATAGCTTACCCAACGCCCCTATTCATAATCCTTATACGGCAAAAGCACAACTGAATACTTATCAGCTTGAGCCATATAATCACGCCATTTTTACACCTAAGGATTTGGCATTTATCGTCATGCTAAAAGATCAACTCAATCAGCAGTTGTTATTATTGAAAGAATTGGAGAATTACCAAGGTGCATACCATCAGGCACAATCGCTGATCGCGAAACAAGATAAACAATTAAGCCAGCAACAATTAAAGATTACCCAGCTGAATAAGCAAATTGTCCAACTGAAAAAAATCGAACAAGCCATCAATAAACGAGGACAGTAGCGCGCTATGACGACTTCTGATACACAATCACCAAGAAAAATTTTGATCGTCGATGACGACCCAAGTTTATTGAGGTTAATCGGTATTCGATTGAAAGCCGCCGGATACACTGTCGAGCCAGCAGCTAATGCCAAAATAGCACTTGGCATATTAAAGAGTTTTCATCCTCATATGGTAATCAGTGATTTACGCATGGAAGGCATGGACGGCATGGCGTTGTTCGAGCAAATTAGGCAACAGTACCCAAGCATGCCTGTGGTGATTATGACCGCTCACGGCACGATTCCCGATGCGATAAACGCCACCAAGCAAGGCGTTTTTAGTTTTTTGACTAAGCCTTTTGAAAGTCAGGAACTGTTAGCAACAGTTGAAAAAGCGATGCAGTTACAGCCAGCCATTAGCCCAAAGGGAACACATGAAAACCATTGGCGCGAAGGAATCATTAGTCGTAGCGCTGTAATGGAGTCACTGTTGCAACAAACCAAACAAGTAGCACAGAGTGACTTTAGCATACTTATTCATAGTCAAAGTGGTACGGGTAAAGAGCTATTAGCCAAAGCAATTCACAAAGCAAGTCATCGTGCAGAGCGTCCTTTTACCGCCATTAACTGTGCCGCTATACCTGAACACCTTTTAGAATCTGAATTATTCGGCCATGTGAAAGGGGCATTCACCGGCGCAGAAAATAACCATACCGGCTTATTTCAAGCAACCACTGGTGGAACCCTATTTCTCGATGAAATTGGTGATATGCCGCTGACATTTCAGGTAAAACTATTACGCGCACTTCAAGAAAAAGAAGTGCGTCCCGTTGGTAGCACTCAATCAGTTAAGACCGATGTTCGCATTGTCTCCGCCACTCACAAAAACCTGAGACAGGCCATTATCGACGGTACATTTCGAGAGGATCTATATTATCGGCTCAATGTAGTAGAGCTTGAATTACCGCCACTACTGGAGCGTCGAGAAGACATTCCACTGCTGGCACAGCATTTTCTGACACTCGTATCTGCCCACACCACAACTACTGTAAAAGGGTTTTCAACAGAAGCGATGGAGTTGCTTATTAGCGCCCCCTGGCCTGGTAATATACGTCAGTTACAGAACGTGGTTGAGCAAAGTGTCGCACTATCAACAGAGCCTTTAATCAACGAGAAATTGGTCGCCAATGCGCTACGTGAAGAAACAGCACCGCTGCCCTCCTTTCAACAAGCAAGGGATGAATTTGAACGAGACTACCTTGCCAAGTTGCTTAAGTTAACTGCTGGCAATGTGTCACAAGCAGCCCGAATTGCCCAGCGCAATCGTACTGAGTTCTATAAACTGCTTAACCGACATCACCTCAATGCCGAGGCATTTCGTGACGAATGAAACAATCACGCTGGGATTCTTCAGATAATATTGCCTGATTGAAAAATAAATGGCTTTTAATGAAGCAGTTAGCCATAATCTTGGTTCTATCACTTTCAGAATTTCTGTTGGAAAACACGTATGGATTATGTTTTATCACTGCTCACAGATCCTAATGCTTGGGCGGCATTTGCTGCATTAACGGCGATGGAAGTCGTACTGGGCATCGACAACTTGGTTTTTATTTCAATCTTGTCAAATAAACTTCCTGAGGAAAAACGTGCGTTAGCAAGGCGAGTAGGCATTTCTGCTGCGTTAATACTCAGACTATTCTTATTAGGCACAATTGCTTTTATCATTGGCTTAACTGAACCTGTGGTCACATTGTTTGAACATAGCCTGTCATGGCGCGATATTATTTTGATAACGGGCGGCGTGTTCTTGCTATGGAAAGCAACGAAAGAAATTCACCACATCATAGATCCGGATCCCGAACCAGAAAATAATGGGATTGCTGCAGTTGGCATAAGCTTTTCTGCTGTTGTAGTTCAAATATTATTACTCGATATTGTCTTTTCTATCGACAGTATTATTACTGCAGTTGGCATGACAGAACACTTACCTATTATGGTGGCGGCAGTCATTATTACGGTAACCGCTATGCTTGTGGCCGCCGACCCGCTATCTCGCTTCATTCATGCCAATCCAACCGTGGTAATGTTAGCGCTGGGCTTCTTACTGTTGATTGGTACAACACTTATCGCAGAAGGCTTTGGTGCGCATCTACCAAAAGGGTATATATACGCAGCAATGGCATTTGCTGTGATTATCGAAAGCTTAAATATGTTGTCACGTAGGGCTAAAAGAAAACGTATAGCGCAATCATCGACTGACTGATTGCGTTTGGTAAATATCAATACTGCCGCGCTGGGTAATGCCATATAACAAGGTATTGTCCGCTAAGGCAAACCGAGCACTGTCGCTATGAGTGACAGTGCTTACAATGCCAGTATCGCTATCAAGATGTCTTATTTTTCCACCATCTGTGTATTCATACCAAAAATAATCACTACCGCGCTTAGTTAAATTAAACTGTCGACCACTAAGCAGATTACTCGACGAAATTGACTCATGAGCAATAGGCGTTGGCTGCTTACCTACAAACAATATACCTGTTTGATCAAGCCATAATGTATCGTTTAACAGCGCGTCAAACCGCACAAACTGCCAGCGTTTATCCACACTGGCAACACTATGATTGTTTATGTCGTAAAGATACACCTGCCATTGATTGGATTCTTGAATACTGTAGGCTATTTGTGAACCTGACTTGAACGATACGCCACGAATCTCAGATTGCGGTATTTTCAAACGCTCATAATCGCCAGACTCAACATTGATAAGGTGCATTTCATTGAGCATCAAAGCGAGCAAGTACTTACCATCTGGTGACCACAATAAATCAACATAGTGACGACTATCATTAAAACTCGTCAATTTTCGCGCTGGCTTGTCGCTGGTGCTATTTGTGTCCGAAATCCATACTTCTTCGCTGCCAGAGGCAAAGCTGATGTAAGCTATTTGATGACGTTTTGCAGAGTAAGTAACTAACCGTTCATCTACAGACGCATCCGCGACAACTCGCGATGCTGAATCTGCCAGTGAAATTGCATGAATATCTTCATTATGATTGCCCGAGGCAAATAGATAATCACGCCCGTTGGTGTGGCGTCTTGGCCAACTTAATTGGCGGCTCCCTGAATACACGACTTGCCGATCATTACCCTGTAAGTCATAACTCAAGATCTGGTACGCTGGGTGCTCCCCCATGAGAACGACGCGTTCTCCGTCGTGACTCCAAATACCACAGCAAATGTAGGCGTCTTGTTTAAACAATAATGTAAGCTCATTGCTGTCAAGATCGAGTGAATAAAACCCTTCCCACTGTTGTTTATCAGGTGAAGAAATAAGTAATCGGTTTTTGGTTGGGTGTAAATCAAATTGACTATTCCCCCCCAGCACCAATTCAGGTTGATTTATATGTTTTACTTTCTGTGAAATCAAGTTGATTTCAAACATCGAATATCCGTGGTTCCCCTCAGATATTTCAGCAAAAACTAAACGATTGTCATCATGGGTGAATAGTATTTTGCCATAGCTACCCGCAGGACAATTATGTATTAACTGAGGCTCACCAACTGACATATCGTCAATCTCTCGAATAAAGTACTGACATCGCTGAGGTGTGGCAACCAAATATACGATTTTGTCGCCACTGGTATTCCAATTAGCAGGTCCTACCCCGACGCCAGACTCGTGCTGTATTTCAATCTGTTGCTGATCAGCAAGACGCTTGATGATTAATTTCATCTGCTTGCCAGTACTTAGCATATAGGCAACACGTGTACCATCGGGTGACACCGCAGGAAACAACTCATTGCCTGCATCTGTTGTAATCGCTTTCGCAGAAGTAAGCGTTACAATATTTTCAACAGCTTGTTTGTTATACCAAAATAACAAGAGGACAATCATTAGCACACTAATTAAGCCAGCAGCAAGGCGAAGAGAATTACTCGCGGTAGCAGGAGTATTGTTTTCTGAGTCGCTATTGGTCTTTTTCTCAGTAGAAGCGAGCGCAGTATCTACAGTCTTCACTTGTTCACTTTCAGCCGAAACTAGCGGTGCTTGTTGCACTAGCACATCGTGCGTTTGGTCAATACAAGCATTTGTTTTTGAAGGATCTTCTGTCGGCGTCAATGGCTCGTCATGGCTAGCAGGAACGACAGTAGCAATAAACTTGTAGCCTTTTTTAGGAAATGTTGCGATAAATTGAGGCTGCTTGGGATCATCGTTAAATACTTTGCGCAACTTAGTGATTAATTTACTCACCGCATTATCACTGACAATACGGCCTAACCAAACATGCTCAATAAGTGTTTCTTTGCTAACAATTTTATCTGGATGCTGACAAAAATAACGGAGCAGTTCGACCATCATTGGCTCTAACTGAACTGTTTTTGTGTCATTTTCTGTGTGCAATGCTAGAAATTGTTGTTGATCACAAAAAATATATTGTGCGATTTGCCAGCGCATCAAACTTCCCTAATAAACATATAAACCATTGTTTATATTATAATAAGCTACATAAAACACTTGATTCCACCTGGCTCAGTCATTAAAAGTCACAAAAATTCCGATGTATTTCATTACTCGTCACCTGCAATTTTCTAGCATACCAGCAATCAAGACGATACCAACAGCAAATTGCTAATTTACATGAGAACAATGATGAAAAATAACAAAGTCGCATTGACGATAACGCTACAGCTTTTTTTGCTAATTTTTTGCTTTCAGGTGCTTGAAGCATTTGCGCAAAAACAAATAAGCGAACAGATATTTTATACACCTAAAACACTTCGAGCTGCCACAATCGATGGTTATGACGATACGTTAGCCGTGCTGAATTCGCCTGTATTCTATGACGATCTAAAGCAACTGGCCAATCAAATTTTATCCGACCGTATAGCGCAAGAAAGGATGTTCAATAAGACAGCATTGCTTTCAATTCGTGAACAACACCATGAACTGTTACGTGAAATTAACCAGTTTCCACAGGCGATTTCCTACACCCATTACACACTAGATAGCCAAACAGCGTTAGCTATAAAACAATCTGATCCACGTCATTTTGAGCAGACTTTGCGTCAATCACTCAATCTACAACTTGCGACAATGGATAACGAGACGTTATTACAATTTGGCGGCGCACTGGGTTGGTCAGTATCTGGCGCGGTTGACTATGTAACCAACATATTCATGAGCGTGCGTGCGTTGGAAACGCTGAGTGAAGAGCAAGCGATAAACCTCATTGTCAACAGTCATTTGTATCATGTGCTTGCCCGTGTAATTCCTATCAGTCAGACATTAATTAAGATAGAACAAGACAAACGATATGATATTACACCGGAAACCCTGATTACGACGCCCGATGGCATCGAACTTGCCGCAACAATCGTTAAACCTAAAGGACTTAAGGGCAAAAGTCCTACTGCAATGCAGTTCACCATATATGCAGACGAAGCAGCGCACATAAGAACCGCAATCCATGCGGCAGCGCACGGCTATATTGGAGTTGTCGTAAATACCCGAGGTAAGCGTTCAAGCAGTAGCGCCGTTGTACCATGGGAGCATGAGGGCAAAGATGCGACTAATGCTATCGATTGGATCAGCAAGCAGCCTTGGAGTAATGGCGAAGTTGTCATGTATGGCGGCAGTTATAATGGCTTCACGCAGTGGGCTGCTGCCAAGCATATGCACCCTGCCCTCAAAGCAATTGCCCCTTACACTGCAGCTAGCCTAATCACCGGTTTACCTTACGAAAACAACATCGTACTTACAGGAAATTATCAATGGGCTGCTTACGCGACAAATAACAATACGGTAGACGCCAGTGTTTACAATGACTGGCAAAAGTCGAGTAAACTGGTGGAAGACATGTACACCAGCGGTCGTGCCATTTCAGATATTGATAAAATTGACGGTGTAGCAAGTCCTTGGTTTCAAAAGTGGTTATCACACCCAGCATTTGACGACTATTATCAGGCGATGGTGCCAGTAAAAGAAGAATATAAGAATATTAATATTCCGGTGCTAACCGTAACTGGCTACTTTGACGGCGGACAGATATCTGCAATTGACTATTTAACACGACACTATAAATACAACAAAAATGCCGATCATACATTGCTCATTGGGCCTTACGATCACCGTTCCGCACAAGAGAAAGCCATTTCACATTTCAGCAACTATCAGCTCGATGAGGTAGCGCTTAAAAAAGATACCGAAGAAATCGTATTCGCTTGGTTTGATCACTTATTGTTAGGGAAAGAGCAACCCGAACTTTTGAAAGACAAAGTAAACTACCAGCTAATGGGTAGCAACCTATGGCGACACGCTAACAGTTACGCGGCAATGAACGCACAAGCTCGTACCTATTTTTTATCAACGTCCGCTAACGATGATTCACAATTCTTTTTACTAACTGACCCAGAAGATAAAACAGCTTTTATCTCTCAAACAATAGATATGACCGACAGAACCACAGAGCATAATCGCGCGCCGTGGCCTGTAATCCAAGAACAGCTGAACGAGCCAAATGGTTTAATATTTATGACCGAAGCGTTCGATTCACCACAAGAATTGGCGGGTGCGATTACCGGTCACTTTTCAATAGCGGTGAACAAGAAAGACGTTGATATTGGCTACAATTTCTACGAAATTGATCAGGAAGGACGCGCATTTCATTTAAATACTTACCGCAGTAGAGCAAGTTTTGCCAATGATATGAGCCAGCGCCAATTGCTGACGCCCAATATAAAAACGATGATCCCGATAGTCAACGCAAGAATGGCGGCTAAATTAATTGCAAAAGGCAGCCGTCTCGCCATTGTTTTAAATGTTAATAAGAATCGCGACGCACAGGTTAATCTGGGTTCAGGTAAGCCCGTCAACAACGAAACTGTCGCTGACGCAGGCCAAGAATTATCAATTAAATGGTTTAACGATAGCCGTATCAATATCCCACTTAAGCCGTGGCAAGGTAGTTAGAAACCCAAAGCTAGATAATTGCCTACAAAATCGATGTAAAAAGCGCCTTTTTGCATCGATTTCACTAGAATCTTCTAAATTAGTTAATAAAATTCGATTAAATGCCCAACTGCTGTGGCGCGCTTCGAAATTTTGCGTAAAATTAGCGTTTAATTTATTACCCCTGTATTTGACGACAACACGCTCAAAAGGATAAAACATGCAATTTTTTACGCTTAATCGACTTAGCCAACTTGTGGCTATCTCGCTATTTTCTTGCGCGATCAACGCCGCAGAACAACCGTCAGGTGAAGATCTAACAGGCCGTAGTTACATCGGCCTACACGGCACTACAATGAAGAACGACACCGATCGCAAACTGAACCCGGCAGACGATGATTCAGGCTTTGATCACGGCTCAGGTGGCGGCATTGAGTACGGCTATCGCATTTCCCCTTGGTATGAAGCCAGAATATCGATTACCAAGTTGAATTTTGAGACTGAAACGAATGGCTATCAAGAGCCTTCAGGTTCAAGTACAGCACTCGATTTACTCTATTTTCCAAGTAAACAAAACTTCTACCTTTATGCTGGTGCAGACTTTCTGGATGTTGACAGCTCTAACTTAGCTGCCGGATTAGGTGCAGGCTACCGCTACTACCTTAGCGAGAAAAGTGCCTTATATGCTGAAGCCAAAGGTGCTTACGAATTTGACGATGATTACATGGATTTTTCAACTAAGATTGGCTTCATTTACTATTTTGGTGACAGTCCAAAAAAATCAAAAGCGCCAGCAGCCGCTGCGGCAACACAAGCAAAGCCTAAAGACAGCGACAAAGATGGTGTATTTGATCATCAAGATCGCTGCGCGAATACGCCAATGACAGATAGGGTCAATGCGAATGGTTGCACGGTATTTACTACGCAGCAGTTGACTATGGAACTCAGCGTTAATTTTGACAATAACAAAGCAATTGTGAAGCCGGAATACTTTGAAGAAGTTGCTACAGCCGCTGAATTTTTGCGTACCTATCCACACGCAAGATTAACCATCAATGGTCACACATCTTCAGTAGGCGATGCCGCATACAATAAAGTCCTTTCAGAAAAACGTGCACAAGCAATTGTTGATGTTCTAGTAAATGAATATCACATCGACGCAACCCGTTTAATAGCGGTTGGTCATGGCGAAGAGCAATTACTTGATGCTGCAAATACCGTTGAGGCACATGCTAAAAACCGTCGTATTGAAGCAAACGTAGTAGTGAAGAAGAAGGTTGCAGCGAAGCGTTAATAATTCGCTTCTACGATGAAAAAAACGCCAGTTATGGCGTTTTTTTTCATTTTTTCGCGGTGACGTTATAAATACAACCAGCTAAGCAAAAATGACAACGTCAGCCACATTAATACGATCAATGGTAAACCAACCCGAATGAAATCTGAAAATTGGTAACCACCAGCGTTCATTACTAAGATATTGGTTTTATAAGCCATGGGTGTTGCGTAGCTCAGATTAGCGCCAAATAAAACCGCTAAAATAAATGGTTGTACGGGTAAGTTGAGCTGTGTTGCCACAGAAATAGCAATTGGTGTTCCGATTACCGCCGCAGCATTATTAGAGACAATGTTGGTGAGCACCGCTAACATCAACATCAATGCCGCTATGATACCACCGGGTGGTAGATCAAACGCCAATGCCACAAACAGCTGGGCAATATACTCCGCACCTCCTGTTTGCATCATCGCGGAACCCAATGCGAGCGAAGCAACGACGATAAGCACTACTTGGCTGCTTAAAGCCGCAGAGACTTCACTCCAATCTAAGCACTTAGTCACAAGTAGCAACAAAATGCCGAATATTGAACTGATAGCAATGGGAAGTATGCCAACGGCAGCCACAGCAACGACCATAAACAGTACCGACAATGCCATCGGAGCTTTTTTAGAGTAAGGCAAATCAGATGCACCATCGATGACGAGAAAGCCCTGTGTTTCTTTGAGATAAGCAACCTGTTCGGCGTCCCCTTGCACGAGTAGAACGTCGCCAGTGTGAATAACCACATTGCCAATACTACGACGCCCTATATCCATCGCCTTACCATCACGATGTAACGCCAATACAGAAATCCCGTAACGCTTGGCAAATTGCACATCTTTTAACGTACGTCCTACCAATTCTGATGCCTGAATCACCACAATTTCTGCGAGCATTTGTTTTTCTGCATTGAGTGGATGATCTTCATCCACACGGTGTGTCCCTGAGAATAATGTGGCCTGCAAAACCGACTCAAATTCTTTTAGCTGGTCAGGATTATCTTTAACATGTAAGCGATCGCCTTCTTTAAGCACAGTATCAGGGAAAGGCCTAATATTGCGATAATCTGGGCTACGTTGAATAGATTCAATATTCATCGCATCATCCGTCATTTTGAGCACTTCTGCGACCGTTTTTCCATTGGCGATACTGTCTTCATTGATATTAAGATAGGCACTGAAGAGCCGAGGTGACGTATCGGGTAGCGATGCTTTGCGGTCGGGTAACAGTTTCGGGGCAACAATCCACAGATACGCAATAGCTATTGCCGCTGCAATAACGGCAGGCAGACTAAAATCAAACATGCCAATTCTGGGTAGTCCCATGTCACTGGCAACGCTGACAACCAATAAATTAGTCGACGTACCAATAGTCGTTGTCATGCCACCAACAAGCGTGGCTAACCCCATAGGTAGGAGCATAGGAGAAGTTGGGGTGTTAGTGCGTAACGCAACACTGGTCAAAATAGGCAACAGTAAAACAACAATAGGCGTGTTATTGACAAAGGCACTCAATGTACCCGCAATAATCAGCGTGATAAGGAGCGACAATGCCGGGCTTATTTTCCACAGTTTGGCAAGGTAACGGCCAACAGGTACAAGCGCACCAGTGCGCACAAGCGCATGGCCAATAATCATTAACGCACACACAGTAACGAGTGCTTCATGACCAAAACCAAAAAATAACGACGATGGCTCCAAATGCTTACCATCAACTTCAAATGGAAAAATAGTAAACACTAAACACAATACCACTAGTACGGCGAGTGACGATGTCTCAAGCGGTATATCCTCTCGACGAAAGAAATAAAGCGCTACTGCCGTCAGTATCAACATGATCAGTGCATGATAGTTGGGAATGTCAGGAATGTTCATTATGGCTCTTAAAGTGAAACATTAAACTCTCCTATTGAAGAGATTAACCGCTTTGATTAAACGTTAGCATTAGCTGAACAAAATTGCGATATTAAACGCACGTTTAACTCACCTAAAAGTGTTCAGGAATATTTCTGACCTTATCAAAGAGTTATTACAATTTCATTTAGTTACAATGAATTAATTCAAATATCATCCTTTCGTTGCATTCAATGGTGCTAGACAACTCACATGTGCTATTGAATGTCTAAAACGACTATGTTCTTTTCTACGTCATAGCTACTCATGATGAGTGTTTCAGCATTGATATCAACAACACCAAAGCCTTGTCGGCTAAGTTGCGCGACGTGACTAACAATGAGCCATTTTATTTTGTTGTTTCAAAAACATACATTCTACAATCAGCAAATTCAGTATCATGCCTAAGATTAGGCCAGCATCATGTAGAAGTTGCGCAAATGTATTCAATAACGCTTGATTATTACCTGCGAAAACCACTGCAGCAGCTTCAATGAACAATGGACTAACGGCTCCCAAAGCTATCGCGACTGCCCGAATCATCCATTTTCTGTGCATTGGAATGTTACGTTTTCTGATGAACAAAATTGCTAAGGTAAAAGCTACACACAAAGCAATTGCAATAGTTAATATAGATACCAAACGCGTATCAAACGTATTTGGCGCAAAAGCTAAGTGCATCCATATGCCCGAGACAGCCATCACGCCCCCCGAAGCTACCGCAAATATACCGCTGACTCTGTGCCATATTGCGTGGTTAATGCGAATCGCTTTGGAGAACTGAAAAGGAATGGTCATAAAAAATATGATGCCAGATATACCATGCACCATAATGGGCGAAGGTGAATTGAAATATGCCACATTGACGATTGATGACGCCATTTCGATCAAAGGTTCATTGAATGTTACAGATAACACGATGAAGATTGCCGGTATACCTGGAATGGCTAACATAAATAATAGAAAACCAACTATCGGCCAGTTAAACGAAATACAGTGAGTAATAGCATTGTTATTTGGCGTTTTTACAAAAGACATAGTGACCTTTTCTCTACTAGCATTGATTAAGACAACACTATGTCAGTTACCGATACTTTATTCGTCCGAACTTATTGGCGCGAACAAAAAAAGTATGTCTCCCCTGTAGGCGCAGACACTACATCCTTGTTTAGACACGGCTAAGCTGGATTTTTTCTGTGTGTACGTATTACGCTTGCGACAACAAAAGATACAATTATGCGATAGACTTCCGAAGCTCACCCAATAGCAATACAATTTAAATTTACTTGTTCATCAATTTAACAAGGACGTCGTCATGAAATACTTAGCGCACCAAGCCATTTAAGTATTGGCCTAAGTGTTAATTTAACTGCTGATAATCCATCGCTTTAAGATTCAATAACCAGTTCTTAAGAAAGTTATTCAATTGGGCCTGCTTTTTCAGCACCTCACATAGAGACAGTTGACTTTCTGACTAGTCCTACGCTTTCGATACTTTATTTAGTGAATTTGGAAAACCACTTAACACAAAGACAATTAACAAAAATTCACTTAGAATACGTCTCTATCATACAATCGCGTATAGCGCTTTTTCATTGAATAACAAGTGCATGCGCTCCAAAAAATTTAAGTCGATGTCATCAACTAAACTTACATGGATTGAGTCGTTATATCGTAGAAGCTGGGAAATGGAACTCCTAATTTCTGGATTTACACTCGTATTATTAATGCAGGCATATTTTAACCTGCCGTACTTGTATAGCTGGATTGATTTTTATATCAAAGATAATGGTTCAGGGCTTTATCAAATCTGCTTTTACTTAACCGTTCTTACTACCTTAAGTATGCTGTCAATCATATTTTTCTTAGTTTTGAATTTGTCTTTTCGCGCTTATTGGATAGCGCTGATTGGGCTAATGTCTCGCGTAGAAAAGACTTCTGGAAAACTGGAATTTAGCCAGTACCGGAAACTGAACATTGCTCAAGTAAAGCAATTTAGACAGATGAATCGACACATAGATAGAGTTGACCACATTGGCAGTCAGCTATTTGCAGTTGCTCTTTTAGTCGTATGTCTCTTTAGTTCAGTTTTACTTTTAACATTTGAAATGAGTGGGCTAATTGTACTAGCAAAGTCTTTTGAACAATTTCAACTAACAGTTCACTTATTCATATTATTATTCTTAATTTGCTCACTCATATTTTTAGCTGAAATTTTCAGTGATAGCTTATTAAGCCGGCAAAAAGCCAAATGGATCCAAGTTCCCTTTTATTACATTTATGTCGTATTTCGATTTTTAACTGGCTACTTCCTATACGAAAAAATTGTCCTAGGTGGGAAAAGCAATGGATTGGCCCGAAAAGCAGCGATGTCTCTCATTTTTGCTATTGCTATGATTACTGTTTTTTCGTATTTAGAAAGGAATAGTGTATTTTCATTTGATGAGAGTACGGTAAGAAATGAGCAAGATCTTAAAGCCTACCGTATTATCCATTTGTCAGAGCATATACAAAAGGGGCTCATTACAAATGTAGCCGTAGACAAAAGGGAATATCAACATATGCCGATTAAAGTTTTTATTCCACTAACGGCAACGTTACAGCATTATTTACAAGAAACATGTCCGAATTTAAACGATGTAAAATTGGATAACCAATGCCTAAACAGCTTTGTGAATTTGCAGTTGGGTGAACTAACATTGGCTCCCGAGTGGGAATTTTCTGTTTATGCTCAGAGTGAGACTAAAGGGTTAATCGCTTATGTTGATATTCCCGAATTAACGCGCGGAAAGCATGAGCTAGCGTTAAAATTTCCATTCTTACCTAAATCGCTATCAACCAATATTTGGTATTATCCAAAATAGGCTAGATAGCAAGCGCACTAACTGACGCAATATTTCCGCAGTTAGGAACAAGAGCCTTTAATACGCTGAGGCTCTTTTAACTTCATTATAAAAGAAAGCCAACATTACTAATTGTAGTGTTAATTTAACTGCTGATAATCCATCGCTTTAAGATTCAATAACCAGTTCTTAAGAAAGTTATTCAAGTGGGCCTGCTTTTTCAGCATCTCACTTAGAGACAGTTGCGTATCTGATACGTCCTGCTTATTCGATACTTTATTTAATGAATAGGGTTCTAGCACTTTATTTGCTTGATCAATCAATAAAATCATCTCCGGTGAATCTGCAACATTCCCTTCCTGATCAAACAAGTGTGTCATCAAATACGCCTTAACCGCACGATTATGTGCTCCTGTGTCCGGCATATCGATATTGATGATATGTAAGTCTATTAAATTCTCTGCCGTGAGCGTTTTACTTTCATATTGATCTACTTCACTGACAATTGAGAGTTCTTGCGCTAGACGATAGTTTTCTTGATAAATGCTTTGGTGATTCTCGAGTTTGGCTACGTTTTCCATAATGTACTACTCAATTTATGATTGTGCATTTTTTAAGCATCAAACGCGCCATGATCTATCTAAAAAAGAGCATGGTTAGGTGAAAGTTGGTTAACACAATGAAATATAACAGCAATAAAAAAGCGAAAAATCCGAAGTCATTTCTGTGAAATTAAACGTCATCCGTAAATCAGAGTATCTGTGTCAAAAATATGCCGGAGAAAATACTGTCTTTTTCACTTTGACGCAGTAATGCGCTTTCCGATAACAAATGTAAACTGCTAGAATACCCGCAAATTTCAACTTACGAATTAATTACCCATGAGTGAATCTTTACCTCCTTGCCCAAAATGTGCATCTGAATACGTATATCAAGACCAATCTCAACTTATCTGCCCAGAATGTGGTTACGAGTGGAACCCTTCAGATGTACAAGATGAAGACGCCTTTGAAGTCAAAGATTCCAACGGTGCCCTGCTTTCCGATGGTGATAAAGTTACGGTGATTAAAGATCTGAAAATTAAAGGTAGCTCACAAGTCATCAAAATTGGGACGAAAGCACTGGTAAGACGCATTTTTGATAAAAAAGATCATGAGCTTGATTGCAAAGTAGACGGTATTGGCGAAATGATGGTAACCGCCAAGTTTGTGAAAAAAGCCTAGTTTTTACATCAGCCACATGAAACGCTGAAAAGGAATTGATTATGTTAAGCAATGCATACCGTCTGTACGGTGTCATCCTAGTAATTCTTACCCTAACTAGTTGTTCAGTTGGTAACCGCGTTGCCAGTCATGGACAAAGTGTTGATGTTACTATGGGTAACATCGATGTGAATGCTAACAATTCAGCTGGGCATTTGGCCGTCACAAACGGCAACATCACTATTAGCCACCATGCCAAAGTAAAGTCGATTGAAGTATTAAACGGTAATATTACTATCGAAAACTTCAGTGAAGCCGATTCCATAGAAACTACCAATGGCAATATTGATATCGGTGACAAGGTACAAGTCAGCCATGATGTGGTGACGCTCAACGGTGACATTCAGCTGGCAACAAACGTTGAAATTGGCGCCAACGTGCGCACAGCTACTGGCAATGTCTTAATTGGAAAGGGAACACGAATTAACGGTGATATTATTTTCGAAAAACCGGGCTATTGGTCGTCAAAAGTTGAGCAGGAAATACCGGTTCTGGAAATAGAAGAAGGGGCTATTGTAGAGGGCAATATACATTTATATCGTCCAATCACGCTACGAATACCAGAAGGATTTTCTCCGGAGCAAGTGATTCATCATTACGATAAACGCAGTTAGTACTTAAGAGGCAATTTCCAACACAATTGCCTCTTAAATAGTTTAGTCTGCCTCCTGTTGCGACAAACGAAGTGCGGTCTCTAAAATAGCTTTTTCTTGAGGCGAAAGATCTGCAAGCACTTTTTCTACATTCTTACGATAGTTTTTAAGTGAATTGGCATCATTTGCGATGGCGGTATCTAATGTCTTTTCATATTTTACTAGCAGCTCATTTAACTTGCGACTGTTCTTCATATTCTCCTGATGACCAGCATATCCTAAATAGAGCAGTCCAATAACCGCTATTACAATAGGTACATTAATTTCGAATGAAAGTAACCGCTTTTTATAAATGTTCTGGTCATTATCTTTTTGGGATGAATTAGCCCTTTTCAACACAAGTTTACTCCTCAGTTAACGTCCATTTTAGCTTAATGCGTTCTATAGTTTGCAAAGCCTTTAACAGCTCAGCATCATGTTGCGATTTCATCACCTGAAAGGCGGAAAAAATAAGTGCAAACAACACTAATGCAACTATGGTTTTAGATAAATACTCTTTGATAGTGTCAATAACCGATTGAATCACTACAAAACTCCTCGACAATTATCAATAGGTTGGAAACTCAAGCTCTGCTCTGCTATAGCCTTCGCAAAAGATACAGAGTTTATCGTTGGCACCGAGAAACATTGATAATTTTCCGAGCGGTTTAGTTGAACCAATACCAAATTCTTTAACCCAGATGCCTGCAGTTTGTTGAGCGAGTTTAATAACCCAGGTTGCTTGTTGATCAATTTCACCATAGCTTTTTCAATTTTGTTTTTCGCAGACTCACGCATGACCGTGCCGTTTGCTAAATTGAGCAGATAATCTCCATCTTCATAGCTACCAATGAATGTATTCGCAATACTCGTTAAATCAGGGTTATAGAAAAAGCGTTGTTCGGCCAGTAAGCCGAGATCTTTATTTGCTAAGAAATTCGGCATAGCAACTCGGGTGACTTTGTCATTATTCAAATAGACTCCTAAAAATGCCCCAATGCTATGATCACGTTTTAACACGGTAATATTTGCGTCATATTGTCTAACCTCACTCATACCGAAGAAACTAGGTGCTACAGCTGAAGGTAACCACGAAAAATGCTCAAAGAAAACGTCGTCATAGCGATTCATAACTTTAAAAAAGTCGTTTTTCGGTTTTCTCACAACCAGTTCTCCCGTGGCAGGATCTTCTCTATACTGATTGAATATTTGAGAAGCGATATGGTTAATAAAAGATAAACCTCGGTATTTTTCGAAAATACCGTTTTCAACATCTAGCACAAAGCCAAAAAGTGTCGTTTTTGTATATTCAAGTGGTTCGTTCTTATTGAAGTCTTCGGCAAATGCACTCATCATCTCGCCATAAGTGCCCTCTTTGGAAACTGAATTTATTACGGGCAATCCAATAATCAACACGCCCATCGTTACCAATGCAACTAAATAGGTGACACTATTATGATAAAGGTAGTAACCAAATTTGAAGAAAAGTGCACAAATTGCGACAAAGCTCAATACCACGCTGAACGGCAATATAACAGCCAGCTTAACTGCATCATTACCAATATCATAAAGTGAACCACCCGGTGCAAAAGCTGCGGCTGCTGCAGTAGATGTAATCATCCGAATAAACGAAATGTTATCTTGCTCAGCCAACCATTTTTTTTCATAGGTGGTTTCGGACAAACCTGGCGAAAAGTCGTTGATATAGTATTGTCCTAGTGTTTGCTGTGCCATTCGCTTGATCGTGTCGTGAGTAGCAAAACCAATGCGGTCGAGGCCAACATCGGTAATATCAAATCGCGAATCTCGTTGGTATTTTTGCCAGACTTGATTGGCTTGTTGTTCGTATTTGTCACGAAGTATTTTGGTGATAGCATTTACATCGTGTGTTTGCCAGTTGCTAGGTAGCTCAACGCCTTTTTCTTTAAACATTTTGATAAGTTGTACACGCGCTTCTTCAGACACGACAAATTCATCAAATTTTTCATGTTCGCCAACACCGTAGACTAATTTTAACCAATGCTCACGACCCTGCCGGAGCATACTCAAAATACGTTCCTCTGTACCCAATACAGTGAAAATTACATGCTCTGGCAATACTTTGATGCCTAACCCCTGTCCATTTTGGTACGTTATGCTGTTCAGGTAGTCAGCATGTGCCTCTTCTACTCTTCTTTTACAAGCAGTATTACAACCCCTAGCGCGATGTTGATCTTTAAACTTATGGTGGGCTTTTCTTAACGACTTATCTTTTGACAACTGTTTAAAACTCGAACGTGCACTACCGTAAAGCTGAGCATAGGTATCCCAGCGACTTTGAAGTTGGGTATTTACTGATGCTATTAACTCGCGTTGCTCATTCAAGATTGCGTTATCATTTTCAAGTCGATGAATCGCTTTTTGGTAGTCACTATTTGCTTTGTGGTAAAGCTGCAATTCCTGACGATATAAATCGTCGAATTGTCTCAGTTTAGGAAGGCCGTTCTGTGTAAATCGTTGTGTTTGATTATTGCTTAAAAACGCGTCTGCCAACTTTTCCATATTTTGTTCAATCATTTGATTAAAATTCTTAGAAAAATAGGCAAGTGATGGAATCAAGGCTACCACTAAGTCTCGACGATCTTCATCTTGTACAATTGCATTAAATTCATCAAAATCAGCAATCTTAATTCGACCAGCTAGATAGCCTTCCTTGTATACAATAGCTCGCACAGCACTGAGTTTTTGTTCACCCGTCCTACTGTGCACCCAACTTTCTATGCCAACTCTAATGCTTGGGATTAGCAATAACCAAATTACAATTATCGATAATATGGTAATGCCCGCGTTGGCTATGGAAATTATAAAGAGCCTTATGCGTTGCGTGGTAGAGATGTGCTGAGGATGAACCGTGTCTATTGTTTGTGATTGAAACTTAAACCGGCTCTTAAGTTTGCGTGGTAAAAATGTATAAATTGCTAAAGCTAAACCAAAGCTAGATAAACTGCGCCCGAATAAATCTAACCGAGCAACTGATTCTGCATGTTCAACAAATACCTTTTCCACTGGTAGTGCGTATAGGTCAATTAGCAATACATTTAAAGATAGTTCCAGCCCTACGTAAACAGCGAAAGCCACAAAAAGAAAAATTACTTTCGCGTGAAATGCCATTCGCGATTGCTTTACTGCTTCTTCCATTCAAACACCACCGAGTCATCATTTTTTTCTGATTTTGATTTACGTACACGCTCTTTGCACAAGTTATAGTATTTGTCTGTTGGCTTTATCCTATCGCAGCGATCTTGTTTAGCGATAGGATCCTGTTCAGCTGCGCTCGTTGGAGTATTTATAGAAGATGGGGCTGCATTAGAAATAGCATTAATCTTATGCGTTGACTTTTCAGGGCTTGAAATACATGCCGTCAAAGCAAATACACATGCGCTGACTAATACCGTTTGGAAAATGGTATTCTTAGTTAGGTTTGTCATAAAAAGTTTTCTACCGATTAATCTCGGTTATTATTATAATTCCGTTTCTTAAGTCTAATCTAACATCAAAACAATCACTTATAAAGCAACCTTTAAACATTTGTGCAAGAGTTGGGTGATTACACTTTTATCATTTGTGATGCATGACCAATCAGTAAGTTGTTCCTAGTCTTTGAACATTATCTCTGCAAGATCAGAGGCAAACTCTCGTGCAGTATTTTCTTCCAAGTTTTGTACGCTCACTCTAATCGCATTTGATTCAATATCAATATCAAAGCTACTGCCAGGTCTTACTAACCAGCCTTTGCGTAATAAAGCATAAACCACCGCCTGACAGTTTTCCCCAATAGGGATCCAAATATTTAACCCATCTATCGTCTTGGTTGTTTCAATACTATGCGCCGCCAATGTGTTAATGGCTAACTCCCGTCGTTGTGCACAATTGTCTCGTGCATCACTAAGGTGTTGTTGAAATTCCGCTGTCGTTAGGCAAGTGTACACCAATGATTGTAGCACCCTGCTTACCCATGACATGCCAGGTGCTAATCTCGTATTGATACGCTTAATCGACTCCGAATCTGCAGCAACAAATGCCATGCGTAAATCTGGGCCAAGCCCTTTTGATACCGATCGAAATATCGCCCAATTGTAGGTAGTTTCGGGGATAACAGAATGATGCTCTGTTACGGCCAGCAACGAAAAATGATCGTCTTCCATAACTAGTACGTTAGGATAATCGGCAAGCACAGTTTTGAGTTCGTCAGCACGCGCCTTGGTAATACTCGCACCAGTAGGATTATGCGCTCTAGGCGTAATTAGCACAGCTTTGGCGCCTTTTTTCAATGCCGCGCTAAGTGCGTCTGGACACATACCCTGCTCATCTACTTTCGCACCAACAACCTGCATGCCAGCGAGGCGAATGGCGTTGGCAGAACTGATGTAGCATGGGTCTTCTACCACGACCTTATCACCCGGCACTAAATGAGCAGCTATCATCCGTTCTATTGTGTCTATGGCACCATTGCAAAGCGTGATATCGAAATGTGTCGGGCACGCACCTGTGAACCACGATTTTCCATATTCAAGGATCTGCGGCAAGATGGTCTCTTCACCGTATAAGAATTGGTTTAAATGCGTTGCCGCAACCACTTTGTTGAGATCAGGCAACCATTCCCGCCGTGGACTACCGTCGGCAAGATCAAACAATGCAGTGTCAGTTACCCCTTCTTGTTCACCAGCATCTGGTTCCTGACAAATTCGCGTTCCTAGTCTTCCCTGAGTAACCGCAATGCCTGCTTTAGTTAAGCGCTGATAAGCAGCCGACACCGTATTGCGATTAACCCCTAATTCTTCAGCGAGCTCACGAACTGGCGGCAGTGAATCCCCAGCAACTAGTTGACCATTACTGGTTAATGCTCGAATGGATTCAAAAATTCCTTGCGCAGAAGTACCTGAAATCTTGACTTTCATCTTTTGTCCTATGACAATAAAAAATTATGTCCTAGGTCAAAATAGCCAAAGCTATTTATCCCATGGTTTTTTGTTTTATTACATTCTAAACGAATAGGAGTTCAAATGTTTACTGGTTTATCTGCTTTTCCAATTACACCGTTCCAAAATGAACAAATAGACTTGAAAGCGTTTGCACGCCTAATGGTTAATTTAACAGAAGCCAAAGTTGACTCTATTTGCGCCATGGGGTCAACAGGGCTTTACCCTTATCTAAAACCTGACGAGCTAACAAATGTCGCCAAAACCGCGACGGAACTGGCAGGAAATATCCCCGTTATGGCAGGTATCGGTAGTCTGCGTACTTATGATGTATTGAAAAATGCCGAAGCAGTACAACAAGCTGGAGTGAGCGCAGTATTACTGGCACCAGTGTCTTATCATCCTTTGACAGACAGCGAAGTATTATCGTTATATGAGCAAGTAAGCGCAACGGTTTCGGTACCACTTTGTGTATACGAAAACCCCGGAGTAACCAACTTTGCCTTTAGTGATGAACTCTATAGAGCAATATCAAGGTTACCTAATGTCGCCGCGATAAAAATTCCAGGCATGCCATTTGCGACAAACGAAGGCGCAGAACGGCTCGCACAGCTACGTAAAATAGTCCCAAACAATGTCGCAATAGGTGTTAGTGGCGATAAATTTGGTGCTGCTGGTATGGCAGCGGGTTGTGACGTATGGTTTTCAGTTATAGGGGGGTTGTTCCCTAGAACAGTTCAACGTTTAATTGACGCGGCACAGTCTGACCAGCCGGAAAACGCGTCACACTATTCCGCACAGTTGAACTGCCTATGGGAATTGTTCGCTCGCAACAAAGGAGGGTTACGAGTAATGGCTACTGCAGCTCATATACTTGGCTATGCCGAAAGCAATTGCTTGCCTGCGCCGCTCACCCCATTAGTTGGTGAAGAACGTGAAGCCTTAGCCAACGTTCTGGCCCAATTAAAACTGGATTAGCCGCTCAATGAACAACTTGGTGAAATCAGTCTGCCGTCGTGTCAATCCTTCAAGCCCAAGTAATAACTTGGGCATTTACATCATTGCAGCTATGTTAGCGCGCATCGCAACAGGGGCTTCAACCATAGCGGTGGTTTTACTCGCACATGCCAACGGCTCGCAAGGAGAAATAGTTGGGTTGCTTGCCGCGTGTATCACAGCGCCACATTTATTCGGCCCTATTTATGGTCGCTGGTTAGATAATTCACATGACCCTCGGCGTTTATTAGCGATAGCCTGTTTTGTTTTTACCGTTTGTTTTCAGTTAAGTTTGGTAGGATTTCACACTGAAAAGCTTTGGCTCACCATAAGCTCGTTACTGATTTGTGGTTTATGCAGCTCCTTCATGATGGGAGGGCTCAGCACCCAATTAACTTTTCAGGTAGATAACGATACTAACATCCAACGCCGCGCCCAAAGCTACGACACCCTAAGTTATGGATTTGGCTTAACCGTTGGCCCATTAATCATTGCTATCTTCTCAGAACACTTTGCCCTTGAATTAACCGCAGGATGGGTCATGACGTTACCTGTAATTGCTGGCTTATTTGTACTAAATCTCCCCAAAAAAACGTCTCGAGCCTGTGACCAACACAAGAATTACCTTAGCTTTAAACAGGTGCTAGAGACAATACTTCACTCACCTCCATTACGGCGGACGCTTGCTATGACCTCTGGCGCATCCTTTAGCATGGCAGCCTTGCCAATCATGGCGGTATTCCTTAGTGAAATGTGGATGCAAGGTAAAGAAAATGGCGCATTTCTGGTTACATTTTATGGGCTTGGTTGCATTTGTGGCGCATGCTTACTAATGTTCAAGCCCTTGAAAGCTGACGCGATCATGTTACTGAGAAACGTAGGCGCTGTACTAGTAGTAACACTGATACTAGTGGTGCTAAGTCCCAATTTTACTACGGGCCTAATCGGTTACTGGCTTTGCGGTGTAGTGAATTCAATATTCTTTGCTGTCACCTTGGCCGCCAGAAGAGAATATGCCCCAGAGCAAAGTGCCGCACAAATTTATATGTGGATTGCCGCAGCAAAAATTAGCGCGGCATCGTTAGGGGCTTTTGTTACAGGAACGCTACTTGGTCACTCAATAGCTACTACTATGTTAGTATCTTGCACCGTTCTCATTTTGACGCTGCTAATGTGTTTTTGGCGACGCTGCTAATTGAAGCGCTAAACTTTGTATTTTTGTACTAATTTTTCTCTTCATCTAAGATCACCATTCTAATGATCGTGACCATTTGCTTTGGCACGGTTGGATAACCCAATTCATCACTGTGCCCAACTTCTACTTCGGAAATCGCTTCTACCACGTCGTAGCCTTCAACGACTTCACCAAAAACAGCGTAACCCCAAGAACTACCCGGGTCTAAATTGCTATTGTTGTTTACATTAATGAAAAATTGATTGGTGGCAGAATGTGCTTCGTGTAACTGCTTAGCCATAGCGATGGTACCAAATCGATTTTTTAAGCCATTACCCGATTCATTGAAAATAGGCTCATCCGGTTCAACTTCTGAGAAATTAGTTTGATAGCCGCCAGCTTGAATTAAATACCCCTCTTCTACACGATGGAATAGCGTCTTATCGTATTGACCGCGGGCAACATAGCCCAAAAAATTATCTACCGTTATTTTGGCGCGATAACGATCAAGCGCGAGTACAAAATAGCCCATAGAGGTTTCTACTCGCACTTTTGGCGTATAATTATTTGGCTGAATGTATTGGCCTTTTATCTCTTTTGCCATTGACTGAGACGAGATTATTAAAGTTATACAAAGAAGCAAAGTTCTGATCACATCTATACCTTTATCGAACATAAACCAATTTAAGATTTCCCATATCTTAACAGTTCTTTTTCATCTAATACCAACCCATATAAGAGATTGGTATAAGTTACTCTGGTAAATATGTAAATAAAAAAAGCGGCCAAGATGGCCGCTTAAACAGGGATAGTTACAAGGAATCAGTGATTAGAAGTACACTGTTGTGTTGTCTGAACAGTTTGACGTACCAGCTTCACAAACGTTGTAAGTAAATGAACCACCACCACGGCGTCCTGTTGCGTCAGTGTATGAACCATCGTTAGCTGTTGTAGTTATTTTGCTACCGTTGCGGTAAATATCTACGTTGCTTGTAGTTGCACCATTCCAGCTTAGGTCTACACTCACACGACCTTTACGCTTATAAGCACTTGCCGATAGTTGAATATCAACTGTTGCGCCAGAGCTTACGCTTACTGATTGCGTAGAAGAATCAGATTGGCTCGCACCATCAGTAACAGTCAACGTTACGTTGTATGCACCGTCAGCAGAGAACGTATGGCTTGGGTTTTGTGCAGTACTTGTATTGCCGTCACCAAAGTTCCAGTTATAGCTCACGATACCGTTGTCGTCTGTGCTGTTATTAGTGAATGAACACGCAAGCGCAGAGCAAGAGTAAGTGAAGTTAGCTGAAGGAGGATTATCTGTTGTTCCACCGGCACAGCTTTGGCCTGCTAAGTAGTTAAGTGCCGCTTGTGCTTTAACTAAACCATGGCCTGTCTTGTTATCGCGACCTGCAGTATCTAAGTCTTGTGCGGTCATGTTCATAGCGTTACGAACATCCGTCGCTGTACAGCTTGGGTGATGTGACCAAACTAATGCCGCTACTGCTGATACATGAGGTGTCGCCATTGATGTACCATTGTAGTAGTCCCAATCGTGACCACCAGACTTAGACATACTTGCCGATTGACCAGCTTTAGCAGCTAACGCTAAACCTGTTGCACGGTCTACAGAAGCCGTAGGCTTGCCTTGGATTTTACCATTAAAGTCAACCATAAATGGTGCCTGTAACCCAGGACGTGCCGCATTACTGTAAACAACAATACCGGCTGCGCCAGCATCAGCACACGCGTTTGCTCCACGATACTCTGGGTAAGAGTTTTCTGTAGAAGTGCTGCTATCGCCTTGGTTTTCACCACGCTCAACTAAACAGATTTTACCTGTCATGTCGCCACAAGAGTATGACGTACCGGTTGTTGTACAAACACCTAATGTGCCTGAAGCTGAACCGTCGTTGCCGGTAGGCGCATAAGACAAGCTGCTGTTATAGAAAATATGTGGAACAACGCCATTTGCAAAGTAGTCTGTACCGCCAACTGTTAGTTGTGCAAGCTGACCGTCGCCAATAGCAACACTTGATAGTACCGCTTCACCTGGACCAGAAATTTCTACTTGATTCGTACGTTGTGAGAAGTTTGCGTGCATGTTGCCTGAGTCAACTGCCGCTACCGATACCACTGAATCATATGACGCTGGGTAGCTATGTGATGTATTACCATCGTTACCAGCTGCCGCGATGCTTAGAATACCTTGGTTGTAGTAGTTGCTGAACGCATTGTTTTCCGTTTGGCTGCTACCGCCACCACCTAAACTCATGCTAACAACTTTTGCGCCTGCAGCCACACAGTCATCAACTGCCGCAACTAAGCTTGAAGAATAACCCCAGCCAGATTCGTTGAAAACTTTGATGATATGTAGGTCAACATTGCCATTTGGCGCAACACCTACAACACCCGAGCCATTTGTCATACCCGCGATAGTACCCGCCACGTGTGTACCGTGCGAACCACCCGGCGTAGACCAGCTACCTGTACCAGAGTCGTTAGTACCAGATACTTGGTTACCACTTAAGTCACTGTGGTTAATGTCGTAACCCGAATCGATAATACAAACACCAGTGTTTCCTGTAGCGCTATCAGATACAACGTCCGCTTCAACACGGCTAATGCCCCACGGCTCAATTTCAACTGAATGTAAGTTCGTGTTCAATAACTGACGTTTTTGGTCAACTTCAATAAATTCAATATTCGGATTATTGCGTAAGCCTTTTAATGCAACTGCTGGTACTTCCATCGCAAATGCATTGTGCTTATCTAATTCTACTTTAATATCTGCACCAGCACCTCTTGCCAGTGATTTAGCTTCGCGTCCCTTTCCTTGTTTAAACTTTACAATTACACGCTCTAATCCTGCGCCTTTTGCGTTAGTGCTCGCCATAGTAGCTTGGCTAGCCGCATTATTAAGACCGTTGTGTAGAGGGAATTTTGTTTGCTCGTCCTTTGCATATGCACCCGTAGATAGCGCTAACATCGTTGCAGCAGATACAACACTTAATTTTGTTACCATTTTCATCTCCAACTCATATGAGAAAATCGATTTATTATTTTTGTTATGTTTATTCATCTAGAAAGCAAACGAAGCTTACTTTCCAAATGCACAATGCAAATTCGGATTGGGAACTTACCTTATTTGTCATTGCGATCTACGATGATTTAATTGGTGACACACGAATAGCAATAAACCGACAATTTTTGACACTAATGCGACAAAATGAGCCTGAAACGCCTATTTCATGGGATAAATGACATGTTTTTTGGTTTTATTTTAAACAATCCAGCAACAATAAATTAAAGCAAAAACAACCAAAAACTTTCAGTGATGCAACAAAAAACACTCAATGTTTAACAGAAATATAAAGATGTAAATGGGTGAAAAAATGGCTTTGGAAAAACACAGTTCTATACAATAGTTAGAAGAGTTGGAACTACAACAACCGAGCATACAAATAATCCTGCGGCAAATGTACTGTCGTCAACATTTCAAACATGTCCAGCGAGCCAAAATGGGTGTTCAACACTTAGTGTATGGCCATTATCCAAACCATCCCGACAGAATTCAACCCAGATTGTGCTACCTGTAGTGAGCGTTGTAATTATACTAACAAGAACCTCGTACTGAATACTTATTCCTTCTTGCAACACGTAAATGACAACACATTGTTTAAGTGCTAAATTAGCCACCACTTTTTTATTGAATGCGATTCAAAACACAGTTCAGCGCCCACCTGAATACCTGCACATACGCTGTCAGACTGCCGCACATTGATTATTTACTAGGAAAGAGCTTATGGACAAGAATCAACAAAAAATAGAAGCCTTGTTACAGCAAGCCGAAGAGGATTTGGCACAAGATCCTAATTTATATGAGCGAAAATTGCTGCGCTATTCGTTGCTCGGATACGGCATAATTTTATCGATAGTGTTTGTGTTATTAGGCGTAGTCGCAGGCAGTATTTGGTTAGCGCTTTCCAGCTCAATGTTTCTTTTGCTCCTACTAAAGAAAAAGCTATTCATTCCGTTGTTCATTATGGTGTGGGTGTTATTTAAGTCTGTATTTATTCGCTGGCCGAAACCACAAGGTATTGTGATTACCGAGGCACATTCTCCAGAATTATTTAACATCATTGAACACCTGCGTACAACCCTAAAAGCACCACCTATTCACCAGGTAATTATCACCCCAGAGTTTAATGCCGCTATCATCCAAACTCCGCGATTTTTGGCCTTCGGCTTCACACATAACACTTTGGTGATAGGATTTGATTTACTGGTATCAATGACTGTGGAAGAAGTGAAATCCGTAATGGCTCACGAGCTTGCACATTTATCAGGTAATCATAGTAAGTTTCACGGTTGGATTTACCAAGCAAGAGACTCTTGGCGAAATATGATGTATAACCTTGACCAGCATAATGGCTGGACAACAGCCCCCATTCGTAAATTTTTTAATTGGTATAGTCCTAGGTTTTCTGCTTATTCGTTTGCATTGGCACGGCTCAATGAATATGAAGCAGATCAAGTGGCAGGCTATCAAACGTCTAATGCAGCCGCAGCTTCAGCGTTATTGAAACTTCCCGCTTATACCAATTTTATCAATGAAAAATATTGGACGCCGTTCAATCAATCAGTTGTGAGTGTGCCTGAGCCTTCAACATTACCATATGCGGGGCTACTACAGTTTATGGCAGACAATAAAATTTCTGATACAGAGGCGAAATCACATATAAAGTTTGCTAAGCGCGAAACCACCAATTATCAAGACACCCACCCTTGCCTAAATGATCGGCTGTGCGCGCTAAATGGTGAAAACATAGCATTTACACCCACTATTGATTCCGCTGCCACCGAGCTGTTTGGTAAGCAAATCCATGAAGTAGCCGCTATGTTAGATGACCACTGGAGTGAATGGAATTTAACTGGGTGGCAAGAAGAATACACGCGTTCCCAAAATGAGCGTAAGCAATTGGAAGCGCTCAAACATCAAGATACCGATGAACTCACCAAAGATGAGCTATGGCAACTCGCTTTTTTAACTGAAAAGTTTGAAACAAGTGCTCAGCCAATTACATTGTTTAAAACCTTTAACGATAAATATCCTGATGATCTTGATGGCATTTTTGTAATGGGAAGATTGCTCATAGAGCAGCGCGACGACACAGGTCTCCGTTATTTGGAAGAAGCAGCAAAGAAAAGCGAATTATTAGAACTATCATCACGAATCGCCTACGACTATTTAGTCGAAAATAGACGCATTGATGAAGCAAATGTATGGCTTGAACGAATGCATTCACTCGAAGAAATTTATCGCGAAGCACATTTAGAAAGAAATTCAATCAATAGCAAAAATACACTAGAACCGACAACAGTCTCAGAGGACACGTTAGCAGACATAGTTAATCAAATCAGTTCAAATAAGAAAGTGAAAGCCGCTTGGGTTGCCCAAAAGAAAATTAGTCATTTCACTGACAGCCAAGTATTGGTATTCGCGATTAAAGCTAAAAGAGGCTTCTATCTTGCTGACAACCTTGCAGAAAAGATTATCGAATTACTCGATATTCAGTCTGACAACGTAGTGTTTGTGCTGACGAAAGGTAATGATCGTAAGCTTTTCAACAATGTAATGGATATCGGACGTCAGGTAATTTAACTGAATACAAACAACAAGTATTTACATATAAACTCGCGAGCAATAACTCATGCCATTTACACCATTTCATATGGGCCCCGGAATACTGATGAAGTCACTGTTGCAAGGCAGTTTCAGTTTAATGGTATTCGGCTGGACACAAATAGTGATGGATATACAACCACTAATTGTACTGATATCTGGCGAAGGCCACTTACATGGCTTCACGCATACCTACATAGGGGCGATACTGATTGCGATTTTTTCCGCCTTAACGGGGAAATATTTATCTGAACTCGGCTTAACCATACTGAAAATTTCTCCCCACGAACAACCAATAGTTATAGCTTGGTGGGTAGTGTTCCTCAGCGCATTTCTTGGCAGCTTCAGTCATGTATTGCTCGACAGCATTATGCACGCTGATGTCGAACCCTTATTTCCATTTACGCTGAACAATCAGTTCTAAGGTTTAGTTTCAGTGTCAGCGTTGCACAAAATCTGCCTATACAGCGGACTAGTAGGTGCAGCAGTTTATTTTGGTATTCAGTGTCGTTTAAAGAGAAAAATTAAATGAAAAGAGTTGTCGTCCTCGGTGGATATGGAAATTTTGGCAAACGCATTGTTGAAAGCCTTGCCAATGTTGAAGATATAACACTTTATGTTGCGGGCAGAAATCAAGAAAAGGCAACTGCGTGCATTAATAAATTGAATACTAATGCAGTGGCGAACATAGAACCGCTGGTTATTGACATTTTGGCTGCAGATTTTACTGAGCGATTAAAATTACTCTCACCTTTCCTAGTGATTCATACCAGTGGGCCATTCCAAGGACAAGATTATCGTGTGCCTAAAGCCTGCATTCTTGCTGGTGCTCATTATATTGATTTAGCAGATGATCGCCGTTTTGTCTGTGACATTGCTGCACTCGATAAACAAGCCAAAGAACATAACTTATTGTTAGTCAGTGGCGCAAGTTCAGTGCCCGGATTGTCTTCAACCGTTGTCGACCACTATCAGGAACAATTTAAGACATTAACATCGATTGATTTAGCCATTGCTCCAGGAAACAAAGCTGAACGCGGCTTAGCGACCGTTGAAGCCATTCTGTCATACACTGGCCACCCAATAAATGTATTCAAAGAAGGACGTTGGCAAGACGTGTATGGCTGGACGGATTCACGCATTAATGACTTTGGCGGATTTGTCGGAAGAAGGCGTTTAGCTAATGTAGATGTGCCTGATTTAGAGTTATTTCCTAAGCACTACAAAGTATCTGAGCGAGTGACCTTTCAGGCTGGTCTGGAATTATCACTTTTACATCAAACTATGGTTGGCATGGCTGCTTTGGCTAAAAGAGGCTTAGTAAAGAGTTGGGCTCCTTTGGCTAAATCAATTGTCGCGACTAGCAACTTATTTTTACCCTTTGGCACAGATAAAGGTGCGATGGAAGTTTTACTAAAAGGGGTAGACAATAATGGTGAAACAAAGACAATCTATTGGCGCTTATATGCGCCTGATGGCAATGGGCCATATATTCCAACATTATCTACAATTATCTTAGCTAAGAAGCTAATAGAAGAGACTGACATTACCATCGGCGCCAAACCTTGTATTGGCTTGTTCAAGTTGAGTGATTTTGTTCCATATTTCGAAGCACTTAACATACACTATGCTGAGCAATCATAGGTGAGGCTGTGGAATATTACTTAACTCTAAAATTGATACATATACTAGCAGCGGTGGTGGTAACGGGCACTGGCACAGGCATCGCCTTTTTTATGTTCATGGCCAGTCGCTCCAATAACCCCCAAGCCATTTATGTAACCGCTCAACACGTCATTTTAGGAGATTGGCTTTTTACAACACCTGCGGTGATCACTCAAATAACTACCGGTATTTTCTTGATGAACCTGCAAGGCTATTCTTTCAACTCACCTTGGTTTTATTGGGTTATTGGGCTATTTATCTTTATTGGTATTTGCTGGCTACCGGTACTTCGTATCCAGTATCGATTGCGCGCACTAGCTAAGGTGTCTGTTGCCTCAAATGAAATACTACCTGAATTTAAGTCATTAATGAGAATATGGACACTGCTTGGCATTCCTGCGTTTACCGCCATTCTAGTCATCTTTTGGTTAATGGTTTTCAAACCGTTCCCTGTCGCCTAAAGATTTGATAATGAAGCAAATCAACCATACAACATTGAATAGAGCAGCAATTTACTCATTATCGTTTTTGTGGCTATTTACAGGATTAACATCGATATTCTTCTCGCCAGAAACTGGTTATGAAATATTAGCTAGTGCCAACATCACAGGCGTTTTAGCGGACATATCCGTAATTGGGGGTGGTGTTTTGGATATCGTGCTGGGGATATGGCTATTGACGGCGTTCAGAATCAAGCTGTGTTGTTTGATACAAACCGCAGTAATAGTTTTTTATACCTTGCTCTTGACGCTAATCGATGCCGGTTTCTGGTTTCACCCGTTTGGACCGATCACGAAGAATGTCCCTATTATTGTTTTGATTTTTTATGTGTATAAAATCAAAACAAGCCACCCCTAATTTATTCAAGAGGTTTACTTTGCCAACAATTCAAATTGCAAGATTGTTTATTTCATTCAGTTGGCTATATCACGGAATATTTCCCAAACTGATACATATCGCGCCGTTAGAAAAAACGATGACGGCCAGCTTAGGGCTGTCAATCGAGCTTTCATATTGGCTAACAAAAACCGCAGGTATTGCTGAAATACTGTTTGGGTTGTTGTTTCTATGTTTTTATAAAACAAAAAGCCTTGTATGGTTAAACATTGCCGCGTTAACAGGATTGTTGATTTTCGTTGCAATATTTCAGCCGCACATTCTCATTGAGGCATTTAACCCTGTCACTACCAATGTTGGCTTGATTTGTTTAAGTTTTATTTTGTTAAATGAAATTAATGCGAAGGACAATAATGTTAGCACCTGAATATCCACCACTCATGACAAAAAATGATTGCGTTATTCTATTCGATGGAAAGTGCAAACTGTGTAATGCATGGAGTCAATTTATTATTAAGTATGACAAACAAGATGCATTTAAACTTTGCAGCGTGCAGTCCTCTGAAGGCCAGGATATCTTGAAGTACTTTAACATGCCGGTAGATCACTTTGACACCATGCTATACGTAGTAGGTAATCAACCCTTTGACAAGAGCGATGCCTTTTTAGAAGTTGTCAATAAGCTAGGTTTTCCATGGCGCTTATTAAGAATATTCAAATTGTTACCCAAAAAAATAAGAAATTGGCTATATGACAGAATTGCTTTGAATAGATATTTTTTATTTGGTCAATACGAAACGTGTATGATGCCGAGCCCAGAAAATCAACGAAAATTTCTAAGTAGCAATCGTTGAAGAGGTCAGATTTAGTTAAATACCTGACCTCTAGAAACATTGCCTACTCTTCTTTATCTAACAACTCCATCAAACCAAGCAAAGCAACGTAAAGTACGGCGCCAACAGGCCAAATAATCCACGTGATGCCCCACGACATTGTCCATAAACTCCAACCTAGGTATATTGCGATTAACAGTGGCCAGTAAAAAGCAGCTAGTTTTTCAGCGCGCTTAACACGTTTACTTTTGTCTTTTTTGGCATAATTTTCTTTTAGAATATGGTCGTAAGCGTCGTGCCTTGCAGTTACTGGTGTAACAATGAAAATACCTGCCGCGATCAAGAACATCAGTACTGCGATCATTATTAATATGGTATCTGATTGCCCGCCAAAGGTCGCTGTTAGCATCACCGGTACAAAACTAACAATAAACAAAAAGATGCCTATTGATAGTCTTCGATTATAGCTGGGCTTATAGCTCTCTAATTTTTCCTGAAAGACACTATAAACACCATAAGCCAACTCAAAAGGTTCGTTATCAATAAACGAAGTGTCATTATCAAATTGATTTGTTTTAATAAAAAAACTGACCGCAATCGATACTAAAATAAGAATACCAATGATGCCTATCGCTGTAGCCGTATTACCTGTAACCCCCATGCGACCCGTTTCTGCCATTGCTAATAAGAAGAAAAGCGGTACTACCGAGCACACACATAGCATTATTCCTTTGGCAATTAAGTAAGAGGCTTCTACTTTGCTTTCCACATACTTGTTCGCTTCTTCGAGGCTGATCTGATAAATACCCGAATCTTTATCGCCAGAATCTATACCAGTATCAAACGATTCAATTTCATCTTTTAGTAAGAAGTCAGTCGATACGTCAAAAAGCTCTGCCAACATAATAATTCTGTTCAAATCAGGAATACTATTGGCACTCTCCCACTTTGAAACAGATTGCCGAGATACGTTTACTTTTTCCGCCAACTCTTCCTGTGACCATCCTAGCTTTTTCCTTAGCTTGATTATTTTATCCGCTAATATCATATGTAGTTATCCTTCGTCAGTTGTTGAGCGATCACCATAGAAAAACGTACAGTTGCACACTAGCAAGCTAGCTTGTTATTTTGTCAACCACTGGTTGCTAATTAGCTAAGCTACTAGAATATAATGCTTTTTATTTCATTACTTAGGTTTTAATTGTAAGAATTATATCCTAAACAAGTACAAAAAAATTACTTAGATTTTAAATCACTAAAAGTGCCAATCCACAAAGTTTGATTAGAATACCGCTAATTTCAAACATTGAACGGCTAAGTGGAGCCAAGTTGAAGCTACTGCAATTTAAACTTAATCAGAAGTTATAAATGAGGTCGAGCTGACTTTTGTGCCTAAAATCTTCGGCACTTACAATATCAACAAAGTGTCAATTTGCTCCGCAACAATTTTTCATTTCAGTAATCCATAGACTTGAAGCTAAAGCTCTGACCAATACAAGATTCAGTTTGGTTTTTGCAATTTACCCACAAAAAAAGGCCACTAAATAACAACCATCTGACAATTAGATAGAATTTATTTGAATATTTTTTAGCCAACCTCGTTTTATTGTGTTACTATGTGCGAGTTAATTAAGTGCTACCCAATTTCGACCAATACTTTATCTATAGATTTACCGTTCGTTTCATCTCGATACCAACCTAGTAATTTGTAAATAAGCAACTCGCATTAGTTAGTTCACTTTTAGCATCAACAGTTGCTGATGCAACATTTATTATTTTTATTAGGAGATATTATGTCTAGTACTACAGGCACAGTTAAATGGTTTAATGAAGAGAAAGGTTTTGGATTCATTACACCAACCGATGGTGGAAAAGACGTATTCGTTCACTTTAGAGCGATTGCATCTGAAGGTTTCCGCAGCTTAGCGGAAGGCCAAGAAGTAAAGTTTGACGTTGAACAAGGCCCTAAAGGTCCTCAAGCAGCAAACGTAAGTGTAGCTTAAGTAACAATTACTTAACTATATTGGGGTAGGTGCATACCTACCCTATCATCAATCTACCAGCACCAAATCACCAACACTTCAATCTAAATCGGCAAAACAGTAATTAAAAAGTACTCAGGCCAAATTTTTCTGACTTCCCGACGCCACTGCTCATCTATATTGCCATCGGGCTGTTTACGTAGCCAATATTTTGCCCATTTCCGAACAATTTTTCCCGATTTACTCAATTTAAGCGGCGCGAATCGACATTCGTAATGTTCACCCTCAAGCTCGACCGACTGACGGCTTTTTGCTCTTTGATGTAATGCCTTTAACTTGTCTGTAATGATTTCGACGTTTGAAATAGCGACCAAGCCACGA
The DNA here is from genome assembly GCF_053485835.1 of Thalassotalea fusca. Classification (NCBI taxonomy): domain Bacteria; kingdom Pseudomonadati; phylum Pseudomonadota; class Gammaproteobacteria; order Alteromonadales; family Colwelliaceae; genus Thalassotalea; species Thalassotalea fusca. The sequence continues at coordinate 297,377 of NZ_JBQRUN010000003.1, forward strand.
CTTTTTAAATCACGTAGGATAACAGCCCTTTTAACACAGGCGATATTGTAGTTGTCGATATGTGGTGAATATATCTCTCCAGACAACCTTTGAATTGCTAGCCTTTCCCTATTAGCTAACTCGGTTAGGCCATAAACTTCATGCTCAGATGCGTGAAGTTCTTCTATTGAATACATTGATCTCTCCAAGTCATCGAAAAGGCCAAATACCGCGTTCAACAAACGCAACGGTACATAGGAGAATTAACAACAACTTTAACGTTATAAAATTATAGAAGTTCAAAAGATGGCTATCGGGACTAAGGAAAGACACTTCATCGAGAAACTATTAAAAGACAAGCTGTACAAAGCTAATAAGCTTGTACCGCTCCATTATAGGCATGCAAAACTTATAGAACAACACATCATTTTATCGTAAGGCCTCCTTCCCGAGAGCGTCGTCTACCAAGAAGTATATTTAAATCTTATAAAACAAATGTCTAGGCTACAACATTGGCTTATTTTTCATCTTAAATTGTCACATTTTTGAGTAAATTTCAGATCCAACAACTGGCTTAGTATGCAGTTACTACCAGATTGGCAAGTACAAGCTAGCCCTGTTTATACTGCATATGCTTTTCCACCACTGTATTTTTGAAATTTTTGGGGCTGACGTAAATAATGAAAAGAGTATTCAGTTCTCCTTCCACTATTAAGCTTTGTTCCTCGCTAGCTTTGTTGAAGTGGGCGATTTTTGTTTTTTTGAAAAATAAACCATCCCAGCCAAAAAAAACCAGTGAGTCCTATTGCCGTTAATATTGCCGGACTCGGGTTTTCTAGCGTGCTAATAGCGCCAGCATAGGAAGCTATGAACGCATACGGCAAAGTGCTAATTAACCATAATAACAAAAACCGGATAAAAGGCATTTTTGTCATACCAGCCATACAAGCAGATACTTCAGGTAAAATCGGCGTAGCTCTTGACAGGAGAATGACCACTGAACCATGGCTTTGAAATTGCTCAGCAACTTCATAGCGTTTACGTCGATCTTTAATAAGAAAATTAATTAAAATGTGTCCATACTTTCGACTAATAACATAACCACATATTCCAGCCAACGATAACCCAATAACAGCGGCCCCTCCCCCAAAAATGGGCCCCAGAAAATGCCCACTTAGAATGATTATTGTTAACGTTGGCACTGCTACAAAGAGATCAACAAACAACAGCCCCACAACTACTAAACCAACATAAATAGGGTTCACTGATTTTGCTAACTCTAACCATGCGGTTATTTTATCGACGGTAATAATGCCAGTTGCGTTAAGTACGATAAATGTACTAGCGAAGAACAATGCCAGTACCAACATAATTTTTAACAAAGATTTCATCACATTTTCTCACTGTAAATTAAGGATATTTAATAGGAATTACCAACGCTTCTGCGACATCTTCTAGGGTTAGCATTGCATCTTTGAATTTAGGAGCACCTCGCCAACTTAGCTGTGCTCCGTTAGTAAAACCTAAACCTTCTGAGGGGATGATTCCTGTCCAGTTTTTAGATGTTTTACCGTCTTCATTTTCATCATGTAGTATTTTTACTGCAAAATGCTCCAACGCCACAGAAAATTCAAATACTAGCTCTGTTGATTCGGCTTTTTTATTCTTAATAATAAGCGCTTTATCGTGCTTTTTGGGGAACCCTTCTTCTGTAAATAACATTGCCATAATATTGCCTGGTTTGCTGGTATTAATATTAGTGACACGTACTGAAATGGTTTTAGCGATAGATTTAGTTGTGAGTGACATAAATAAAATTCCACTTAAGAAAACGATATAAATCGATCTTTTGCTCATATTTCATACCTTATTGAAGTACAGCTTATGGTTTAAAAGGTCCGCTCAATACACTAAGGTTTTGACCAGACTTTCAAAGCTTCTAATACCGTTCCGTATAAGAAATTGCTTTCTTAGCGAGAGTTTATACGGATTGGTATAATTGTGTTGCTAAGCTCCAAAAACATGAAAGTATATGAAGACAAGTATGCAGTGCATTAACCCAAGTTAAAAAATGGAAAAAATTAGCAGTCTATATCGGAAACACGTAGACTGATTCTATAAGTCACTAGTTGTTGGGCACGTATGGAGTTAAAGGATTTAATAAAACAACACGGAACTCCAATATCTTTTTACAAGCATGAGCACGTATTGCATCAAGGAGACCAAAGTAATGACATATTCTATGTCGAATCTGGTTTGCTAAAAGCTTATTACTTGTCCGACGATGGTAAAGAAAATATTAAGTCCTTTATCAAACCAGGTAATATCATTGGCAGTCTAAATGCCGCCTACAGTGGCTTTGCTTGTTCGTTCTCTTTACAGGCGTTAGAAACAGTTGAAGTCATCCAATACCCATTCAATGAACTATTGGATGCCGCTTATGAATCACATACCATCGCAAAGCAATTAATCGACACTCTTTTAACAATATCGATGAAAAAAGAACAAAGAGAATATGAGTTGCTCATGCTACCAGCAGAAGAACGTTATTTGAAATTCAACATGAATGAGCCGGAATTATCATCGCGATTAACGCAAAACGATATCGCTAGATACTTAGGAGTTACCCCTGTTGCATTAAGCCGAATTAAAAAGCGACTAGCTTAACTTCTCCCTTAATAACAACTCTTTCTATATGGGATTTTGTTATGGATTTCTTGGGCCTGATAGAGTTCTGTATTAACCTATCAGTTTCTTGCCCGTTATACCTTACTAACAGAAATAATTTCACACGCCCCTGGATCATAGTTGTTTTTCTTTGTAGAGCTATATTTCAACTCTATTTTATCCCATGAATACGGCTGTTCTTTGAAATACTGGTGCACCAGATTATTGCTTTTATAAAAATAGTAAACACGATAACAACCGCTCTTAAGCCCGTCTTTTAAGCTACCAAGTGATATTACTCGAAGATCTTCTTGCTTATCGATATAAGAGTTTTCATCATATTTTTTAATGTTTTCAGGCGTTAATTTAATTGAATGAATATTTTCAGCCAAAGCAGACGTGGATAGAAAACACGCCGAAATTACCGCTAACTTTATGTAATTCATGAATAAGTCCTTTTTAAGATAATGAATGTGATTTGACGGTAATTTTACCCCGTAATATCGCCTAAGCACTGTAGCGTTGTGAACTGTGTATACGCAAGAATACGAGGAACGCCTATTTGTAAAGATGGGCTAATAAGAGTTTTTCTTAAAAGCCCCTTCTTATTCCGTATTTAGTGCCTACCTAAAGGTTTTCATAAATAGTGCAATTTCTTCTTTGCCTGTCACGCTTGAGCAGACTGATGATGAATTTACACACCCTTTTCCGCGAATACGGCCTATCCCACCGCCATAATAATTGCCCATCATATCTAAGTTTTCCACAAGCGTAGATAACGTATTATCCAAATTCCAGTTCATGCCGCTCACAGTAATAACTTCTATGTCTAAATCTAGCTCTTTATTAAGCTGTACAATTTCAGGATCTTCCGCGTGGCTGGTCAACAACTCCTGTAGTCTTTTTTGGCTGTCTTTATAATCGAAAAACTTTAGTGTGCTATAGAGTCTTACAGCCTCGACCGTATTTTGCTCTACACCTTCACCCAGTTCATACATTTGCGCCAACAGGTAGGTTGATTCTTTATCGGATTTAGCTATTGCTGTTTTTAAAAGTAAAATGGCTTCGGCATTATTCTTAGTTGTTAAATCCAGCATTTCAGTGGCTTTTTGATAAAGCGCAGGACCGAAATTTTTGTCCAGTGCATACTGGAATAGTTCTTCAGCCTCTTCTAAATCTTTATCAACACCAATGCCATGTGTGTATAAGTAAGATAATGTCCAAGCCGCTCTTGCAGAACCTGAGCTTTTCGCTTTTTTCAGGTTCATCGCAGCTCTTTTAGGGTTCTTTTCCAAGCCATTTCCAGTAAGGTACGCAGTGGCAACAACCATTTGCGCTTCCATACTTCCATGCTTAGCAAACTTCTTTAATTTTTGATAATTTTTCTTACATTCATCACTTACACAAAGTTGCTTTGTAAGCACTGAAAAGTCAGGCGCTGTATGCTCTGAAGCATTAACGGGTGAATTTAAAAATAGAAAGGTTAAAGCGGTTACTGCTATCAATCGATGTGTCATAAACTACTCTCCGTGTTAGATTGTAATTTTACAGTAGTATCTTTTGTTCAAAAAACAACACCTTGTTAACTTAGTAGCAATGATTGATTTGTCAGATAACATCGGAACGAATGGCATAGGGTGTGTTAGTGATATGAGCTTTCTTGAACAGCGAGATTAAACTCTTGCACGTTCAACCAGCCCCTATTTATCCCTACCATTATTCTGGCTGAGTCTCACCGCCTTTTTCGCTCTATCTGCATTAGGGTAAAGTCTCGTATTCTTCCCTTTCATCGCATGCAAGTATCGCCTAACGCTCTCCCCTTTCCTCGCAAATCGTAAAAGCCTCACATTCTTCTCCTTCTTAATATTTGGGGAAAGATTCACATTCTGCGTCCATTTCCTATAACGCTTACTTACACTAATCAGGAAATCGCTCATTAAATTACAGCATTTCCAAGTAAGAGATTGTGTATTCAAAAATATTCGAGAACTTTTGCCGTTGTTCAACTCCGTCTCAGTCAACTCCACTGCCGCTAACGGGCTCTTTAAAAAGATCTGCGCATTACTCACTGTGAATTCTTGCTTATTATGCACCTGAGCAAAACTACTGGTGAAATATAACGGCGGACACACCAACATGCATGATATTATGAAGACATACCAAGCAACATTCTTGTCAATAATTTGATCATCGACTCGTTTCATTTGACACCTACTAAAGCAAATTGCACAGGCGTAATTTGCATCTATGGTTAACATTAGCGTTCGCCTACTACGGGCCACTCGACATAAAGGAGCAGGTTAATCTTTGCCCCTTTACTAGCTATGACGACCAAAAGTATCAATCGAGGAATGAAAAATTATGTTCTATTTAACGAGTGCGATAAGTTATTGATATAAATCAAAATAACAAGAAAGACATTGAGAAAAAAAGAAGAATTCTAGTGATACCAGATAATTAATTTAGTAATGATTCCGTTCTGTTAGAAGCTAAAAATAGTATGAAAAGCGTGTTTCTACTGTTCTTTCTCGTCCTGGATTTGTCCAATATGGCAATGCGTTAAAAACGCCTTGTGTATAACTCTCATCAAACAAGTTACGAATAAATATAGACAATTCTATCGCGTCGCCATGTTTGACAGAAAAGCCGGAATCAAACACTTGATAGGCAGCCAGAAGATTGTAATTACCGGCTTCAATAAACCTTTCATCGATATAGGTATAACCTAAGCTCCACTGCCCTTGCCACAATCCACTTAAAGGAATGTCTTTGTTAAGCCACAACCGTGCACTCAATTCTGGGGTCATACGAGGTTTATTCCCCACGAGTTCAGTCTCAGCGCTGCTTATGATTTCTGCATCCAACCAGCCAAAGCCAAAGGTAAGATGCCAGTCATTGCCAATAGAGCCTGCCACATCACATTCAACCCCTTTATTTCTTTGGCGTTCAATAGATGACTCTATGCCTTGCTTATCAATACTAAATAACGCGCAAGCAGTGTGTAAGCGGTTATTGAACCAAGTCTTTTTTATACCCACTTCCATCTGATAAGAACGTGCAGGATCTGGGAATAGGACAGAACTGGGGGCAGACTGTTCATCTTCTTCCGCGAAAAACCCTGCTTCATTGATACTGAACTGTGGAGAAAAAGACTCGCTATAGTTGACGAAAATAGCACTGTCATCTGCTATGGCGTAAACCCCTCCGAGTCGGAAAGTTCGTTCAATAAATGACGCTTTCTCTGCAACCACCTCTTGTTTCGCTGAATCGAACTCCAAATAGTCGATTCTGGCACCAAAAAAAGCTGTAAAGTTACGCCAATCGACGACCCATTGCCCAAATACCCCTGCATTTAAATCGCGCAGTTCGGTTTTACTAGTATCATTGTAGAACAAGACATCAGTTCGCTCGGTTGGTACAAAGTTTGAGCGTATATCATGCGTTTGCCATAAGAGCGTTTCCGGCATAGAGTTATTTATATTGACGCCGTACAACTGCTCTAGCTCGAAAGCACCCAAGGACACATTTTTATAAGCGGTCAATTCTCCACTTAGAAAATGCGTGTCGTAGGAAAACTCAATATCGACAAATTCTATATTTTCAGGATCGACTTTCAAGGTATTCAAGCCCTGCACAAGCTGTTGAAATAGTTCGTCATCATTAAGCAATATATCATTCAAGTCGTCGCTCGAAATAACATTACCATTTACGTCAATCACGAACTCCTCAATGATCGGGTATTTGATAAGGCTGTTGGCTTGGTAGCTATCTAGTTGAAAATGCATGTCAACTGACCAATCGCCTACTAGCCAGTCATTGATACTCAAATTCAAGCTATGTCGATCGATGTCCAAACCCGCACGCAAATCATCTTGACGTGATGCGAATACAAAAATTTCACCCATATCATCAAGAAAAAATTGAACGCCTGAGTCGAAGCCTTCGACCGGTTGGCCAAACTGTTGTAAAACATTCTGTGATTCAAATCGATAATGCAGATTTAACTCACCTCCCTCCTCAAATTGGTGGCTCATGGCTAACATTACCCCCTCAGCATCATCGAGATTTAACTCTTTCTCATGGCCATGTTGCTGAATGAAGCCCACTGTACGAAATTCTGTTTGGTCGCTATACGCCCAATTAAAATCAAGTTCCGCGCGTTGAAAGTCATCATCCCCAAACCGTAATGAAATACTATCTCGGCTTACTCCCGGCTTTTTTAGCATCATGTTTATGACACCACCGGGCTCCATACGACCAAAGATAACTGAGCTAGGTCCTTTGGCGACCTCGATACTGTCAATAAAAGCTACGTCGACTGGCGCAATATACGCATGTGAACTCATACCATTCACTTTTAATGCTGGGTAAGCAAACCCCCTAAGTCTGAGCTCGTCAATGACCCCAGCACTGCGCTCAAGGTAGGCCACTGACGACGCTAATGACACTGAATCAGTATAGTTTCGCGCGTGTGAGTCTTTAGCCACCTGCTCGGGTAATGCATTGACAATTTGTGGGGTCTGCAGGAAGTCACGCTGCGTTTTGGTCGTTGAGACTGTCGTGCCAAGATTGTATGGCGATACTATTCTGGCGACGATTTCTATCTTCTCTATAGGATCTGGATCCGATGACACTAGAACAGGAGGTTGCTTTGTTTCTTTCGGTTTATCTGGCAGAGGGCGAGCTACATTATTAACGCTAGGCTTACTTTTCTTGATTCGTTGGATCTGTATCAGACGATTATTAGCAATAGTCGCCTGTAAGCCACTGTTTTTCAGAAGCATATTAAGCGCTTCTGATAGCGTATATTCACCCGACAAGCTATTGGCTTGCAGGTTCTTGGTTAGGCTGGCGAGATAAACGACGTTGAGTTCGCGTTGCAATGCCAATTCAATCAACGCACTATTGACAGGCTGAGCGTCAATATCGAAATGGTATCGCTTCAGTGCTTTCGCTTGTACAGTGGCTGAAAACACAAATAAAAAACACATGTAAAAAGCGAGATAACCCCGCAAAGAACCACATTGGTGCATTGGTGCTAACCTTTACTGATCACAATCAAATAGGGCGTAACTTTTGTTACATTAAATTGTAACTGATGTTTAAGATTAGTTAAGGAGTCCAACGGATTATCTATGTCTAACACACCACTTATCAATTCGCCTTTAAGTGACGAACTTTGAATAAGTATCTTGCCATCATAGTAACGCTCTAGTTCCCTGATAACCGCTTCAAACGATTCATCCTGAAACACGTATTTTCCTTTCAGCCAAGCTTTAGCCAATGAACTGTTGACTTGTTTCACCGAGGATAGTTTGTCAGTGGCTACTTGTAATGCCACTTGTTGGCCTTCCTCAAGTACCAGTTGCTGATGGTTAGAGGTTTCACTTTCTACTTTTACGCTGTGCTCTGTGACCGTTACTTTTGGCGCCAGCTTATCAGTTCGGCTCACAATGAAAGCAGTCCCCAATGCGGTTACTTTCATTGTCCCTGCTTTTACAACAAACGGTTTTTGAGGATTTGGGGCAACAGCCACATGTACTTCTCCTGACAGGACTTCTACCAGACGAATATTCTTCTCAAAGCGTATATCTACCGCTGAATCTGTATTAAGAGTCAGTACTGAGCCATCTTCAAGTACCTTCTCTTGACGTTCTCCCGTCAATGTATAGTGGTCTGACATTAGCGAGTAATAACCCTGTTGCCACCACAGCATCGTTATAAAAGACAGCAGAACAGTCGCCGCAATGGACAACAAGTGTTGTTTGAACCACGAATTTTTAGACTGTTGAAGTATGCTTGCAACTGTTTTTTGACTATGTTTATTCGAGGCTTCATGCATCAACTGCCATGTCTGTTCGGCCTCATGAAACGCTTCTCCATGACGCTCATCTTGCTCTAGCCAAGCAACAAAACGGTCTTCATCACCAGCTAACATGTCGCCGGTTTCAAGTTTTACAAGCCAATCGTTTGCTTGCTGTGTGATGAATGCTTGATCGTGTTCTTGCATAGTCAATTTCTTCGGTGCCTCTTAACTTAGACGCTTAATCATGGCAATTGAGTAATTATTTTTCCAATTTATACAATTTATTTCGACAATACTGTACGGCTCGTCGTAGATGCTTTTCTACCATGTTCACGGAAATACCAAGTTCATTAGCGACTTCTCGCTTTTCAATTTGCTGTAACCGTTGCATGTGAAAAACATCCCGCGTCTTTTCTGGCAGCTCTTTCATAGCCTCCTGAACAATACTCAACCGTTGTGCATGCTCTACAAGCCGTTCCGGGCCAATATTAGTAGATTGCTCCAACACTGTATCATCTGTAATAGCCTCTTGTCGGCTTTGGCGACGAATTACATCAATCACTAGGTTGTTAGCCATTCGGTAGAGGTATGCTTTAGGGTACTTGATTTCACTATCAAGAGGCTGATTCTGTACCTTAAGATAAAGGTCATGCAGAATATCTTTAGCCAGTTGAGGGTCATGCAAGCGTTTTGCGATAAAAGCTAATAAAGCCTCATGATGCAAATTAAACACTTCATGCAACGCTTGATTCAATTAGATAACCTCGAAAGCATAATCGTCAGACAAAACAATACGCGCAATACTGAAAGAAGGCCGCTACTAAAGCAAGTATTTTATATCAAGTGATGTAGGCAATGACAAAAGAGCCGATGATTTTTAACTAGCCACGCTAAAACAATTTCGACCAGTGATTGAGCTCTTGCCAAAAGCAGCGAATGCCAGAGCTGTTTAAGCACTGCGGATACTATATAACAGGTACGCTGATGTTTGACCTGTCAATTAGCATTTCGTGACTACTAGATTACTTCAGGTGTAAACCCACAATATTACCGTTCATACTTCTCTCTCTGTCTGCCAGCAATAAAGCAGACATCTCAGGCGAAAAAGCTTGCATGTTGCCTGACTGAAGTATATGAGCAACCAACGTTTGTTGTCGCTTGCCCTGATCTTTTGCAAATAATAAGCGAAAGATGGTTTTCTTCATACCATCACTATATAGCAGCATTGCCTGCTTACCGTCACTATGCGTATTATGTGGTGCCAATGGCACATAATCTTGTATCGGATCGCTCATTGCTTCAAGACGTTCCGCATAAAAATCATAGCTGGAAAATTGCTGACTTTGATAGTCAAAAGCCAAAACCTTGCCTGGACTAAGTTCAACTGCAGTCAGCCCCAGACCTGTGCGCTTTTTTTCTATCGTTAACGACTGAGCATCGTATACGTACATTGCAATTTTCTGCCGATGTTCACTGATGTAGATATATCTATCATCTGCACTCCAGCTCAATGGAAATTTGATCTCTTCAAGCGCTACAGACTTCACTAGTTCTCCGGTAGCCGTTGATACGACTCCTAATCGAATGTGATTCTTAGAGTAGACTACGGCAACTTTAGTGCCGTCGGTTGAAAAACTGTAGTACCATATTTTCGTGGCTTTCAGTTGAGTAATTTGACGGGTAACTGACGTACCAACTTGATACCCATACAACTCAAAATCGCCATTTCGGTCAGATGCAAAATAAATCTCTTCGCCATCTGAAGAGTAACTCGCATTACTCTCAATCAAGGTCGAATTTAAATGCGGCAATCGATTTGTTTTTCCCTGGAGACTCACTTCTTTCAAATCAACCCTTTGCCCTTGAAAACTGTAATATAATACGTTTTGTTCTGCATTGAACGCCGCATGAGTGATGTCATTATCTTGATGTGACTGGATCAAGTTGATTTGCTTAGTATCCAACGACACAGACCAAATGCCTTGCGTAAAATGATAGGTGCCGACTACTAATAGTTCATCTGCATTTTTACCTTGGGTTATATAGCGGATTCTTTCGAAGCCTGTTATATGAGATGAAGCGCCTTCGTCATTACTTTTCAGCCCGTATATTGTAGGCTTTCTCCCTTCGATCCCAACAAAAAACAACGTATCTAGTGGTGCGTGGTAATAATGAGAGTATACCTTGTTTACTTTTAGGTGGGTGATTAAGTCCATTGGGCTAATTTGCCCACTCAAGAAAGAATATTGGTGGAGTCTTGTATTTTCATTGTCCTGATATTGATTGAATAACAGGTTTTGCCCGCTGCGATCCATGCTCAGTGAATAAATGGGAGCAGTACTTTCAACAAGTATTTTGCTTACGCCATCCAGTGTCTGTTGAACCACTTGATATTGGCTAGAGGTGTAACGAACATAAAACAAGACATTGTCCACAATAATTAGACTGCGCTTTCTCCAATAGTCTGCCACTAATGATATCGGGGCACTCTTCCCTCTGATCACCAGTAAACTTGTAAGCTCATTGTGCTGATGAAAATAAGCGGCTACGCCCTTATCGATAACATAGTTATACTCGCGCCCTTCCTGATGAGTAATAGGCAACGCCCGCTCAATTTGATAATTAGCAGTATTTTGGGAAACCTCTGATGTCGGCCAATTGTACCCAATAAATATCAATGCAACGAACAACAATATTGTAGTAATCAACATTGCTAGCCGTTTTCTCGGAGACGGTAGGGGTTTGGCTTCCACCAGAAACACATAACCCTTTTTAGGTATCGTCGAAATAAAAACAGGTGACTTAGCATCGTCGGCTAAGGCATTTCTTAACACAAATATCAGCCTAGTCACTGCATCATCAGCAACAATTTGTCTAGGCCAAACTTCGTCTGCAATTTGCTGCTTACTACATACTTGCCCCTGATTCTTAACCAGCAACTCGAGCAACTTCATCGCTTTGGGCTCTAACTTAACTGTGCCATTTTGATGTTGGAGAGTATGCAACTGTGGGTTAACAATTACATTTGCGATACGGTACGGTATTTTGAGGTTACTACTGTCTGACACTTGTGAGGACTACTAAATTATGACTTTTGATATCATAGGTGCTTCACGCCCTTGTTTCAACAAGAGGGCAAATCGCTTGCCCTTTGATATTCTCTGATAAAATAACTACAGCATACCGTTCTTGTGCGGCATATTTTCTGGAATTTTTTGCCAGACATCCCAATGCTCCATGATTTTGCCATTCTCGACGCGAAAAATATCTACGCCCGCACTCCCCGGCTCGGTACTAGCAGTATCATACGCATGCACATGCAATACCACGTAACCTCCAGCAGAAATCACGCGTTTAATCTCCGTACGCTTTGAAGCCGGTCTATTCTTTACAACGTTTGAAAACGCTTCAATAAAAGCCGCTCTACCTGTGGCTACCCATGGGTTATGCTGAATATAATCTTCGTGAACATATTGCTGGGCTATTTTGCTAACATCGCCATGGTGTTTAACAAAAATACGCTCGTAAAAATCGACGACGAGCTTTTCTGCCTGTGACAATTCACTCTTGATCGATGGCGTCGCGAATGACTGAATACTGAAAACAACACTAATCAGCAAAATAGATAATTGATTGGATATTTTAAGAGTAGATTTCATTGATTGCTCCTGATTAAGTTTTCGAAACCGACGACAATATGCAGCATGTTAAGCACCAGTCCCATGATTAAAGTATCGAGAAAACATCCTGAAAACATTTAAACCAATAAAAACAAAAGACTACAAACAAGCACTTAGGGTGAAATATAACTCAATCATTAATTAAGAATTCTAGGAAATCTTGAAAACATACCAATATTTGGCAACGCGTTGCGTGGCGAATCAGCATTTTTAGGTTAAAACTAAACTTTACGAGAATAGAATAAAGCCACCTACGATTTAAGCTACTGAAAAATGGTTCGTTGTACGCTATGAAGTATTAACAAGTGAATATGAAAAGCGGAGGAGTTAAAGCGGTTACTGCTGCTAATCGATGTAGCATAGATTGCCCTCGTGTTAAATTGCAATTATACAGCGATAGTTATTTTTCAAATTAAAACTTACTAGCTTGAACAGCAAAATTAAACTGTACATGGCCTTATTTATTCTTTTATTCGCTTGTATCTTATTAATAACTAAATAAAATAGTCATTTAGAAACAAAAATAATTGTATTATTTCATCTCAACACTGAAATAGATGTAGGTAACAGTGCCTACGTGCCAAAAACAGGGAGTCAACGCATTGGATATACACATTATGAAATCCCCAAAAACGTGTAAAACATAGACTTATTCAAAAGGTGTTCACATGTATTGATGCACCACTTCACATTTAACGTAATCACCACCATTTACAGAGTACATAAAAATAAAATGAATCGATTAATAATAATTCTTGTCGGTGTATTAACATCATTTACGCTTCTTGGAAAAGAAGTGAAACAAAGCTGGACCTCATATGCACAGGGCATTGATATTAAACAATATATTGGAAAGAAATTTGAAGTTTCGGCCGCGATTAGAATGAAAGAGGCTAGTACCGCATCACAAGCTAGCCTTTGGGTTAGAATAGATACAAAATCTGGCTACAACTTTTTCAAAAATGACGCTGGCACAGGAAAAGTCACAAATAATTGGCAACGTTTTAAAATTAAAGGAGTAATTAAGGACGACTCTGAGATCCTAAATTTTGGCGCATTATGCATTAATAACGGAGAATACTTCTACGATGACTTCGTCGTAAAAATTGAAGACAAGTCAGGGAGTTTGGTACCAATTCACATTAAAAACGGGAACTTTGAAAATCCAGACCACGATGGAAGCTGGAGTGAAGGAATTGTAGCCAGAAAGTTTAATACCAGCACCTTCGATATATCTTATTCACAAGAAAACCCTTATGAAGGTAAGACATCATTAAAAATACAAGCTAACTCACTGCCTGGTAGCATGGAACATGGCAAGTTTGTTCAGGTAAACGGTGTAAAACTTTATTACGAAGAATATGGAAAAGGTGAGCCACTTTTACTTATTCATGGCAATGGACAATCAATTTCAGCTTACCTGAATCAAATCGAGGAGTATGCCAAACAATTTAGGGTTATCGCCTTAGATTCAAGAGGTCGTGGAAACTCAAGTTACAATGACGGTGACAAGCTTACTTATCAGCTGCAAGTAGAAGATACAAAACTATTTTTGGATAAAATAGGAGTAAGCAAAGCACATATCGTTGGTTGGTCTGATGGTGGGATTATTGGACTAATGATGGCTATTAAATATCCAGAGAAGGTTTCTAGCCTGATTTCTATGGCAGCGAATATTTTTCCCGAAGGATTAACAGGGCTAGACTCCTTAGTAGATTTCGTAGAAAACGCAGACATACAAAACGATGGAGAGTATAGCTTTTCCACTGAATTGATAAGAATGATGACTAAATATCCGCAGCTAACGTTTTCAGATCTTTCAGCTATCCAAGCAAAAACATTGATTATTGCTGGCGATAGGGATGAGATTAAAACGAAGCATACAGTTAATATCGCTGAGGCAATACCTAATGCGCAACTCGCAATTTTACCGAATACAGGACATTATATGCCTTCAGCAAATCCTGAATTATTTAATCAAACAGTGATGCGTTTTCTTAGTTCAGTGAATTAGACTGACGACAACTATTTGATATTTTTATTGCGCTTCTAATATAGTTGATAATAGACTCGCTTCCATTTGATGTGGTATTCAAATGGAAGCTGACAGAAACTTGAATTAGTGAGATTTTAGGTCGGTTTGCGCCCAAAAAATGCGTTTTAGAACAGATACGATTAATAGTGGGGAATTTAAAACATTCCTATTTTCACAATAAACTATGCCCACTAACTAGTTACCGTTAAATCGCCGATTTTCTGCTCAAACAAACTTCAATTTAATAAGGTAACGGATTGAATTGTACCTGACCCTGTTATTGATTCTGATAGCTTCTATCTAAGCTTTTGTTTTCTATAGTTTTGTAGTACGTTAATCAATCTTTATGTATCTTGGACGTAATTAGCTAGGGAATTAACATGTTCAGAAAATACTTACGTGGCTATAGCGCATTTATCGCATATTGTTTAGTTTTTGGCTGCTACGCAAACGACTCTACAGCTATAAATGCATATTTGATGCTAGCAAAAAAACGATCTGAGAATTTAAAGCCACTACGGGAATTCAAGTGGACTGGAACGGTAAATGGGACGGTGTCAGAACAAACCCGAAATTGGAATCGCCCTTTAGAAGAAATTTGGGGAGTGAGCGATCGCTATCCGGGTACACAAGGAATGCCTATACCGCTTGTGCGGCCGTATAGCCAAACAGACCCTGGGTATGTCGGTCCCAACGGCGAACAGTTTGGAATAGAAATTGAATTTGGAGATTTAACTGTAACACCGCGTGAACCAGATAGTAAAAACGTTAGGTTCTATACCGACTTTGGTCAATCAGGTGCGGCAGCATTGGGCATGACCCGTGCCGAAATTCAAATAAGAAGTACACTTCAAAAAATGAACATCAACGAGGGAGATACAATTTGGCTAGGCTGGTCAGAGTACTACACTCATCTAGATTCAGAAAAAGTAACGACTATTTTTCAATTTAGAAATCAGCCGAACGAATCAGTACTAGCTGAAAAAGGGTTTGATCAGCAAACAATTGAAGAGATTGTGAGCGCAGGCCTAACCGTCGGTGGTCCTGCTTGTGGAATAATAGCCATTCCTGTGAATGGAAAATTACATTTTCAGTTTACAACACGCAAGGGAACAACTAATAATTGGACCGTACCTCTGGGCCATTCATATACTTCAAACTTCACCCTAGAAACAAACAAGTGGTACGACTTCGTTATTCAAATGACGTATTCTCAAACCGATAATGGCAGATTTAGAGTTTGGGCCTTTGAAAAAGGAGAAAATGTTTCTGTAGCGTCATCCCCCACTTGGGATTTCTTTGGTCCTACCATGTATGACTATCCGGACAATTACGAGTTTCCTATTGCGTCTCCAGAAATACGGCTAGGAATCTATAGGCACGATAGAATGAAAAATAACGAATCAATCGATGAAAGTGATCGATTTATGACTAAATATTTAGGCCCATTAAGAATTTGGAAAGGTAATAATGATAATGGGTTTGAGCAAGTTAAACCAAAATAATATGAAGGATAGATATGAAGCTTAATAACTTTTTAAATTTTTTAATCGTACTTTTTACCTTAGTTGCGTTTCCCGCTATAGCGCAAAATAACTCAGGAAAGTCTAATGTTAGTTACTACAAAATCGATGCGAGTAGAATTGTAGTATATTCCTTAACCCCAACGAAATTCTTAGACAATGCAAACTGCAATGGTACGAATGAAGCCAACGCGGTTGCCGTTTCAACAGAGCGTGAAAATTTTGCAGAACTATATGCTTCAATTATGCTAGCACATGCGAATAATAAAAAAATCGCGTTCTGGTTAGATGGTGCCTGCACGCCTTCAATGGCAGGTGGACCATTTCCTACCGCAAGTATGGTTTACGTTCACTAAAATAGTGCCGTACTGCATTAGAAAGTTTAATTTTGAAAATTAGAAATAAATTAGGATAGTTATGTCGGTGTATAAAGGAGTTTAGCTAATTTATAGGTTTAGTAGTACTAGTTCAGCTTGATCTGACAGTTACCCGATTTTCAACCGATGGCTGTCGGTTTAAATTTGAGCTAGTACACATTACGTTAACTGGTCTCCATCTTTAAGAAAGTCTCGTTTATTGAGGCTTTCTCTTCTTTACTTGTAGCAACGTCGACAATTGCGCTTTTCTAACTTTATTATCTTAATACTTGATTTTTCTTCCGTGTATGCCAACAAATAAATTGCACATGCCTTCTTTAACATTCACTAGTTTAACAATGAGATTAAACTGTACCTGACCTATTTATTTTCCGATCTGTGTTGAAAATTCCTCTAACGATATTTGATTGTCTTTATTAACATCAAGATATTCAAATTGACGGTGAGGATCATAAGTTTTTTTATACTCTTCTTGATCAAATGGCTGTCCAAATTGATTTTTTGTATTGCCTTCCTTCAGAAGCTCTGTATGAAGCTGCACAAAGTCATCAATCGTTACTATGCCATCTTTATTGTAATCAACCCCTGCAAAAGCAAGCTTCGCCTTTAGCAGATCAACAGAATCATAGCTTTCGTTGTTTTTTGGTGAAAATACTTCACCTTTCTGAAAAAACTTATAGCCTAAAACCATACTGACAATAATCACCAACACACTGCCAAATACCAGCGCGAATTTAGGCATAGGCGACGAGGTACTTGTTTTTTCTTCAATAAGGTCGCGAATAGTTTCGCTTACGGTACTGCCTTTGTTTTGGCATGCAGCCTCAAAGTCTGTTTTAAGTTCCGGTGATACTCTAACTTCAATGCGGGCTATTTTCTTGCTGTTTTCCATTCGCTTACAACCAAAAAACTCAAAAGTACAAAAACAAAATTAATCTCAGCAAAACGCTATTTTACTTGAGTTTCGTACACGTTAATGACCTGTACGGACACGTATTGTATCGACCGTATTGTCAAAAAACACTAATTTTAAATTGCAATTTTATCATAGGTTTAAATTTTATTTGGTCATATTACGCCAAAATATTTGTAAGGAACATTGTATGAAAAAAATAACACTTTTAACGGTAATTTCGACGCTCCTATTCTCCCTACAAAGTAAAGCAGATGATAGAAATAAGTTGGAAGAAAAACTGTTTGCGTCTGACCTAATTTTAGGTGAAGTAAACTGTTTCTCGGACCACTTTTCATCTTATGAAAATTTCAAAGGCATGTTGCTAAACAAGAGAAAAACACAAACAAAAGAAGAAGTAAAAACAGCAGAAGAGCGCATAGATAAGCTCTTTGGAGGTAAGGAGCAATTTGAAGCCTATAAAACACAATTAGAGTGCCGATTTTTTGCTTATGATGTCGATGGAGTAACTGTTAATGGTTATCTAATAAAACCTAAAAGCCAGCCAAACGAAAAATTACCTGTACTAGTTTATAACCGTGGCGGAAACGGAAATTTTGGCGCGAAGGTTTTCGGACACCTCTATCTTCAATTTTTTCCGATTGTACAGAAAGGCTTCATACTGATTGGCAGTCAATACAGAGGTACAGGAGAGCAAAACCCAATTAATCAAGATGAATTCGGCGGTGTTGATGTACAAGACGTTACAACGCTAATCGATATTATACCTAGCATTAAAGATGCGGATCCTAAGCGTATTGGCATGTTTGGGGCAAGCCGTGGTGGCATGCAAACTTTTCTAACCTTAAAAACGGACAAGGGACCGCAAGTAAAAGCGGCAGCAGCGATAGCCGGGGCATCAGATTTAGAAAAAGGCCTAGTGCAAAGGCCCGAAATGGAGCGAGTGTATAAAGCCAGAATTCCCCAGTACGCCAAAAATAAAACAGATGAATTGCTCAAACGCTCTGTCATCAAGTGGGTAAAAGATATTCCAAACATTCCAGTATTATTACTACACGGAGATGCTGACCGCCGTGTCGATGTAGAACATTCGATAGAATTAGCTAAAAAGTTCGACGATAATAATATCACGAACAAGCTAGTGATTTACCCGAAAGGAAGCCACAGCCTCATGGAATATAATGCTCAGGTAAATGAAGAACTAGTGAATTGGTTTAAACGATATTTGTAATGCATCTAGGAGAAAGATGCTAACTGGTGCAAATGGCGAATAAAGTAGCAAATAACAATAACCAAACACCTGTTCGCTGAAAAAAACAACTTTTTTTAGAGTAATGACTTTACTTTTATAGAGTCGTTGCTCTATAATGCATCTCGTTCCCTTAGCGAACGCCTGTTGTAATAATTTATATATTCTAGCTTTCCCCAAAGCTATCCAGCCGATGATTTTTGTCATCGGCTTTTTTTATCGCCAAAATTTGTATGAACGGACATCTATTTGTGTTGTTTATCATCAACTTGCGTAATTATCGTCCTTCCTTTAGCATTTCAACAAACCCGTTATACTTAAGTTAGCACGGAAATATTTCTGCATAGAGTAATGAGGAACCTGAAATGAATTTACGACAGTCGTTAGATGAATATAAATCTAAATTAGCCTCAACTTTGTCTAAAGAAGTATTAGAGGTGTTGAGTCGCAACACTTCCCTGCTGCAAGAGCGTAACTTAGCAGAACAAGCCGTTTCAGTTGGCGACACCTTCCCTGCATTTTCTCTCCCCGACAGCCATGGTAACGTGCATTCACTCCAAGAAACGCTCGAAAGAGGCCCAGTGATTATCAGCTTTTTTCGCGGCGGATGGTGCCCTTATTGTGTCCTAGAGCTAAAGGCACTACGTGATATTGTGAACGACCTACCGGCATTAAACGCAACCTTGATCGCGATCACGCCCGAAACACCTGAGCACATTGCCGATACAGTGTCACGCAACGAGCTAAATTTCGTAGTAGCAAGTGATCACAATAATCAATTAGCAAAGCAGTGTGGGTTAGTTTTTACCGTGCCAGAAGATTTATTGGCCGCATACGTAAAACTTGGCATTGATATTAATTCAAATAATGGCGAAGAAAAAGCTGAGCTTCCTATCCCCGCCACCTATATTGTTGATCAACAGGGTGTTATTCGATTTGCTTTTGTTGAAGAAGATTACATCTCACGTGCAGAACCGTCACATTTAGTGATGGTACTGCAGTCGCTGTAGTGTAGTAAGTGTAATAAGGAGTGTTAGGTTATTCTACGGCTTCACTGTCGATATCATTTGTTTCATCAGCAACAGCTAACCAACCAGTTATCACGCGTGTAGCTTGATCAACGCCTGTGCGTTTGAGTGATGAGAATGCCTGCACGGTAATATCTGCGTTCAATCCTTTGAGTTGTTTTTTAACTTTTAACACTTCGGCACTCGCTTTGCCCTGTGAAAGTTTGTCTGCCTTTGTGAGTAATGCAAGTACAGGTAAGTCGCTTTCAGCTGCCCACTCTATCAGATCTTTGTCTAAGTCTTTTAGTGGGTGACGAATGTCCATTAGTACTACTAAGCCTTGCAAGCTCTCGCGTTTTTCAAGGTATTCACCTAGCGCACGCTGCCATTTCTTTTTCATTTCTAATGGCACTTTGGCAAAACCGTAGCCCGGTAAATCGATTAAACGTTGCTCAGATGCAATTTCAAACACATTAATTAGTTGCGTTCGCCCCGGTGTTTTACTGGTACGCGCTAAACTTTTTTGATTAGTTAACGTATTCAAAGCACTCGATTTTCCTGCATTTGAGCGACCAGCAAAAGCCACTTCAATGCCCGTATCTAAAGGCAATTGACGAATATCAGGGGCGCTAGTTGTAAATTTGGCTTTATTAAGGTGAACAACAGGTGTAGACAATTTCTCGTACCAATGAATCGTTGAAAAATAGCATTATATCTCTTTTTCCGACTAAAATAGTTAAATCCGTACAAATTTTAGTGTTTTTTTTCTGATGCGGTATTACACAACGCATTGAATAGTGTAGAATGCCGCGATAATTCTAAAATTTATAGTCGCTTGGGCTAGGCTAACCTTAAGCGTTAATAAAAAACAGAGAGCAATCCATGAAAAAAGTCTTATTTTCGATCGTACTCGGATTAGGTTTGGTAAATTCTGCGAGTGCATTCACAGGTGATGTAGCGGCAGGTAAAGCGAAATCGGCAACATGTGCAGCGTGTCATGGTACGAATGGTATCGGCGCAACCGACATGTACCCTAACCTTGCTGGCCAACATGCTGACTATATTGTTAAGCAATTAAAGGCATTTAAAGCCGGCGAACGTAAAGACCCTGTAATGGCACCTATGGCGTTAGCTTTGTCAGATCAAGATATGGCAGACGTAGCCGCATATTTCTCAAGTTTTACGCGTGACGGCCAAGCAGCCGGTGGCGATACAGCCGCAAGCGGTGACGCATCTGCACCAGCAACAGCTGCGCCAGCTAAACCGGCATTTGTAGCAGACGCTAAAGTAGGTAAAACTATTTACGAATTTGGTGATAAGGCACGCGGAATTACAGCATGTGTTGACTGTCATGGTAAAGACGGCGACAGCTCTGTATTAATTAACCCGAACTTATCTAACCAACACGCACAATACATTGAAAAGCAATTAAAAGCGTTTAAAGACGGTTCACGCGAGAACGCGCCAATGAACCAAGTGGCAGGCAACTTATCAGATGAAGATATTGCACACATTGGTGCTTACTTTGTTGACACAGCAGCCGTTGGTGAAGTTGAAGCCAAAGGCGTGGTAGTTGCAAAATCATTTGTTGGTGACGTAGCAGCTGGCAAAGCAAAAGCAGCAACTTGTGCAGCTTGTCACGGTGCCGATGGTAACGCGGCTGTTGCCATGTACCCTTCATTAGCAGGCCAAAGTGAAGCTTATTTGTTGAAGCAATTACGTGACTTCAAAAAAGCAGTAGACACAAACAATGCTGAAGGCCGTGTTGACGGCGTAATGGCAGGCATGGTGGCACCTTTATCAGCTGAAGACATGCAAAACTTAGCAGCATACTTCGCGTCACAAACACTTTATCCTTCAACTGCTGAAGAAAATGCTACAGGTCGTAGATTGTTCGTCAGTGGTGATGCTAAGCGCGGTATTACAGCATGTATTGCATGTCACTCAGTTGACGGTAACGGTATGGATAAAGCTGGCTTCCCTGCCATTGCAGGACAAAGCCCAACTTACCTACAAGCACAATTAGAGAAATTCCGCTCAGGCGCACGTGCGAACGACCTAAACAACATGATGGGTAACATCGCAGTGAAGCTTTCTGATGACGACATCAAAGCGTTAGCGCAATACATGTCATCACTAAATAATAAAGGTTAATTGTACAAGCGCTAAAATGCCTCGTAACAAGTAAACCCATTTGAAAAGCAGCTCTTAGAGCTGCTTTTTTTATTCACGCTTTGTAACGGTTAAGCCATTGGAGAAATGACATATTTCCATTAAACTAGTTATTCGGTTTACATAATGGAACTATTGTTATGCAGAACAAACAGCCATTAGACTCATTAATTGCTTGTAAGCAATGTGATGGCTTATTTTCTCTGCCAAGGCTCAAGGAAGGGCAAAAAGCGCGTTGCTGTCATTGTGGTGGCACTTTAACGGTATTTAAGCGAAATTCGGTTGAACGCTCTATGGCGCTTTCGGTTGCTGGATTAGTATTCTTTGTTCCAGCCGTTACCTTACCAATTTTCGGCATTAGCGCCGCAGGCAATGCTAACCAAGCGTCACTTATTGAAAGCATTGTCTTAGCGATCAACAACGGTGACTATATTGTCGCTACGGCTTTGTTTTTATTTACCATCGCGATTCCTCTCGTGCGCCTGATTATGTCGCTAATCATCCACCTATCACTTCGCGTGCAAAAAAATACACCTAAGTTACGTACCTTTTTCCGTTCCTATCAAAACCTCGACAACTGGGCGATGGTACATGTGCTGTTGCTCGGCGTTATTATCTCAATGTATAAACTCGGTGAATCATCGGAACTGCAAATCGGTACAGGCTTAGTGAGTTTATGCATGCTGTTGCTTTGTTCCACGATGTTGTCCATCACCATGGACCACCAGCACATATGGCAGCAATTGGATGAGTGCCCCAATGGATAGAGCAATAGACCACGGGCTAGGCGCCTGTCCACGCTGTCACAAGGTAGTCAAAATGATCGACACCTACCAAAGGTGCCCTCGTTGTCACAAAACGTTTAGTCAACGCAAGCCAAAGAGTCTTCAATATACAATGGCCTGGACGATTGCGGCATTGATTATGTTAATCCCAGCCAATATGTATCCCATGATGGTGTATTACAAGTTAGGGGTTGGCAAAGCGTCAACAATATTTGAAGGTATTATTCAGTTTGTCCAATCGGGCATGTTACCCATTGCACTCATCATTTTTATTGCCAGTTTTGTAATCCCACTCGGGAAAATACTTGCGTTGTTCTACTTAATGTACAATGCTAAGAAAAGTCAAAAAAAGACATTAAAACAACAGAGTAAACTTTATCATTTGGTGGAATATCTCGGCCCTTGGTCAATGCTTGACGTATTTGTTGTGGCCGTTATGGCAGCTGTCGTCAAGCTGGGGTTTATCACCAATATTGAAGCGGCAGACGGCATCACCTATTTCACTTTGATGGTCGTCTTTACTATGTTTGCCGCTGAGAGTTTTGATCCCCGTTTATTGTGGGACAACCATTCGGAACCAAAAGAATAATGACACAAAAACCGACACCGTCATCACCTGTTATTGAAGAAAAAGAAGGGATCTCAGCCGTTTGGCTGGTGCCATTTTTGGCCTTGCTATTTGGTGGCTGGTTATTGATTAAATCATTTACTGAACAAGGCGTGTTTATAACCGTACAGTTTGATAATGCCAGTGGTATTGTCAAAGGAAAAACCCAAGTACGTTATCGGGGGTTGATAGTCGGTCTCGTCAAGGACGTTGAAATTTCAGATGACCTACAAAGTGTGATGGTTGAAATAGAAATGGATTCCAGTTCTAAGACTATGCTGACCAATAAAGCACTATTTTGGTATGTCACCGCAGACTTTTCATTACAAGAAGGTGTAACTGACCTCGACACGCTCGTTTCTGGCAGCTATATCAATTTCAAGCCCGATCTCGAAAGCAAAGGCGAGGCTAAGCGAGAGTTTGTCGCACTACGTGACGCTCCCTCATTAGACGCTTCTACACCTGGGTTGCATGTGGTCTTGCACACAAAAGCACTAGGTTCGCTAAGCAGAGGCTCCCCCGTTACGTTTCGTCAAATCACCGTAGGTCATGTATCTGGGTATCGCTATAACGAACAGCTCAACCTAGTGAAAGTCAACGTATTCATCAAACCTGAATATAGCCATTTGGTAAAAGAAAATTCCCGTTTTTGGAATGCCAGTGGCGTAGAAGTTTCTGGATCACTCACTGGTGGAATACAGGTCAAAACACAATCGATCGCATCAATCGTTTCAGGGGGTATCGCCTTTGACGATGCACAACATGAAGCAGTATTGCCACCAGCGCAGAACGGACAAGTTTACCAACTTTACCCAGACTACCGAACCGCTGAAATGGGCCATGAAATTTCACTCGAGCTAAATTGGGATTCTGGGATAGATGAAGGCGCGGCCATTCGTTACCAAGGGCTAACACTTGGCTATATCGCCTCTGTAGATAAGATTGACCCACAGAGTCGCCGCATAACTGCGATAGCTAAGGTCAATCCTAGGGTCATTCCATACCTCACCGAAAATACTAGTTTCTTTGTTGCCTCACCACAAATTGATTTAGGTGGCGTTACTAACTTACATTCATTGCTGTTAGGCTCACACATAGGAATATCTCCATCGATTTCTGGGCAGCCTACCAATGAATTTATTGTGTACAACCAAAAACCCGCCTATCAATACGATGAACCGGGATTGCATTTGGTATTGCAAGCGAACGACGTCTCTTCAATACGGGTGAATACTGGTATTTATTATAAACAGCAACGTGTTGGCAGTGTTCAAGCCATCGAACATACTGGCCCTAATGAATCTTTAATCCATATTCATGTTGAACCTGACTACCAAGATTATGTATCAACCGATAGTCGTTTTTGGAATATAAGCGGCTTTAAAGTTACAGGTGGCCTCCAGAATTTTGAGGTAAACGCACAGTCACTACAGTCGATTTTAACTGGGGGGATAGCGTTTGATTTAGGCATTGCTCAAGAAAAAACGACACCACAAAATGGCGATACCTTTGCATTGTACGATAGCCAAAAAATGGCTAAACAACGGTTAACGTTTCAATTAGTCGCGTCCAGTATGTTTGGACTTTCTGAAGATGCACGTATCTTATTGTATGGCGAAGAAATTGGGGCAATACAACACGTTGACTCACAACAAGGGCAAGTAGTTATCACCGCAGGTTTGTTACCAGAATATGCACACATACTTAAGCAGGATTCGCAGTTTTGGGTAGTTAATCCAAGTATTTCTTTTGCGGGTTTTAGCGACACTGATGCGTTGTTCGGTGGTAGCTACATTGGCGTTAATGTTGGCAAAGGGGAGCACATTGACGTATTTTCACTTGCCGGTAAACCACCTAAAAAGCCAACAAGCGCTGACGGCGTGCAATTAACGTTAAATACGGAGCGTGGCAATGTAGTTACGCCCGGCAGCCCTATCAGTTACAAGGGGATTTTGGTTGGTCAGGTTGATAATGTTGCCATAGATGAAAAAGAGCAAGACGTTGATATCAACGTAACCATCGCTGAAGAATACCGCCATTTACTCACCAACCAAACGCGATTTTATAATGCGAGTGGTATCACCATAAAAGGTGGTGTAGGCAATTTCCTCATTAAGACTGAATCGACTGATGCCATCTTGAGGGGCGGCATTAGTTTTTTTAATACGCCGCAGGTTTTCTCTGAGCAAATGACACCAGAACCGCTAGCTGAGGGCTCGCGATTTACATTGTACGACAACGTGGAATATGCGCGTTTGGCTGGTCAGGCTGTTCGTATACGCTTTAATGATATCGATGGGCTGAAAACTAATTTAAAAATTAAATATAAAGAACATCAGGTAGGTATGGTTGAACATATTCAGTTTGATCAAGATGGACTCGGCGCAACTGCGTATGCATATCTTAGCGACCATGCTAAGCAGTTTGCGGTATCTGGTACGCAATTTTGGCTTGCCAAACCTGAGCTTGGCTTAGTAGGTTCCAAAAATGTCAGTGCGCTTATTGAAGGTAACTTCATCGGTGTAAAACCCGGCACGGGCGAGTTTAGCACAGCCTTCACAGCAAATGATTGGGAACCAGTGACAACAAACAAGGCCAGAGGTCTCAACATCACCTTAACTTCTGCTCGTTTAGGATCTATACGTGTGGGCAACCCTGTGCTTTACCGACAAGTAAAAGTGGGCGAAGTCATTGGAGTTGATCTCAACGACACTGCCGATGCTGTTAACATATACGTTAATATAGCGCAGCGCTTTGCGCCACTGGTAACTGCACAAAGCAAATTTTGGAACGCAAGTGGAGTACAACTCGACGCCGGCATTTTTAGCGGCATCGATATAAAGTCAGAATCTGTAGAAACATTATTAGCCGGAGGTATAGCATTTGCTACACCACCTAATGCGAATATACAGCAAGTTGCTCAAGCCCATACCTTTAAACTTGCCGACGAATTTGATGAAGATTGGCTAGAGTGGCGGCCTCAAATTCCACTCAATAGCGCACCGTAGTCATTAAATCTAGTGCGCTTTGTCAATGGCGTAGGCTGTCAGGCCACTTCTTTCGTGACCTGGTTTCAACTACACCAATAACTGTTGCAATGTCTTGGCCGCGAGCAAAGGCTGCTCAGCTTCTGTAATTGCTGTAACCACAGCAATGCTATCAACACCGGTTTGCCACACTTCAGACACGCGTTCAGCATTTATTCCTCCGATAGCGACAATCGGAATATCTTTTGCCAACGTCAGAATTTGACGCAAATTATCTACACCTTGGATCTGTCCTGTCATGTCTTTAGTTTTCGTAGGAAATATTGCCCCAATAGCCAAATACGATGGTTGTAATTGCTGTGCCAGTAAGAACTCATAACAGCCATGTGTACTTATGCCCAAGCGTAAGCCAGCGCGATGAATGGCGGCTAAGTCTGCATCGGCTAAATCTTCTTGTCCTAAATGCACACCATACGCACCTAACTCAATGGCCAGTTGCCAATGATCGTTGATGAACAATCGCGTATTGCTTCCATTACACAAAGCAATCGCTTGCGATATCTGCTCTTTCAACGCTTCTTGAGACAGATTTTTGAGTCGTAACTGGATGATATTTAAATTGGCAGGAAGTAACTGCTCCAGCCAGCTCACAGAATCAACCACCGGATACAATCCCAATTTTTCAAGACTATGTTCGTTTTTTGATAAGCCCAGTGATGGAAATGCCCCCAACGCTTGGTATTCACAAGTGACATCACAGACCACACTAGGAAAAAATTGGCTTGGTGCTGGCCACTGCTTAACGGCAAAAGCGCCGTAATAACCCTGCTGGCCTTGATGCTGTGCTAGCCCTTGTTGAATCAACGCTTTGCTCATCGTAAACGCATCGCGAAATAAATACCCTTGCGCTAAAAATGCAGCAATTGCAGAAGCAAATACACAACCACCACCATGGCTGTAAGATGTGGCAATTCGAGGCGCACTTAACCCGCAGTACAGACCGCTGCCATAACACACGGCATGATCTGTGGCATTTTCTCCTTCATCATGACCACCTTTTACAATCACGGTATTATGCCAGCGTTTGCTCAATTCCCTAGCCAGCGCGTGTGCAGAAATATCGGCGTGTTCTAGCTGCTCAAGTGCCAGCAACATATGTGCTTCATCAAGATTTGGCGTTACCACATCACACAAGGCGCAAAATTGCTGTACATACCTCGGTGTAAGAGACGCAAATTTACCGCCGACAGAGGCTTGACCCACGGGATCAAATACGACTTGAATATCCCCGTTATCACGCTTCAATGTAGCCAACCAATCAATGAGCAGCAATAATTGGGCATCGCTAGCAATCAGACCAATCTTGATGGTTCGCGGCTGCTTGTCTTCGAGTAAGGTATACAACTGCATACGGATCACATCAATCAAAACAGGATTAACGGCATATAAGCCTTTAGCGTTTTGTACTGTGTTGGCGGTGATTACATGACATACTTCCACGCCCAGCGTGTGCAGCGTTTTGATATCAGCAGCAATTCCGGCCCCACCAGAGCAATCTGCACCTGAAATCGTCCAAACAATAGGTTTTGCCATGTTATACACCTCCACTCTGATGCCAAAATGGCGTTTCAAGTGTTGGCGTGCTTGGATGCGCAGTTTGCCGTTCCTGCATGACACCAGCCATATACCCTTGTTCGCCAGCTGCAACCGCCATGGCAAACGCTTTGGCCATCACCACAGGGTTATCAGCCAATGCAATCGCACTATTGAGCAATACCCCGTCATATCCCATTTCCATCGCTTGACAAGCATCTGACGGCTTACCAATGCCAGCGTCAACAATTAATGTGGCATTAGGTAAGCGCAAACGAATAGTTTCAAGGTTGTACGGATTCATTAATCCCTTACCTGTGCCTATAGGAGAAGCCCACGGCATGATGACCTGACAACCCAAATCATATAAGCGCTGGCAAAGCACTAAGTCATCGGTACAGTAAGGCAATACCTTAAACCCTTCTTTTAGTAATATTTCCGTGGCAGTTAATAACTCCACGGGATCTGGCTGCAAGTTATAATCGTCACCAATAACTTCTAGTTTGATCCAATCAGTGTTAAACAATTCACGACTCATTTTTGCCAGCGTAACTGCTTCCTTTGCCGACTTGCAGCCTGCCGTGTTTGGCAGTAAGAATCCATCAACTTGTGCCACACAATCTTGAATGTACCGCCATATTTTTTGTCCTGCCCCAGCCTGTGGGTTTTGTCGTTTTAGTGACAATGTCACGACTTGCGAGCCACTCGCTAAAATCGCGTTCTTCATCATTTCGGGTGAAGGATATAGCGCACTGCCAATCAGCAAGCGACTGTTAAGTTGTTGGCCATAAATATGTAAAGACATCATTAGCCTCCTTGAATAGGAAAAAGCACGTCAATCGAATCGCCGTCGTTGAGTAAGGTGTGTGCATAAAGAGACTTCTCGACAAAGTCACCATTACAGGCAATGGCGAAACTCATGGCCAGTTGCTCACTCGTTAAATAACGTGTTAGCGCTTGTGTGATAGTAGCTTGCGAATCGATATTTATCGATTCGCCATTAATATAAATTTTCATAAGCAGTTTTAACGGGTAATAATGATTGATAAGGCAGTTGAGCTAAGTGATGTGACTCAACTTTTCCGTTTGGCATGGCAATTAGTTGCTCGCACAATGCCACCGTTTGCGCCAGCGCTACAGGGGCTATCAAGTAGCCATGTCGGAACAAGCCATTAATTTGAATGTAGTAATCTTGATGAACGATTTTCGGTTGGTTATCTGCAAAGGCCGGGCGTAACTGGCTCAAGTGTTGTCGTATATTTGCTTCAGCAAATCCCGGATGGACGCTGTAGGCAGCGCTCAATAATTCAAGCGCCGAACGCACCGTCATCGATGAGGTATCTTCGCTTTCAATTTCTGTTGCACCTACTACGTAAAAGCCTTTGGTTTTCGGCACGATATAAAGTTGATAACGCGGATGCATCAAACGTACGGGTCGTGTGATATGTACATCTGGCGCAAACAACTGAAACAGCTCGCCACGCACACCTCGAAGTGAATCAATAGGCAACATCGACTCATTACTTGCGCTAAGCGGCTTTCTCGCCCCCGCACCTCGACAGTCTACGACCAGATCGACGTCAAAAGATCGTTGTTTACTGTGCTGATTTGCCAGTATTTTATACCTTCCATTATTCTCGCGACCTAGCGAAAAAACTTCGGTGTTTTCTTGCCAAGAAACATTGAGCTTTTCCAGCTGTACTTGTAATGCAACGAGCAATTTGCGATTACCTATTTGCCCTTCCTCAGGCAAATAAATCGCCTGACTGAACTTTCGAGCGAGTTCGGGTTCATAATGCGCAATGTCTTCACGCGTTAGAAACTGTGCAGACTCAGGGTAATGTCGATTGATGTGTTGTTGAAAACGAGCAAAATCTCCTTGGTCTTGCTCGTGGCTCACGAGCAAAGTGCCCGCCTGCTGGAAGTAATAGTAGTCGTCGAGTGTTGCTAATAGTTCTGGCCAAAGCCTTAACGATGTAACGCCCATTTGCACAATGTTCGCCTCACAAAGGAGTGACTCACTGTAGGGAGCTAGCATACCAGCTGCCGCATACGCTGCACTGGCACGCCCTTCACGATCATCTTTATCAATCAAGATAACCTCTGCCCCGCGCTGTGCAAGTTGCAGGGCGACCAGCCGCCCCATTAACCCCGCACCAATAATACCAACCGTTTTATTCAAAGCGTTACGCTCCTTCGTTACTGGGCGGTGTGGTAAATTTCGCTTCCTGCGGCTTTAAATTCAGCTGACTTTTCATCCATGCCTTGCTGCAATACGACTGTTTCGTCTACTAATTTGATGGCGATACTGTCAGCAGCGTTTGCTTCAAGCTTGGCGGCGTAGTCGCGCACATCCTGCGTGATTTTCATCGAACAAAACTTTGGTCCACACATTGAACAAAAATGTGCAATTTTGCCTGACTCTTGCGGCAGTGTTTCGTCGTGATACTCTCGCGCTCTTTCTGGATCTAGTCCTAAGTTGAATTGATCGTGCCATCTAAATTCAAAACGTGCTTTAGATAACGCGTTATCACGTATCTGCGCACCCGGATGACCTTTCGCTAAATCGCCGGCGTGAGCAGCAATTTTGTAAGTAATAAGTCCTTCTTTTACATCTTCCTTGTTTGGTAAGCCTAAATGCTCCTTTGGCGTGACATAGCACAACATAGCACAGCCATACCAGCCAATATTTGCCGCACCTATGCCAGAAGTTATGTGGTCATAACCCGGTGCGATATCAGTTGTTAGTGGCCCAAGCGTATAGAATGGTGCTTCATGACAGTGCTTCAGTTGTTCATCCATGTTGGCTTTTACCATATGAAGTGGCACATGTCCTGGGCCTTCGATCATTACTTGTACGTCGTGCTTCCAAGCAATTTTGGTGAGCTCGCCTAGCGTACGCAATTCGCTAAATTGTGCTTCATCATTGGCATCGGCAATCGACCCCGGTCGTAAGCCATCGCCTAGTGAAAAGGCAACATCGTAGGTTTTACAGATCTCGCAGATTTCTTCAAAATGGGTGTAAAGAAAATTTTCTTTATGATGCGACAGGCACCATTTGGCCATGATAGAACCACCGCGAGAAACAATGCCCGTTACACGCTTGGCTGTCATCGGAACATATCTCAATAGCACGCCAGCATGAATCGTAAAGTAGTCAACACCTTGTTCTGCTTGCTCAATCAAAGTATCGCGAAAAACTTCCCATGTGAGATCTTCGGCAACACCATTCACTTTTTCTAACGCCTGATAAATCGGCACTGTGCCAATTGGTACAGGTGAGTTACGAACAATCCATTCGCGCGTTTCATGAATGTAGCGGCCTGTTGAGAGATCCATTACAGTGTCAGCTCCCCATTTGGTTGACCACACGAGTTTCTCTACCTCTTCTTCAATGGAAGAAGTTACTGCTGAATTACCGATATTAGCGTTCACTTTAATCAAGAAGTTGCGCCCGATAATCATAGGTTCACTTTCAGGGTGATTAATATTATTTGGAATAATTGCGCGCCCCTCTGCAACTTCCTGACGCACAAATTCAGGAGTGATTTCCTGCGGAATATTGGCACCAAAGCTTTGCCCTGGATGCTGGTGTTTAAGAATTTCATCCTTCATTTCCGCTCGTTTCATGTTTTCACGAATGGCAATGTATTCCATTTCAGGCGTGATAATGCCTTGGCGAGCATAGTGCATTTGTGTCACGTTTTTGCCTGGTTTTGCGCGTCTTACTTTTGGTAGATTGTCAAAGCGAATGTGATCTAGCCCTTCATCAGCTAAACGTTGTTGACTGTAGCCCGATGTTGCACCAACCAGTTCCTCTGTGTCATCACGCTCGGTAATCCACTTAGCGCGCATTTTTGGCAAACCTTCGTGCACATTCACTTTTACGCTATCGTCGGTGTATGCCCCTGAAGTGTCATAGACACGGATGGGTTCGTTAGGCTCGAAAATTGGGTTCTCTTCTGTACCGCCAACGAATGTATCGCCGACAGTAATCTCACGCATGCCAACTTTAATGTTGTGTAATTTGCCTTCAACATAAACTTTCTTCGAGTTGGGGTAGCTTTGCCCCGACACATTATTAATAAATTCTTCTGCCTGCTGGCGACGTTCGCGACGTGATAATTGAGTCATAGTGTTTGCCTTTTTAACGGTATATAAAAAGACGGAGTGTAGAATGAGCGCTACTACGGAAAGAACTTGGGTTATGTAGTAAGCGTCTTGTTCCCTTACGCAGGTATTAACCTGATCAGGTTCTACGGATCCCGCAAATGCGATCTCAGCTTTAAACTCGTATAAACGAGCAAAAGCACTCCGACAAGTGATTGTTCACGATTCTAGCGCATTGTTTAAATTTTTCGCAAGCGCAATTACATATAAATTATTCAAATTTGGGCGTAGCTTCAGAGTATGCTATTAATAACAGCAATAAAAATAATTAAATACAAATACACTATGCCCCTACTACGATCATTTATGCTTGGCTCGCTGTTAACTATTACCAGCACGCTGTCAATTACCGCTGATGCATCAGATTTATTTTCACAAGGCGATGAAATCACACGCCAAGATGTTCTTCGTGGCTCCATTACACCCGAACGTGCGTGGTGGGATTTAAGCCACTATCATTTGGATATCCGTGTGGAACCTGACAAAAAAACCATCGCAGGTACTAATACGGTAACTTACCGCGTATTAAGCGATGCTAATCGCCTGCAAATTGAGTTACAAGCGCCTATGCAGCTAACAAAGGCGGTACAGGAAGGAAAGTCGCTCAACATCACCCAAGACGGCTATACCTATTTCATCGAACCGAATTCTCCTCAGCCTATAGGTTCTGAGCAATCCGTTGTATTGCACTTTGAAGGTAAACCAACAGAGGCCAAAAGAGCCCCTTGGGATGGCGGCATCACGTGGACAAAAGATGAAAACGGCATTGATTTTATTGCCTCAGCAAACCAAGGGATAGGTGCCAGTATTTGGTGGCCAAACAAAGATCACGCCTATGATGAGCCCGATCTGGGTGCCCTAATCAGCGTCGAAGTGCCGGAACATTTGGTGAATGTCTCTAATGGCCGATTAGAAAAAACCGAGCATGATGAGACACGTAAAACGAAGACTTATCATTGGCGCGTAATAAACCCGATTAACAACTATGGCGTAAATATCAATATTGGCGATTATGTTCACTTTGGCGAGACATATGCGGGTGAAAATGGTGTGCTCGATATGGACTACTACGTATTGTCGTATAACTTAGATAAAGCCAAAGAACAGTTTAAAGATGCAAAGCGAACGATTGAAGCATTTGAATATTGGTTTGGTCCATATCCCTTTTATCAAGACAGTTTTAAACTTGTGGAAGCGCCTTATTTGGGCATGGAGCATCAGAGCTCGGTCACTTACGGCAATGGTTATCAAAATGGCTATTTAGGGCGTGATCGTAGCCGTACTGGGCATGGTATGTTATTTGATTTCATCATAATACATGAAACTGGGCATGAGTGGTTTGCGAACAACATCACGAATGTTGATATTGCCGATATGTGGATACACGAAAGTTTCACCAATTACTCAGAAAGTTTATTTCTTGAATATCATTACGATAAGGAGAAAGCGTTCGCCTATGTGAGAGGCTCTCGCGCAAACGTTCAGAATAAAAAGCCCATAGTAGGTCAATACAACGTACATCGTGAAGGCTCTGGTGACATGTATGACAAAGGCAGTAATATGTTGCATACCATCCGCCAAATCATCGATGACGACAAAAAGTGGCGTGATATTTTACGCGGGCTTAATAAAACGTTTTATCACCAAACGACAACTGGGGCGGCAGTTGAAGCCTACATGATTGAACAGTCGGGCAAATCACTAGAGAAGATTTTTGACCAATACCTACGTGATGTCCGTATTCCAGCACTTGAGTATTTTGTCAATGGCGATACGCTCATGGTGCGTTGGGCTAATACGATTGAGAATTTTGATATGCCTATGCGTATATTTGTCGATAACCAACCGATGTGGATTACACCTAAAACCTCTTGGTCGAAAGTTACCTTGCCAGCAGCCAATGCTGTGATTAAGCTAGATCCTAACTTTTATATCACGCATCTTGATATCATGGCACCTTAGCACCGATAACAATGCGAGTATCAGGGATTTGATATGAAGATAAAGTGGTTAACTACAATTGCATTGGGAATGGCACTACTTTGTGCCATTTCTAGCACTGTTGTTGTCGCCAACACATTTAACACGAACGTCACGATTAATGTTGAACATGTTTGTTTAATATCACCTAAACGCTGTTTAAACGTGGTAAAAAGTGCACTGCAATCTACGAGTAAACATAGCCGTCGATGGTTTGATTTATTGCAGTTTCGTTACGATGCCTTATTTAATTTGAAGCAATTTGCTCAACTCAAGAAAGAAACAAAACCTTGGATTCATCGCGAAGATGTGCCGCTCCCTTTTCAAGTTACTGCGCTTATATATTTTGCTAAATCTTCATTTGATGATGACGAAGTTGAATCGAGCATTCACTATGCGCTCCTTGCTGAACAAAAGCTGGCATTATTACAAACAACCTACCCTTCGCCCATGCGCTTAATCGAATTAGCTAATCTCCAAATGCATACTAATCAACTGACTAAAGCCTATGCCTCACTCCAAGCGTTAGAACAAGAATATAAGCACAGCAAAAACGCCCATTTTATGATGGAGTTATACGGAAACCTTGGCCATCTTAGCGATAAACTGGGTGATAAAAATAGGTCGCTCGACTACTGGTTAATCACCAAAGAATGGAGTTTTAAATTTGGCAATAAGCAACAAATTGCGACGGTTACACACAATCTCGCCAAAATATACGGAGAACTGGGCTATCCTGAGTTAGCTGTTACCAATTTAAAGATAGCTGTTGATATGGCACAAATTGCTGAGGACTTAGCGTTAAAGGCACAAATTAAATTGCTGCTAACCGCATTCTATATTGATCTAAAGCAGTATTGTCGCGCGTACGAACAGTGGCAGTCTATCAGTATTGAACAATTGCCTGATTATTACCAAGAACAGCGCCACGTGGTATTAGAGCGACTGCAAGCGGCACATTGCCCATCAGCAAGTGAACCATTAATAACGCCTTAATTGTCTGTTTTACCTAAATGTTTTTGCGGAATCTTTCCATCCATAGCTGAAAGTTCAAAATCTATCGCAACACGGCGCTGCCAATACTCTACCGCCTGTCCCTCTACTGTACGAATCGGAAATGTCATTTTTTTTGCGCGTGTCAAAGCCATTTGATCGAAAGATTTCCTCCCCTCACCTGCAGATTTCACTACTTTAGTGACTTTGCCATCAGCAGATACCAGCACATCCACATAAACGGTAGCTTTATGTACTTTGTTAGATTTCACTTTGGGTTGCCCCCATGATTCAACATTGTGCTGCTCTTTCGCCTCTTCCACTGCTGAATGTGCGTTTGCCGTCGTTAATGGGCTCATAGCTAACGTTAACAACAATATGCCTAATGGCCATTGGATGTTCATATGTTACTCCTAATATGAAACAAATAAAAAAGGCTAGGAAATCCTAGCCTTTGAATTACACTGTGACAAGCAACTTTTACTTCGCTTTTTTACGACGAGTCACTAAACCACCTAATGCTAAACCGAATAATGCAAGTGTAGCAGGAGCAGGAATTTGTGTTGCAATCCACTGGTGGTAAGGGTTAAGTAAGATACCACCCATATAGTTACCAAAAGCACCAGGAGCAATAGGCGACGTATTAGCACCAAACGTATTTGTCGCCGCTAACAAGTATTTGTCATTTATTGCATCATAGATGAATGATGGACCACCTGAGTCACCACCACCAATGTTAGTTTCAACATCTTCAGCTAACCAGTCACTACACACACCGAAGCTACAGAATATGTCATAATCTTCTGAAACACCATTTTCAGTGCGCGTGCCATCAAAGTCTGCATACCAAACTTCAGGACCATTTGCTTCTTCATCATCAAAACCAATGTAATCAACGATGTTGCCACCCGTTAATTTTTCATTGTAACGAGGACTAGAATAATAACCCGAATAACCGTCGCCACGAGTACCATAACCTACCATGTGGAATTGGTCACCGTTACCACCAATGCCAAAGTTCGCTAGGTTGTTTGTGTCCCAAACTTGTGGCTCATATAGGTCGTAAATTTCTACGCCTTCAGGAATAGCGCGGGTTAACTCTATAATCGCGACATCATCATTCACACACCCCATAGTACCGTCAGGACACACGTTGAAGCCGTTATAGTCTTCATGAATAACAACGTCTTTTGCACCAGTAACTTCTGTGTAATCACCATCGTTGTTAAATACGACCAATAAATCGTTATCAGGATTAGTTAAATCCATCGCTTTGCCCTGGTCATTCTCATCTACACAGTGTGCTGCCGTTAAAATGTGACGTGGAGAAATAACCGTACCAGTACAGATAAAGCCTTGACCATTAATTACAGGTCTGATTGATACAACACCTGTAAAACGAGAATCTGGTGTATTTGCATCACGACGACCTGCTAATGCTTCGTCTGGAGACATTGAATTATCACCATTACCAGCTGAAATATATGCTTGAACATCATGGCTACCTACAAATGGCGCTTCTACTAATTCAGCGTTTGCTTGACCTGCAACACCGGCAAACGTCAGTCCCATAAGGGCACTAATCATTGTTTTTTTGGGGGCTTTAAACATTGACATTTTACTCTCTTCTTGTGTTTTAAAAATAGTAATTTATTAAATTATCTTATTAGTTTTGAAATTTGTTATTCACTTTAATTTGCATCATCAGTTAAATACTCGTTAGCAAATTAACAAGCTGTTCACAATAAGCAATTAGCGTACCACACCATAAATATCAACCACTTACAGCAAGCAATTCCAGAAAGTGTAAAAATATCCGACAACTTTTGAACGATGTGTTACACAAACTACAAACACAGTAACAATAATAAAAACGTGTCACAATTGAGCTTTAACATACAACTCAAGTAACAATTACGAGACTATTGAAGTACTTTACAGTGGGTGATATTCCGCCTATCTTTAACATGTTGGTATCTCAAAATGTTGACAAGGAAGTATCTCCATGGCATTAGAAAATGAGTCAAGCATCCTCATCATAGACGATAGCTCTACAAACATTCGTTTAGTTTCTAATATGGTTGAACACTTAGGTCATAAGATTCATATTGCTAAAAATGGCGTTCAAGCGCTAAAGCTACTCACCCAGTTAAAACCTGACGTTATCTTAATGGATATTCAGATGCCACATATGGATGGCTTCGAGTGCTGTCAACGGATAAAGAGTGTTGCAAGTCGTGCAACTATTCCAGTCATCTTTATGTCGGGCTCTCACGACGAAGATGATATTGGTAAAGCACGTCTGATAGGTGCGCAAGCTTATGTCACTAAGCCCATTAATCCTGAAGCATTAATCAAAGAGATTAACTTTCACCTTTCATAAAAAAAGAGCTGGATAGTACCAGCTCTTTTCAACTTATTTTAGAACGAGACATTAGCTCATGCTACGGGTGATTAGATTTCGTAATCAACCACTTCGTACCCTAGTGCTTCTAGCTGTGGACGTAGTGTCGCGCTATCACCTACAATCACCATCAACATATCTTCTACGTTAAGATGCTTTTTCGCCAAGGCATTGATTTCATCTTTGCTAATCGTTTCAACGATTTTTGCCTGTTTTTTAACAAAGTCAGGCGTTAAATCATGTTCTAAGATTTGTGCAAGGAAATTCAATTTCGCACGTGGAGTTTCATATTTAAGTGCATCTTTTTGGTTAATTGCATTACGCATGAATGCCAACTCATCATCAGCAATACCTTCTTTTGCATAACGGCTAATTTCATTAACAAATTCAACAACTGACTTGTCTGTCGCATCTGCTCTCACTTCTGCCGACGCAGTGTATGTTCCTGTTAGCTTATCTGCACTGAAATATGAGCGAGCACCATAGGTATATCCTTTGTCTTCACGCAAATTAAGATTGATGCGACTGTTAAAAGCACCACCTAGCGGGAAGTTCATTAGGTAAGACTTATAATATTCACCGAGAATATCCTGTTTTAGTGAACGTTTACCAATTCGGATAGCAGACTGAGCGGCTTTGTCTTTATTTACCAGGTAAATAACGCCTTTTTTGGTTTCCGGCTCAGGCAATGTTAATTCAAGTGCCTTGCCCTTACCCTGCCAATGGTTAAACGCTGACAATGCTGACATTACCTGTTGCTCGTTCAAATCTGAAACAACAATAAGTTGTCCATCCTGAGGCTTAACTTGCGACTGGAAAAACGACTTTACGTCTGCAAGTGACAAATTATTCAATGTCGATTCCAAACCATCGATTGGTAATGCAGCAATATTGTCTTGTTGTAACAAGCGACGGTACGCCGTAGACGCTAAATAACCCGCGTTTTTCTTATTGTTGATAGCTCCCTGAATAGCATTGCTCTTCACACGTGCAAATTCATCTTCTTTGAATGCAGGGAATCGTAACTTTTCATCAACTAACGCTAGTGTTGCATCTACGTTTTTCGTTAATGCATTGATGTGTACATTCAGATACTTGGCACTCGGGTAGATATATACAGAGCTACCTAATTTGTCTAACTCTGTGGACATATCTTCTGCTGAGCGTTTCGTCGTAGACTCATTCAACATTTGCGCAAGAATTGTAACCAAACCGGCCTTGCTCTTGTCGATATAGTAATGACCTGCAGGAATTTTCAACAATAAAGACGTCGTAGGTGTTTCAATGCTTTGTGTACCAAGTACTTTGATTCCATTACTAAGTGTTGTTTGCCACATGTCAGGCACACTGACAGGTTTATTTGCTCCTGCCGCAGGAATAACGCTACGGTCAAAACTATCAACAGCTTTTCTCAAATCAAGCTCATCAGCTGAAGTCGTCGATTGTGCAACAGCTGCACGCTTTGGCGGCGTAAAGTTATCTTTTGCAGCAATCTTGTCGAGCTGACCATTTGGTACAACGCTCATGATCACAGCATGTTTGTTTTTGATATAGCGATTAAATACACGCATTACATCTTCTTTAGTTACCGATGCATAGCGCTTAACATCTTGCTCAATATAGTTAGGGTTACCAGTAAACGTTTCGTTTGACGCTAGTTGACTAACTTTACCTGCAACGCTTTGCAAGCCAAAGATGAAACCGGCTTCCATTTCAGCTTTCACTTTCGCTAAATCGTTGTCTTGCACACCGCGTTGTTCAAATTCGACTAAACTGTCACGAATAATTTTTTCGATGTCAGCTAGTGACTTGCCCGAAGCTGGGTGCGGCAACGCTAATAAATTAAACGTACATGCCAGCTCTGCACATGGGTGGCTTACCGACGCTTGTACCGCAATTTGGTTTTTTACTAAGTTTTTATAAAGTAAAGAAGTTTTACCACCGCCTAAGATACTCGACAACACATCCAACGGAGCTTCATCTTCATGACGAACAGATACAGTTGGGTATGACATGTAAATCAATGGCAAATGAACATTATCTTCCATTGAAATGTAACGATCAGCTTCTAGTACTACTGGGCGTTTTTCTGGCATATCCACTTCTGGGCCACGAGGAATAGAACCGAAGTACTTTTTGATAAGCGCTAATGTTTCAGTCTCATCAATGTCGCCACCAATAGTTAATGTTGCGTTATTTGGCCCATACCAACGCAAGAAAAATGCTTTTAAGTCATTCACATTTACGCGATTAAGGTCTTCCATGTAACCAATTACTGGCCATGAATATGGGTGACCCGCTGGATAAAGCGCTTCAGCAACGCGCTCACCCAAACGACCATAAGGTCGGTTGTCGATACGTTGCCCACGTTCGTTCTTCACGGTTTCGCGTTGAACTTCAAATTTTTCCTGTGTTACCGCATCAAGTAAAAAGCCCATGCGATCAGATTCTAACCACAACATTTTTTCTAACTGACTAGCAGGAACTGTTTGAAAGTAGTTCGTACGATCAGAGTTTGTTGTTCCGTTCATCGTACCGCCAGCTTCTGTTACCAACTTGAAATGTTGTTCATCGGCTACGTTTTCTGACCCTTGGAACATCATGTGTTCAAAGAAATGAGCAAATCCCGATTTACCCAACTCCTCTCGCCCCGAGCCAACATGATATGTCACGTCAACATGCACTAAAGGATCAGACTTGTCTTGATGTAAAATCACCGTTAAGCCGTTATCCAACACGTATTTTTTGTATGGAATAACCGTTTGGCCAGCTAGCGAATCAACTTGTTCTATAAACTTAACGCCTGCTATTTCAGCAGCGCTGTCTACTGTTTGAGTGGGAACCGTCACCTGCTGACAAGCAGTAATACATGTCAATAGCAGCGGTAATGTCCATTTTTTCACTTAATTTACTCCTGTTGGTAATTAGTTAACTGCAAAACCAGCATCTTCGATTTGCACCGTTTTGACTCTGCCATATTTGCTTAACTTATCTTGGATTTCTGACGCTTTACCTACCACAACAAATTGTAGATTCTCTTTAGGAAAATACTGTTTGATAAGAGACTTCGTTTTTTCGAGCGTTAAAGAGTTCACTTGCTGTTCAAACGTATTGATATAGTTTTCGTCAAACTGATAACCATACATATCTACCAACAAGCCTGCTAAATCTGTCGATGTTTCGAAATTCGGTGGAAATTGCCCTTTAACATATGCCTTAGCTGAGTCCAAAGTTTGTTGATCAATACCTTTTTCCCACAATCTTGCATATGTCTTCAATGCTAGGTCTATCGCTTCAACTGTAGTTTCCGTTTTGGTAAACGTTGAAATAGCAAAACTACCATCATTGGAATATGAAGTGAATCGACTACGCGCACCGTAAGTAAGTCCTGCGTTAACGCGTAGTTCATCGTTCAACCAAGATGTAAATCTTGCACCTAAGATGGTGTTGATCACCGATAAACCTACGATATCTGGATTATCACGCGTTATACCGAGCCCACCAATCAAAAATGTTGATTCACCCGCGTTGTCTTTGTTGACAATAACCACGTTTGATTGTGTTGGCGCTTTCGTTTTAGCAACTTTGCTAGGCGTAACCGATGCAGTCTTTTTCCATGTGCCAAATAATTTATTTAACTGCGCCTTCATGTCTTTTTGATTAAAATCCCCTACCACAATCACTGCAGCATTATCTGGTTGGTACCAATGCTGATGATGTGATTTTAGTTGCTCAAGACTAATGTTAGCGATCGAGTTTGCATTACCGGTAACCTCAGCACCATAGCCTTGAGAGCCAAACAACTGACGGTTAAAGTAACGACTAATCACCATACGAGGGCTTTCTTTTTCTTGTTCAAGGTTTAACAGCGTACGCTTCTTGAGTTTATCAAACTCTTCTGCGTCCATTCGCGGTGTTAACACTAAATCCCGCAATATTGGTAATACCGTGTCTTGATCTTTAGCAGCAAATGACGCGCCGATCGTAGTAAATTCATGATTTGTACGACCGAAAATATTAGCACCAATAAAATCTAGCTTTTGATCTAGTGATTTTTTATCGAGTGATTTAGTGCCTAAGACTAAGTTGTCGACAGTAAATGACGTTAGGCCTGCGTGAGCTTTATCTTCAATTGCGCCTACTTTTACAACGACACTTACGTCGATAAGTGGCACTTCCTTTTGTTCCATCAAATAAACGGTTAAGCCATTTGACAGTGTAGTTTTTTCGTATGCTGGTAATGTGTAGTCAGCGCTTGCTTGTAATGAAACGGCCCCTATTAAAAGAGCGCATACAGACTTAAAGATCCGCATCGTTTGTATCCTCTTCAGACGACAAAATACCAACAGTACGGTTGGCTTTAATGAGATAGGTTTTTGCAACACGTTGAACATCTTCAACAGTCACCTTGTTAAATGCTTCAGGTGCTGTAAATAGTTTTTCAAAGCTGCCAAAATACATTTCATAGCTACCAATAGTATTTGCTTTACCGTTGATAGTTGCCATTTCACGATAAAAATCAACTAGCTTTCGGTTCTTAACTTTTTGCAACTCTTGTTCTGTAACACCTTCGCGAATCACCTTGTTCACTTGAGCAATGATCGCTTTTTCCAGCTTTTCTGCCGCTACGTCTTTGGCAGCTACTGCATATATATAGAATAGATTTGGATCAATAGACTCTGGTAGGTAGGTAAATAAGCTACTTGCTACTTGTTGCTCATTCACTAAAGACTGTTGCAAACGTGAGCTTTCGCCTGTGGCTAAAATATCACTTAAGATATTAAGTGCATAATAATCTTCGTGTTGTGTTTTTGGCACGTGGTAGCCGATCATGATATTGGGTGTCGTTACCGATTCTTTTCGTGCATAAACTCTACGTTCACCTAATTGCTTAGGCTCCACGGTGTGAACTTTTCTTGGTTCAGGTTGCGCAGGAATTGGCTCAAAGTATTTCTTCGCTAACTTTTTCACTTCAGCTTCGGTAACGTCGCCTGCAATAACAACTACGGCATTGTTCGGCGCATAGTAAGTTTTGTGGTAACGTTTTAGGTCTTCAAGACTCCAATTAGCAATGTCTGAAGCATGACCGATAACAGGCCAACTATAGGGATGTGCACGAAACGCAGCCCCTTTCACCTCTTGCCAAATAGCACGGAAGTTAGAGTTTTCTAATCCGGTACTGCGCTCTGACGTAACAACGCCTCGTTCGCTTTCAACCATTTTAGAATCAATTGCCAAATCTCTAATTCGGTCAGCTTCCAAATCAAAAATTGTTTCCATTGCACTCACTGGAAACCAGTTCGTATAAACAGTTAGATTTTCAGTTGTATACGCATTGTTGCTGCCACCAGAAGCTTCCATTGTACGGTCGAACATTTTAGGTCCATATTTCTTCGAACCATTAAACATCATATGCTCAAAAAAGTGGGACAACCCTGTAATTCCAGGGTACTCATTTCGAGACCCAACTTTCCAAAATAAATACATATTGGCGTTTGGAATAGAGTTGTCTTCTAGGACAATGATCTTCATGCCATTGTCTAATGTAAAAGTTTTAACATCGTCTACAGTTGTTGTTGCTTGGACCGAAGTCGTCCATAGACCAAGCACCATGCAGATCGCCGTTAACATTAACTTCATGTTTTTACCCCATAAATTAGGAAATTAATTAGCATCAGTTTTTATTCTTATGCCTTCATTGAAGGCTTAACAGTATTTTAACATCATCCGGTTAAAATACCTGACAATTTTTTAAGGTATCCCAAGTAAAAGCCAGTTTAAACAATTAATTTTAAAGGAAATATATTTTGTAACTAATATTTACAAGTTCCCCTCTGCACTAGCAGATGCTTCATACGCACACATAGCTATTAGATATAAGTCAAATTATGTTGCTGCTTTTTGAGCTTTTTGAGCTTTTCGAGCTTTTCGAGCTTTTCGAGCTTTTCGAGCTTTGATAATCCATTTTGAGCATATTGATTCAAAGTAAAATCAATATACAAAAGAATCTAGACGATCACGGCAAAATAGCCAAAAAACAACATTTAAACTTTAAAAAACAACAAATTAACAAGCTTGATAATGTTTTAGTAATAATTAAATAATGTTTACCACTTACATTATCACCAAATCAATTTATCCCTTATTTTACAGAAACTTATTTGTTGTCAGCATAAATACAATCTAATCAATATATCGATAACAGCTTCGTAAGCGACATTTGCTCCATCAATCATTAATCTTGTTTCCATCGAGTCGCTGCAAACGCTCTTCTGTTTACACCGACACACATAATTAATTCATAAAATGGAGTGACGAATATGACATTTAATACAAATAAAGCTAAACGCACTTTAGCAATCGCATTATTAGGAACATCTTTGCTATCTACTGCTGCATTAGCAAATACACCTAAAGCGCAAGATAGTGCACTGCAGATGAACGCCTTACCCGTACAGTTATTA
This sequence comes from Thalassotalea fusca, assembly GCF_053485835.1. Lineage (NCBI taxonomy): Bacteria > Pseudomonadati > Pseudomonadota > Gammaproteobacteria > Alteromonadales > Colwelliaceae > Thalassotalea > Thalassotalea fusca. The sequence goes on from NZ_JBQRUN010000003.1 coordinate 340,768, forward strand.
CAGATGAGCAATTTACCTGTGCAACTTAATCACATTAACAAAAATATCAATGAGAAGTTGAATACTGTTGCTCAAAAACAAACACTACAGCAAATAAACGGTATTACTAATGAATTGAGCGAGCAAATTAGCATAAACGCACATTCAATTTTGACGAACAACGTAAACCACTAATCAATTAACCAGTTAAAGCAAACATAAGTTACAATTTAGACACAAGGACAACGAACATGAAAAACACAATGAACAAGAAACCAAACACTTTACGCAAATTAATCGCTGCAGCAACAGTGGCAGCTACTACACTAATGTCGGGTAACGCGCTAGCTGAATCGTCAGTATGGAAAGTGTCTAAGGGAGATGACCATGTATTCATTGGTGGCACGGTACACATATTACCTGCAGATCAGTTCCCATTACCGGTAGAATTTGAAAATGCTTATAAGCAAAGCGATGCTATTGTTTTGGAAACTAAACTACCTGACCCACAAGATCAGGCTGCTCAAATGGCATTGCTACAAAGGTTGTCATACTCAGACGGAAAACGCCTATCTCACGTAATTTCGGAAGAAACCTATAATTCACTGGGCGAATATTTGGCTGCATTCGGCGCGAACGTAAAGGAACTTGACGGATTCAAACCTGGTTTCATCATCTCAATGGTAGCCATGATGGAAGCACAACGTGCACAACTTGCTGGTGAAGGTGTAGATACTTACTTTAGTAAAAAAGCTAAGAGTGAACAAAAACCAATTGAGTATCTAGAATCGTTAGAATTTCAATTAGATATGCTAGCAAATATGGGTAAGGACAACGAAGATACTTTAATTCGTTCAACACTAAGTCAAATGGAAAGCTTCAAAGAAATGTTCACCGCACTATTGCCAGCATGGCGTTCAGGTGACATGGATAAAATTGACGATTTAATGATTAAGCCTGTTGCTGAAGAAGATCCGGCTACTTTTAAAACCTTATTTACTGATCGTAACATGAATTGGGTACCGCTTATTGAAAAAATGTTCGACGACCAAGATCGCGAGTTTGTATTGGTAGGGGCAGGTCACTTAGCTGGTGACAAGAATGTTATCGAACTATTAGCTGACAAAGGATACAAAGTATCAAAGCTTTAACCTCTTGTTCAATAGTTACAACTTAATTCAGACTCTGGGAAGGCATTAGCCTTCCCTTTTAGCATTTGTATATTCTGTTAATGAAAAACCGAATGAAAATCTCTATCAGAGGCAATCTGCTCTAATGAAGCTGACAGCTTTTGTTGAGCTTGCTCAAATAAAAAATTCCCCATGCTAATTCGTTTTACACCGATGTCGTTAAGCTTTGTGAAGCCAGGAAGGTTTGGCATGCACATCACATTTATTGGCAAATCTACTTGAGCAACTACTTCACGAATGTCTCGTTCGTCAACTATTCCCGGTACAAATAGGCCATCAGCGCCCACTGATTTATACAGCGCTGCCCGACGACATGTTTCAAAGACCTGATTTTCAGCTAGCAACAAAAAAGTGTCTGTTCGTACGTTAATGAAAACCGAAACGTTATCCTTTTTCAGTTGATAAGAAACCGCAGAGAGGAATCCTGCGAAGCGATTCGCGTCTTTGAGAATACGTTTATCTTCGACAATGCTATCTTCAATATTAATACCGACAACACCCAGTACTGTCAGACGCTTAATATGATTTGCTGTTACTAGTGGATCGTTACTATAACCGCCTTCGATATCGACCGTAAGTGGTAAATCGCACGCATTTGCGATTCTTTCTACAATAAAATGCAACTCGTCGAACGTCATTTGCTCACCATCTTCATAACCAAGCATGGCGGCAATTGCCGCGCTTGAAGTTGCGATCGCCTGATAACCCAATTGTTTAGCGACTTTTGCACTTGCTGCGTCCCAAACATTACAAACCTCTAGACAATGCTCTTGTTCGTGTAACGAACGAAATAAATCATTTTTCACAATTACTCCTTTAAATATCAGCTATTTACTCAGTTTTAATGGTGATATTTTGCCAACGAATAAGAATGAAGACCAACGATCAAAAACGTTTTGTGATATAAGTATTCCTTATATCACTTAAAATATGACAGTCTGGAAACGATTTATGGAAAAAGCGCTTAGAAACTTAAATTTGCTACGAACCTATGAAAGTGCAGCCAGACTTAATAGTTATAGTAAGGCAGCAAATGAGCTTTGTATTTCGCAAGCAGCCGTAAGTCAACAAATGCGTCAATTGGAGAGCATCTTAGGCAGCCAGCTTTTTGTCCGCAAAAGCAAGCAAATGTTACTGACTGCCAAAGGGAAAACCCTGCTAGAAGCGACGCAACAAGCGCTTAGCATTCTACAAAAAGGCATAAACGATGTAAGCGAGGAAACGTTAGCAGGCGAGCTAACTGTTACTTCGACCCAAGCATTTACTGCGTTGTGGTTAATGCCTCGATTACATAAGTTTTTGGCTTTGTACCCTGATATTGAAATTCGCATCCTATCATCGGCCAATTTTGAAGACCTCAAAGAGCATCATATTGATCTTGCGATACGTTTTGGTATTAATGTTGAGCAGAATACTGCTGATTCACTAACCTGTGAATATATTGGGCAAGATAAAGTGATACCCGTTTGTTCAGCAAAACTAGCAACTGAACATCATTTCAACGCGCCAGAAGATTTGCTTAACACTTGGCTGGTGAGCATAGACAGCCGAGGTCCTTATGATTGGCAGGCATGGTTCGATCATTATGGCTCCAATAAATATCAAACACATCAACGATGGACCAAAGTGCAAAGTACAGATATGGCATTAAACGCTGTGTTAAATGGTCATGGTTGTGCAATGGTCGCCCATTATTTATGTGGAGAGTTGTTGGCAGCGGGAGAGCTTGTTATTCCACTAGATTTGCCACATCCCAATGTCGTCAAACGTTACTTTGTTTATGATCCGAGTTCAGCCAAACTCAAGCGACTAGCACTTTTTATGGCGTGGATAAGAAAGGAGCTGAATTTACAGTTTGAGAATAATCGATGATTTAATATTCAGAAATAAATATCCTAGCTCGCTGAGACAGCGAGCTAGGACAAAAGGTTTACAAATTACTAGTTTGGTAGTGATTCGTAACCCATGTTATATAAGGTGAAGCCAAAAATATCAGCATATTGCTCGATTGTTTTCGATACTGGCGTACCCGCACCATGCCCAGCATTCGTTTCAATGCGGATCATTGTTGGCAATGGACCAGCCTGTTTCGCCTGTAATTCAGCTGCAAACTTGAAAGAATGCGCAGGAACTACACGGTCATCATGGTCCCCTGTAGTCACAAGTGTTGCTGGATATTTAATCCCAGCTTTTACATTGTGAACAGGCGAGTAACCCTTAAGATACTTGAACATTTCTTCACTTTGCTCTGCTGTACCGTAGTCATATGCCCAACCTGCACCTGCAGTAAATGTGTGATAGCGCAACATGTCTAATACACCAACGCCCGGCAACGCGACTCGGAATAAGTCTGGGCGTTGAGTCATAACCGCACCAACAAGTAGGCCACCATTCGATGCGCCATTAATCGCCAAATAGTCACTTGACGTGTAGTCTTGGTCAATCAAGTATTCTGCTGCCGAAATGAAGTCATCAAATACGTTTTGTTTTTGCATTTGCGTACCCGCATTATGCCAATCTTTACCGTACTCACCACCACCACGTAGGTTAGCAACGGCATAAATGCCACCTTGCTCTAACCATACAGCGCGTGTAACACTGAAAGAAGGAGTGAGGCTAACGTTGAAGCCACCGTAACCATATAACAATGTTGGGTTTTTACCGTTTAATGGTAAGCCTTTTTTGTAAGTGATGATCATTGGTACTTTTGTACCGTCTTTCGAGGTATAGAAAACTTGCTTCGATTCGTATTGGTCGCTGTCAAATTTAGCGCCCGATTTGCGATACAGTTCAGTCTTACCTTCTTTTGCATTAAACGCATAGATGGTTGAAGGCGTCTTGTAGTTAGTGAATTGGTAGTACAAGACTTCGTCTTCTTTTTCACCTGAAAGGCTACTTGCACTGCCTACACCCGGCAGCTTAATTTCACGTACTTTTTTGCCTGCATAATCGTATTGATACACTTTTGAAATTGCATCAACCATATACTCAGTAAAGAAGTAACCGCCACCTGTAGAAGCCGTTAACACATGCTCAGTTTCTGGAATAAAATCTACCCAGTTTTCAGACGTAGGCGCTGATGCGTCAACCGTCACAATTTTCTTGTTCGGCGCGTTGAGATTTGTCACTAAAAACAGCTTGCTACCTTCATTTTCGATAACATAAGTATCTGAATCGGTGTGATCAAGCACAGTTACTAGTGGGCTATTTTCTTTAGTTAGATCTTTAATGAACAAACGGTTACCTGAGGTAGAAACCGAACCAGTAATAACCAGATAGCGATTATCATCAGTTACATAGCCACCAACATAGCGATGTTTTTGTTCAGGCGTGCCGCCAAATACGACAGGATCATCTTTTTGCGCAGTACCCAGCTTATGGTAGTACAGCTTGTGTTGATCCGTTTTTGCCGATAACTCACTACCTTTTGGCTTGTCATAACTTGAATAATAGAAGCCTTCGTTACCTTTCCACGAAATGCCCGAAAATTTAACATCAATCAATGTATCTTCGATCACTTTTTTCGTTTCAACATCGATAACGATGATTTTTCGCCAGTCACTACCGCCTTCAGAAATTGAATAAGCAGCAATTTTTCCATTCTCTGAAAAACTTAGCTGTGCTAATGACGTCGTACCGTCTTCACTAAATTCATTAGGGTCAAGGAATACTTCCGCAGGTCCATCCCCTTTTTGACGATATACTACATATTGGTTTTGCAATCCGTCATTTTTGTAAAAATAGGTATAATCGCCATGCTTCATCGGCGCACCTACTTTTTCATAGTTCCATAACTCAGAAAGACGTTCTTTTAACTGCTCACGATAAGGAATTTTAGCGAGATAATCGAATGTCACTTCGTTTTGCTTTTTGACCCAATTCGCAGTATCTTCACTCATGTCATCTTCAAGCCAACGATAATGATCTTCAACTTTATGACCAAAATAGGTATCTACGACTGTGTTTTTTGCGGTTTCAGGATATGTCACTGACGCTTTGGCAGTCACTCCATTACTAACCGATGTGGTTTCACTAGTAGTACAAGCGACAAGCGCACTTGCTACTACTAGCATGGCAAATTTTTTCATACTTTCCCCAGTGGTTGCTATCTAGTTTTTTTCGAATGTCAGTGTAACAGAACAATTTGCTGGCGTGCCATGCAGCCTCGACCAAATGCCAAGAAAACACGTTAAATAATTGTTACTGAATTTTTCGATATAGTCACTTTAAGTTGACAAACCAAAAAAGTGATATCATTATGATATCAACTTTAGACATATTTGAGGAAAGTCTATGATTACTGAACGCGAAGTACATGCGCCTAATGGAATATTATTTATATTTGTATTACTGGTACTGCAATTGGCTGCTGTGGCACTCACAATCAAAGCTGCACCACTCGGCATTGGGGCACTTTTACCGTGCGCGCTAGCAACACTCGCTATTTTCGCCTGTTGGTTTGGCTTTTTCATGGTGAACCCAAAAGAAGGGCGAGTACTTCAGCTTTTTGGCAAATATGTGGGAACGGTCCATGCTCCCGGCCTCAGATGGGCTAACCCTTTTTATACAAAAATGGCGGTGTCACTGCGAGTTAGAAACTTTGAAAGCAGTAAACTCAAGGTTAACGACAAGAACGGCAACCCTATCGAAATTGCAGCGGTTATCGTTTGGGAAGTTGTTGACACTGCTGAAGCAGTGTTTCAGGTAGATGATTACGAAGATTTTGTCTCTATCCAGAGTGAATCAGCATTACGTAATTTAGCGACCAGTTATGCATATGATCATCATGAAGATGAAGACATTTCTCTGCGTAGCAACCCTGTAGAGATTTCTGAAGCGTTAAAATCAGAAGTACAGGAGCGTTTAGAGAAAGCAGGTGTACGCGTCATTGAATCTCGCATAAGTCACCTCGCCTATGCACCAGAAATTGCCAATGCAATGCTTCGTCGCCAACAGGCAATGGCGATAATTGCCGCTCGTCAAAAAGTCGTTGAAGGTGCCGTGGGAATGGTGGAAATGGCGCTACAACACTTGGCTGAACGCGACATCGTTGAACTAGACGCCGAGCGCAAGGCCGCAATGGTGAGCAACCTTCTCGTGGTACTTTGTAGTGACGAAGCAGCACAACCAGTGGTTAACACCGGAAGCCTTTATTAATACACCTGAGCAGTCACATCTTAATATGATGTGACTGACATTTTATTGAGTTGAGGTAAGTTTGGCGAAAAAAGCGTATCCCCTGCGGATAAATGAAGAGATTCTAAAAGCAATGCAAATGTGGGCGGACGATGAGCTACGGAGCCTGAACGCGCAAATTGAATATGTGCTACGCGATGCACTGCGCAAATCAGGTAGAAGTAAGCCCCGCCCTATTGAACCAATTGTTGACCCAGAATCCGATTGATTTAGCTGTCTATCGGATTCTTGGTATTCAATATTTTTACCAATTTATCGACGCAATCGTGGATCTCTCCACTTCCAACGATATTTCTGCTCTATTTGTTCGAACCAAAACCGTACCTTCTTCGATACGTCGGATCTCCTACTCAGGGTAAACGGGATATTTAATGGCGCTGCGTCATACCGTCGGTTCTGGACATCGACGCTCCTTTGTATTTGCGCTCATCCTGAGTGCGAAGCAATCGAAGGGCCATGGCATCGCGTCATACCGCCTCGTGTGATCCTGAGCTTGACGCCCTTCGACGGGCTCAGGATTCAACGAAGCCTGAGCATAAAAAAAGCCGATAGACAAGCTATCGGCTTATTAGCTATGAGGAAAGCTAAAAATATACAATATTATTACAACAAGCGTTCGCGTTAGGAACGATTGTGATTGTAGAGCAGCTACTCTAAAAAAGCAACAACGAAATGTAATAAAAATACGAAATAGTAATTTATTTACCAAAAATAACTACTAAGTCTGTAGATAACACACTTAACTTTCGACTTTGCAACTCAAAATGAAAGTAAATAACATGAATTAGACAAGTGATTGGTACAGAAAGTTGAAAAGCCATTTTCAACATGGCTTTTCATTTAATTGCGTAGATTAATGCTGAAGTGATGCAAAATTCGCAATGTATTGCCGACTAATGCGCTTGATCCCAGTTATCCCCCACACCCGCTTCGGCAATCAAAGGAACGTTTAACGACACCGCATCATTCATTATCGCCACTAGCTTCTCAACGGTTTGCTCAACAATATCCTGATGAATCTCAAATATGAGTTCATCATGTACTTGCATGGTCATTTTAACGCGTTCATCACCTTGCGCTTCAATCCATTGATCAACCGCTAACATAGCTTTCTTGATGATATCTGCCGCAGTACCTTGCATCGGTGCATTTATCGCTGCTCGTTCTGCCGCTTTCTTGCGCATTGCATTCTTAGCTTTAATATCTGGTAAATATAAACGACGACCAAATAGGGTTTCAACAAAACCTTGTTCACTCGCCTTATTACGAGTTTCTTCCATATACGTAAGCACGCCAGGATAACGCTCAAAGTATTTGTCCATGTAATCTTGCGCTTGATTACGTGCGATACCCAACTGCTTTGATAAGCCAAAAGCTGACATACCGTAGATTAACCCGAAGTTGATAGCTTTCGCACTACGTCGCATATCGCTGGTCACTTCCTCTAGATCTACCGCAAAGATCTCTGCAGCTGTCGCCTGATGCACATCTCGTCCTTCAGAGAATGCACTGACTAAACCTGGGTCATTTGATAGATGTGCCATAATTCGCAATTCAATTTGTGAATAGTCTATGGCGACAATTTTAAAACCTTCAGGCGCGATAAATGCGTCTCGTATCTTACGCCCTTCTTCGCTACGAATAGGGATATTTTGTAAGTTAGGATCTGTTGACGACAAACGCCCTGTCGCAGCTACTGCTTGATGGTATGAAGTGTGTACACGTCCTGTTTGATTGGCCACCATCAAAGGGAGTTTATCAGTATACGTTGACTTTAATTTACTGAGGCTGCGATGTTCGAGAATAATCTTGGGCAGTGGGTAATCAAGCGCCAGCTCCTGCAATACTTCCTCTGCGGTTGATGGCGCTCCTTTCGGCGTTTTCTTAATAACTGGAATACCTAAATCTTCAAATAGTATCTTTTGAAGTTGCTTAGTCGAGCTAAGATTAAAAGTTTGGCCAGCAATGTTATGTGCTTCCAACTCCAGCTGATCAAGTCTTGCCCCCAACGATGCACTTTGTTCAGCTAATAAGTCACTGTCAATGAGTACACCATGCTGTTCCATTTTTGCTAATACGGGTAGTAAAGGCATTTCAATGTCACGAAATACCGACAACTGGTTAGGCGATTCACTTAATTGCGGATATAGCGTTTGATGTAGTCGCAAGGTTATATCTGCATCTTCTGCGGCATAGTGCCCGGCTTTATCTATGGCGATTTGATTAAACGTTAGTTGTTTTGCGCCTTTACCCGCTATATCTTCGAAATGTACCGTTTTATGATTTAGGTATTTTTCAGCCAATGCATCCATGTTATGTCGGGTTGCAACACTGTTAAAACAATACGATTCAATCATCGTATCATAGGCAATACCCTTCATATTGATACCATAATGGCATAATACATTGGCATCATATTTGAGATTTTGACCGACTTTTAACTGCTTAGCATCTTCTAGTAGTGGCTTTAATTGAGCAAGTACACTGTCACGATCAAGTTGCGTTGGTGCACCATCATAGTCATGCGCAAGTGGTACGTATGCCGCTTTACCCGGCTCTACCGAAAAAGACAAACCAACTAATTCCGCCTGCATGTAATTGATGCTCGTTGTTTCAGTATCAAATGCAAAATATTCGGCGGTAGTTAACTTATCAATCCATGCGTTTAAGTCTGCTTGCTCAAATATGATGTCATAGGAAACATCTACTGCAGGGGCCGATGCTTTCGGTGTTGCTTCTTCGTCTGAACTATTGCTTGATAGATCCGCTAACATACGGCGCAGTTCAAATTTGGAGAAAAGTGTCGTGAGTTTTTCAACATCAGGCGCTTTCGGTACTAATTCTTCCAGTGCCTGAGGTAGCTCAACATCTAGCTTGATCGTCGCCAATTCATAAGACAAAGGCAATTGCGCAAGCGCAGTGCGAAGATTCTCGCCAATTTTGCCTTTTACCTTATCTGCGTTAGCGATAACTTCATCTAACGTGCCATGTTCAAGTAACCATTTTACGGCTGTTTTTGGTCCGCATTTCTCTACACCAGGAATGTTATCAACTTTATCTCCCATCAGGGCTAAGTAGTCGATGATTTGATCGGGGCGAACGCCAAACTTTTCAATTACACCAGCTTCGTCTAATTCGACATTCGTCATGGTGTTGATCAATCTCACATGAGGTGTCACCAGCTGTGCCATATCTTTGTCGCCAGTTGAAATCACTGTTTCTATACCAGCGTCACTGGCTTGCTTCGCCAAAGTACCGATGACATCGTCAGCTTCTACGCCTTCAATTACGAGTAAAGGAAGCCCCATTGCGTCAATCATTTCATGTAACGGCGCAATTTGCGTGCGAAGGTCATCGGGCATAGGAGGGCGATTTGCTTTGTATTCAGGATATAAATCATTCCTAAATGTTTTGCCTTTAGCGTCAAATACCACCACGATATTACCGTTAGGGTACGCTTTACTGAGGCTTTTGATCATATTTAACACGCCGGTAATTGCACCAGTTGGTTGACCATCAGCAGTAGACAATGCCTGCAAATAAGGCACATGATATGCCCTAAATAAATAAGAAGAACCATCAACAAGTATGAGTGGCGAGAACGTTTGGTCAGTCATAGAAATTTGCCGTCAGCTTAAAATGTCGCTAAGCATGCCATAAAGCGTTTGTAGTCTCTAGCGATTCAAACGATAAGTTATTAAATATAGAAAACTTCTGTGGATAACTTTGTTGACAAGCACGAAAACACCTCACAATAAATTAAATTTATTATGAAGCCGCATTATTTAAGTCACTGTTTTAAAATGAAAAAAGGTAAGAAGAAAATCCTTTTTATCACATTTATTTTTATTTTTATTAATGTGGATATTTATTTTGCTCAATTCCACCGTGGTGAACAATTTATGTTCAACTTCACGTTCAGGGCATAAGAGATTACCAGAACCGTATGTTTTTACCACCTAATTATTAAATTATTTTTAAAGGAATATGACTCAGGTAAATAACTAAATTTTATAAGTCAATAATACCAAGTGATTTCCAAGTGTTTGACCAGTTGTAACTACTCAGCGACACTAAAATTAAGTATAAATGCGTATTAAATTCTTATGTGAATCTTATGTGAAACTTGCGGGTATGAATGTTTGAACAAAAAAAGACGTTTTGTGCTGTTATCAATGAATACCCTAAATTCATAACAACACAAAGCGTCTCAAATCTTATAATGCTTTAGCTACAACGTCACCAACTATAAGGTTATTGTGACAACGCTAGTGTTTGCTCAATCACGTCAACAATCGCTTGAGGGTGTTCAAACATCACCATGTGATCCGCATTTTCTAGTGCATGATAAACACCACCGGTCAGTGCACTGACGGATTCGCTCCATGCGCTGCTATCGTTCATCCATTTTATCAATCGTGGTTTATCTTCTTCATTAGCATTGGCAATGTCTTTTAGTTCAAAGTCAGAGTCGATGATTGAAATCGGCACTGCGTTTGTAAATGTGAATTGGCGCGATAATTCCAAATCATCATGATAATGCGCGATTTCTATCGCTCTCGTTTGCTGGTGTGCAATCGATAAACGGCGTTGGCTAATATCGTCGAAATATGTCCAATCCATTTTTTCTTGCCATTGCTGTGGAATAAGCGACGCAATTTCTTCTCTTTCGAGTGCAACTTTTGCTGCTGTCCGTTCGGTCCATGCACCTGATTCAAGATAAGGTATAAGTTGTGGCAACTTTTCACGATACCAAGATACCGGATAGTCCTGGTAAAACGCGATACTATCATCGGTCAATGTATCCGGATCAATCCAGACTACGCCCGCTAAATCAATCGCTGAATTTGCTTTGTGGTTGTCGATGAACAATTTGGTCGCAATATTACTCGATGAAAAACCTACCAATAGAACACTCTGTGCCTCGATAGCTTTCAGAATTTCGGGTAAATCGTCTCCCAGTGCCTGATAAGAAGCTAATTCACTAAATTCACTATAGCCGTTACCGAGTCTATCAATAACATGCACACGATATTGCTCGGCAAGCACAGGTTGTAACAACGAATACCACGCACTATCACTATGGAAGTTGTAATTAGGACCGGATAGCAAGATTATCGCAGGCTTTTCTGTATTGTCGCCCATTGAACGAACATGATACTTTCGATCATTTACGTTATATATGTGACTGTTGTCTGGTAAATTAGTATTGCTCACTTGCTCAAAGAACTGTAATACCTCATCGCTGGTCTCATAGCCAGTAAAACGCCAACTATGACCACCTTTTTTAACGGCAATTAGCTTATTAACAGTCTCTTCACCTCGATACTCATGCACCTGCACTCTGTCATTCGGATCAGTAATTTGTTTTTCGACAGTAATCTGGTTGAGTCTCGCAATTACTTCAATGGCCTTTTCACTTGCGATAAGTGTAAATGTCGATTGGTTCCGTCCATAATAGGGAAGCACGTTGTCTGCTGTGCCATGTACCATCATGTAATCTGTCGGTGTTCCTATGGAGCAAGTTTCCGACAATTGAATTGACATAGGCGCGCCAACCGAAACGATACCATTGAACACATGACTACGATTACACAATAAGTTCTGGGTAAACAACCCACCTTGCGAGTACCCAACGGCGTAAATTTCATTACTATCAATATGAAAACGTGTTTTTACATCAGCAATTACATTATCTACGTATGACAAATCGTCTACTCCTAAACGATAAGGCTTATTGCACATACAACCTTCCTCCCACTCTTCCACCTTTGATTGTGGATAAACGACAATATAGTCGTCTGAGCGTGTTTCAAACTGTGTTAATGATTGCATCCCTCCTGCAGAACCGCCAGAGGGGTGAAATGCCATTAGTAATTTGTATACTCTGTTTGGATTAAATGACGCAGTCGGTTTGGCTATATGGTAGAAGCGGTCACCTATCGAAATTACATTCTCTGAAGTCACAGGTATTGGTTCAGGTGCCTGACTGCCCTGATCCGATTGACAACCACTAATGAGCACTAAGCTCGACATCGCGATTGCCCCAAGTTTTACTTTAAATTTCATGCCACGCATAACTCACCTTACGTTAAAAAATACATAATCTTCGAAACAGTTAAACATTCACTGCTAGTTACGTTTTGATTTCCATGGATACAACATAAACGTCTGCGATATTTATTTAGATAAGGAAAAGCTGATGTTTTGATAATGATTTATAATTTCCTTTATTTACATAACATTATGATATTTCCCAATGAATATCTGCGACAAATAATTCAGCTAAGCTTCAACGCATTGGCGTAAAAATTGCTGCTCTATTGCTGTTAACAATAACGTCAAAAAATGGACTGCCCTATGAAATTACACTATGCACTTTTGGCCTCAGCCGTCACGCTATCTGCGGCGAGCTTTGCAAGTTCAGTTGAAGAATATTCAGGAAGAATTACCAATATATTTGTTGGTAAAACAGATACGATTAAAGTTGGCATCGTCACCAATGAAGAATCACCGATTAGCTGTGATATAGAAAATCATGCTGAATGGCCACTTTATTTCGAGTCTGGTCAAAGCTATTCAGACCGCTGGTTTGATCTACTTAACACCGCACGCCTCGTGCAAGAACCGATTCGCATAGGCTATACCGCTACATCAGAAGGCGCTTGCCCTATTGAATATCTGGCGTTAATTCAAGGTAATGGTGGCGACATCAATGCGCCAAGTGATGGCTTATCAAGGTTGGGCAAATACGGCAACATTGCTTTGAACTACACTAATGGCCTAACCGACGCTAGTTATGATGCCAGCGATTATTACCGAAGTGACGTACCACAGGCAGCATTTGACGGATACATTTATAACGAGCAAATCGCTGAAGGCTTGGGTTCACCTATTGGTCGAGGTTTTTGGCTTGTCAGAAAAGATACAACACCTAACAACGATACCCAGTACTGGATTGAAGTTTCTTATGATCAGCCAGTCACTGTGACGGGCTTTCGCGTAATGCTGAACAAACAATCAATGGATTTAGGACGCGGTATCAAAAAAGTGACGGTGCAAATGTCTGACGACGGGTATGATTACTATGATGTTGAATCATACGTATTTCCTCGCAGCCAAGACCAACGGGCACAACTTACCGATAAGCAAACGCTTACTCATTTCAGATTACTTATTGAATCAAACTATGGTGATCAATACATCGAAATCGATGAAATTGAATTGTACTCAGAATTGTAGACAGTTATTTGCTTAGCACGCTTGTCGCAAAACCACAGGCTTGAGAGATAATAGAAAGGTTTGTCATATTGGCAATTTACAATATGACAAACTTCAACTTAGCAATATTTAGGATATAACCCGAAGGCAGATTCGATCACAATTGCATGGCGCTCTGCAAGCCTTTGATGGTCTTTATCGTAGCCGCCGCCAATTACTGTAGCGACAGGAATGTTGCGTTTTAAACAGTATTCGATTACCTCCGTGTCGCGACGTTTAATACCTTGCCAACTAATATCTAACCGTCCAAGCACATCCTCTTGCCATACGTCGACGCCAGCGTCGTATAACACCAAGTCAGGCTTTACTTCATCAACGAGTTGCGAGAGTGTGTCGAGCACTACTGAGATATATGCATCATCCTGCAGTCCCACCTCAAGGCCAATATCAAGATCACTATTGAACTTTCTAAATGGAAAGTTCTTTTCGCAATGTATCGAGCAGGTAAATATGCGGTCATCATTCGCTAGAATACTTGCCGTTCCATCCCCTTGGTGCACATCGAGATCAAATATTAAAATTTTGTTGACCGTTCCTTCATCGACAAGGGTTTTAGCCGTATAGGCAAGATCATTGACCATGCAAAAACCCGAGCCAAAATCATAGTGCGCATGATGTGTACCGCCAGCCAAATGGCAAGCCAATCCCTTATGAAGAGCAATACGCGCAGTGAGCAATGTACCATTAGGTGCCATTTGTGTACGGTCGATTAATCCTTGGCTCCACGGTAAACCGACTCGGCGCCACGTTTTAGACTCTAAATTATCGCTAAACATATCGGATAAGTACTGCTGACAATGCGTAAGACTCAAATCTGCAAGAGACGCTGTTTTTGGGCGATAAACATTGCCTTTTGCTAGTCCCTTTTCGCGTAAATATTGATATAGACGGATGAATTTAGACATCACAAATCTATGGTCATCAGGAAATGGACAGGAATAATTAGGGTGGTAAACCAAAGGTAACACGAAAAAACACACCAAAACGTCACGCAAACATGTGACAACATTCTAGCGAATGTGACCTTTGTGAGCTAGTTGTAATACCAAACGACTACTTTGCAAGATTTAAGAATCGCATTTGGCTATCAGCCCAAATAATAGCCTCACTATTTAGCGTATTTAAATCCGCCGTATATTTTTTCTTCTCTGAAATAAGGAATACGTTCGACCAATCTCCTAACTCACAAGCTTTCGCCAATTCAATATAGCTTGCCAACGGACCACGTTGTTTAATAATAGCTTTCTCCAACATGCTCGATAGCGACAATTTTTCAATAGCTGATTCTTTGCTCTCGTTAAACAGCGCTTCGATCAACGAAAGTAACCCCGCCAAGAATGCTTCTGAGGCATGAGATTGCTGACCCGGTATGGATTCACACAGTAACTCACAAAATTTTCCACGGTACAACGAAACACGTACCAACTCGTTAGATCGCCCTTTACAGAGCGTTGCGCTTAGCAACACGGAAATAAAGCGTTGAAACTCAGAAAGCCCAAGTGTAACAACTGCCTGTTTAATCGTAGATACTTCTTCACGTCGTTTAAAAAACACGGTGTTGGCATAGCTTAACAACTTATAAGTTAAGTACACGTCACGACTAACGGTTTCCATTACTTTTTTCAAATCAACGCCATCTTGTGAGGTTTGATACAGCAGCTCCGCCAACGTTGACTCTGCTGGTGCTACTTCACGCTTGCCTCCAACTTCCGGCGTTGCATAGTAATGGCCTTCAAATAAACTAAACCCCATACGCTGTGCGTCGGCGAACTGTTCGCGTTCATCAAGATTATTTGCGATGATTTGGATATGCGGATAACAGCCAATGCAATCAACGAGCGGCAATAACACATCATAATCGATGGCGGTCGCATTCACTTTTATGTAGGCAATGCACGGATAAACCAGCTCCCAGGCTGAAAGGTTCGCTAGTTCAGATAAGCAAACGTTGTAACCAAGCTCGTGCATCGTATGGATTTCTTGTAACAGCTCGGCTGACGGATTTTCTTGCGCGCAAATCTCAACCACGAGTTTCTCGGGATCAAATTTTCTTGGCCAATGTGCTTCTACCAATGGATGATCAAATACGATAAACGCTTTGTGTTTAGCGACGAGCGAATCAAAGTGGAGCAATTCTCCTTCATTCAGCCGTACTTGCTCTGTTAATACGCTTTTGAGCGGCTGTTCAAAACTTAATTGGTAGCCATAAACACTTTGATTACTGTTAAAAATTGGTTGGCGAGAAAATAATACCGACATGAGGAACATCCTTGCACTTAGTATTCCGTAGTAACAAATATACTAAGTGTAGACGGTTTTCAAAGCGGTCATACTTTAAGAGAGAAAAAATATTTACCTGATAGAGTGAGTGATCATGGCATCCAATTTTTCATTCAAATGCATGGTTCATAGACTATTGATAGCTCACAGTATCGCCCCTCAATCATCGTATTAATTTGCCCGAAAGATCGAATGTAAACGTTAGTTTGTGGCGCGCTCAAATTGCATAACCAAGGCCTTACATTATACTAACAAATTAAAAATCAAGGAATTTGATATTACCAATGAGCGTTCAACGCAAAGTAATACATATCATACTAACCTTGGCTTTAATTGCGTTAACCTTTCCGATAAAAGCACAAGAAAAGGTGGTTTTGCAGCTAAAATGGCTACATCAATTTCAGTTTGCAGGCTTTTACGCAGCTAAAGAACAAGGCTTCTATGAAGAGGCTGGGTTTGATGTCACAATTCTTGAGCGGGATATGGCAACCTCACCAGTAAATGATGTATTAGAGAAGCGTGCAACCTTCGGTGTTACCGATTCCAGCATTGTACTTCACCGAATGAATGGCCGTCAGGTGGTCGTGCTTAGCGCCATTTTTCAGCATAGTCCTTTGGTGCTCATTGCACTTGCAGAAAAGAATATTCGTACGCCTTACGATCTCATTGGCAAGAAGGTGTCATTTCAGGATACCACTGACAGTGCGCCTATTACCGCGATGTTTTCCAGCTTAAACATCAAGCGAGACATGTATAAGTACGTGCCATTGACTTTTAATGATATGGCACTAATCGAAGATGGCGTCGATGCGATGTCTGCCTACATTACTGACCAACCCGCCCAATATGAACAAAAAGACATTCCATTGACCATCATCGATCCACGTAACTATGGCATTGATTTATATGGCGATATGATTTTTTCTAGCCAAGAATACGTTGAAAAACATCCAGAACGTGCGTTAGCTTTTTCACAAGCGAGCATTAAAGGTTGGCAATACGCGCTAGAACACCCAAAAGAAATCACAGAGTTGATTATTACTAAATATCACACCAAAAAATCTCGAGAATTATTGTTATTTGAAGCACAAAAAACGCGTTCATTGGTACATTCAGAAATAGTACCCTTAGGCAACGTGTATAAAGAAAGGTTTCTGCGTATAGCGAATATCTATCGAGAGCTCAAGATGACAAATGTTACGAGCAATTTGGATGGGATGTTACTTGATGAATATTTAACCAAAAAGCCCTTCATTAGCGATCGTAATTTACAAATTGGTATTGGCACACTTGTCGCTATTCTATTTCTTACGGTTGGCTTTAATTATCAACTGCGTAAAAAAGTACTGTCCAAAACACGCGAGTTGCAGTCAGCCAATGATGAACTAAGTGATAACTTAAAGGTTATTGCTAAACAAAATAAACAGCTTGTTGAAGCCAAGCAATTTGCCGAGGAGGCAAGTTCCGCAAAGAGTGCCTTTGTTGCGAATATGAGTCATGAAATTCGCACCCCAATGAACGGCATATATGGCGCGTTGCAGTTAATTAACAATGAACGCTTGAGTGAGAGTGGTAAAGAACTGACATTAAACGCCATCTCATCAACCAAGCGCTTGTTAGCGATTACTAACGATATTCTTGATTTTTCTAAAATTGAAGCGGGAAAGTTACAAATTGAAAATCGCGACTTCAATCTCAACGACATTCTAAAAGAGCTCAAAGGTGACTATACCAGACTCGCACACGAAAAAGGATTGGGCTTTACCATTTATTGCCCCCCCAATCTCAACAGTTATTGGATTGGCGATCAGCTAAGAATTAAACAAGTACTGGTCAATATGTTGTCTAACGCTATCAAGTTCACGTCAAAAGGAGTAGTAACGTTAAGTATCCGCTATATTGAATCAGCAGAGAAAGTCCAATTTTCTATCGCAGACACAGGTATTGGCATGACGCCGCAAGGGCTTGAACGGCTGTATGAAAAATTTGATCAAGCGGATAACTCTACAACGCGTGAATACGGTGGTACAGGGTTGGGCATGGCGATTTCGCGAAATTTAGTCAATTTAATGCATGGAAGCATCAGCGTAGAAAGTGAAGTCGGCAAAGGCACCACATTTGTTGTGAGTCTGCCCTTAAAACAATCTAACTTAACCCTAGGTACTTTTGACAGTTACTTACCACCAGAACAAGAAGTCGTAATACCTGATTTTAAGGGAAAACTTGCGTTAGTCGCTGAAGATAATCGTGTTAATCAAATCATTATCAAAAAAATGTTGGAATTAACCAACATAGAAGTGGTTATGGCGGCGAACGGCAATGATGCGGTAACGTTGCAGCAGCAACTGCAACCAGACATTATTTTTATGGATATTCATATGCCAGAAATGGATGGCGTGTCAGCATGCCAAGTGATCCGAAAAGAAGCACAAGAGGTGGTTATCATCGCCACCACGGCAAACGTACTTAAAGAACAAGTTGAACACTATATGGCCTCAGGATTCAATGCTCACTTAGCCAAACCGATTGAACAAAGTATTTGTTATCAATTAATGACTAAATATCTGACGTAAATCAGTATTACAATTCCCCATCCTTCAATCAGACTTTACGGCGAAGAGTTTTTAGTAGTTACCAGAAATTTACCGCGCTCCGATGCTGCCACATTTGCGGAACGTATCAGGGCTGCCATTGCCAGTTATGAGTTTGTCTTAAATAGCGATCAAACGATTAATCGTACCTGCTCTATTGGCTATTGTTGCTATCCTTTTCTGCCATCTCATCCTGAATTAATCTCTTGGTCACAAACGGTCGATCTTGCCGACGATAGCTTGTACATGGCGAAAAGAAGCGGCCGTAACGCTTGGATTGGCTTAGAAACTACCGGTAAGACACAGCCCGATGCCTTATTTCACCGATTGCACCAACAAAAGTATGAAGTGATAGAATCAGGTGAAGTGAACATTCGTACTAACATAACTTCTGAAGTGGTCTATCAACAGCTCTAAGTAAATTGGCTTTCAGATATTGGCACTACTTTTCAGTTAGAATGTGTATTGTAACTTGGCCTCGTAATAAAGCGGCCGCCCCTTCACATCGTAATAACCGTCTGGTGCATACGTCGGATTAAAACGCCGCGCATTGCCGAAGTTACTCACTTTTAATCCCAACGATAAGTTAGGTGCTAAGAATTGTTTAATCTTTACATTTACGCTGCCTTCAATGACTGAACGCTTATTGTCTGCATCAACTAATGCTTCGTTTCGCACACGATTATGATAGGTATCACTTTCATTGCGCCGTCCCACAGCATTTAGTGCTAAGAACACAGCATAATGATCGTTCTCCAGCGATAAGGTCGCGTTAACAATGTCTCGTGCCACACTCGCTTCATCTGTATTCAAATGCGTATAATTCATATCCAAGGACGCGTTATCAAAGAAGCCATCACTAAAGGTCATCACCTGACGCCACTCTATTTCCGTGCCAAAAATACTCTGCCTATCATCGGTATTTTGATACTGACCACCGTCAATAGACTGAATAAAATCACGTAAATCACTATTAAATAATCTTGCGCTTATAGTATGTGCCGCTGACACATAATACGACAATTCAAACTCTGTCGTTTTGATCGTTTCCGGTTTAATATTTGGGTTACCCGGCACATTGTTATCACTACGGATCTCATATTGTTGCAAAAAAGTTGGTGGTCTGTATGCCGAACCCCAAAGCAATTTCGCCGACCAATCTTCGCTCGACTGCCAGGTCATTCCTAATCGCGAGGAAACTTTGTCACCAAAAATAGCGTGGTGGTCATATCTCGCGCCAACAATCATTTCTAGTTGTCGATCCATGAGTGCAATATCTTGCTGCCACAACACCGCATAGTTTTCGGCACTCGGTACGTCATTTTCACCATCGCGTAAACCCGATAACAATCGCTCAGTCGGTAAAAAGTTTTCGACAAAAATCGTCTCGTGGTATTCAGACACCTGCCATTTATCAAAGAACAAGCCTAAACTGGTTTGCAACGTATCAGAATGATTAATAGTGGCGTAAGATTTTAGCCCCATTCGACTTGAATCTAACTGCGAATCAGACGCAAAAAACAGCTCTGCTGGTTCTCCTCGAACGGCATCACGATCAAATACGCGATCTGTCGTGCTGTAGTAAACAATATTCTTCAATAGAAAGTTGGAAAACTCATGATTAAGCTGTAATGAGATATTGTGAGATTTGTATCGCTGTGACTTATAGTCGCCGCTTGCATACATGGGATATTCGGTCATGTAGTTGTCGTAACGATAATCCACCAACCAACTGCCAGCGCCTATTTTTATTTGGCCACTTAACGCGTCAACATCGTTGTGATGATCAGAGACGACTCCCGAACGGTCATAATCTTGAGCGTAGCCCTGCGTATCATAAGCGCGCCCCGAGAATCGATAGTTTATATCGTCACGTTGTACACTGTACGCAAACGACGCTCCTGAGGTTTGAAACTTGCCTAAATGGGCACTAACATGACTAGTCGCAGTCGCATCTTTGGTGACTACGGCGACCACGCCAGCATAGGCATTACCACCATAAAGTGCAGAACCAGGGCCTCGGATAAGCTCAATCCGTGCAATGTTGTCTACACGAACGGCTTCATCTGGCGACCAGCCGCCAAATACGGCTTCGTTTTGTGGCACACCATCTATAAGTAATAATGTTTTGGTATTTCTGCCACTCGGTATGCCGCGTATCCACAACATATCGCGACCATTACGGCGATGCAGTATTTGTACACCCGGCAAATACATCAGTATATCTGACAGTGTATTCGCCCCCATCATTTCAATCTGCTCAGCGGTAACAACGCTGACAATATTGGGCGCTCGTGACAATGTTTTTTCTACCACCGATGAACTGGTGACTTTAATATTACTGAGCGCTTCCAACGACAGGTTAAATAGATCGTCGTTGGATGGTGCAGCCACACATGTGCCAGCTACCTGCATACACCCACAAAATAACAATGCACCAGAGCGCCAGTTAAGAGAAGAAAATGAAGATGTCATCAATACTTAGCCTGAAATTCACCAAAGTGTTAAGTTCACGCTAAGTATAGTCACATATAATTGGATTAACCTTTGATTACTATCAATTTAACTAAATGAACGGGTAGAATCGCTTCACTACTTACCGTAATAGACGGCTGTTAGAAGCAACCGCCACATTCGATTTACCAACGCTATTCTTCAGCGTTCATCAATCTAACCTTATATGGCGGATACTTCTCATCACATGTGATAATAACTAACCCTTCCGCTTGCGCTTGGGCTATCAACATACGATCAAATGGGTCCTTATGATAGTCTGGCAACTGACCCGCCTGATCGCCATGGAACAGGCTAATCGGCAAAGACGTAAAACCTTCTTCTTCAACTATACTTTCCATATCTTCAGGTGCAATGAGCTTTCCAATAGAACGCTTAATAGATATTTCCCATGTTGTTACAGCACTAACATATATTTCGTTTTTCGCATCAGCAATAACACTTCTTGCTGTCGGTCCAAGCTTGGGGTTGTCTTCCAACCACCACAACAATGCATGCGTATCCAACAAAACACGTTTCACAGATCAGCCTCAAATAAATCATTCAATTCTTTTGATTCATCATTAAACCCTTCTTTAAGTTGGATTTTCCCTTTCAATCGTCCAGGCTTTCGCGCTTTGTTAACGGCCCTGTGAGGTATTAAATCTAAATAGGGCTTACCTGATCTAGCAATAACTACTGACTCACCATTCCACGCAGCCTCGCCTAACTTGGACAATTGAGATTTGGCTTCATGCATATTGACTTGCATATGTCACTCCAAAATTTAGCTAAACTTAGCTAAATTGTATTGTATAAAAAAAGAGCTGTCCAATCTCTAAAGCATTGGAAGGAAACGTCACCACTTGAGCTACATCGTCACAAACTCTTCCGCCGACGTTGGGTGGATAGCCACCGTATTATCAAAGTCAGCTTTGGTTGCGCCCATCTTCATCGCAACCGCAAAACCTTGTAATAGTTCATCACTACCAAAGCCGATTGAATGAATGCCAACGATTTTTTCTTCTTTACCCACACAAATTAGCTTCATACGTGTTGGATCGCGATAATCTTCGGTAATCGCTTGATACAGCGCAGTAAATTGTGAGTTATATACTTTAACTTGTTCTTCACCATATTCTTTGATGGCTTCTTTTTCGGTTAAACCGACAGTCCCAATAACAGGATGGCTAAATACCACCGTTGCCACATTGCTGTAGTCAAGATGCTCATATGGTTTATTGTTAAATAATCGTTCGCAAAGTCTGCGTCCTGCTGCAACAGCTACCGGGGTCAGTTGTACTCTCCCCGTATTGTCGCCAACCGCATAAATGCCATCTACATTGGTGTTCTGATATTTATCCGTTGGAATATAGCCGTGTTTATCCGTCTCGACGCCAGCCGCTTCAAGATTGATATTGTCGGTGGCAGGTTCGCGACCAATCGCCCAAATCAAGCAATCAACAGGCCCTACCGACTGACCGTTTTCCAAATGAATAATCAAACCGTCATCAGTTTTTTCAATGCGTTGAGGAATACTATGCGTATGTAATTTCGGGCCATGTTTTGCCATTTGCTCAACTAAGGTATCGCTTAGCATGTCATCAAAGTTACGCAATGGTTTAGCTTTTCGCACCAGTAGATGTGTGTCACTGCCTAACGCATGCATGACGCCCGCTAACTCCACAGCGATATAACCTGCACCAACAACAGCTACACGCTTAGGTTGTTCAGTGAGCGCAAAGAAGCCATCTGAATCAATGCCATATTCAGCACCTTCAATGTTTGGAATGGTAGGTCTGCCACCTGTGGCTATAACGATGTGATCAGCAGTGATCTGTTCGCCATTTACTTCAACAGTATTCTTGTTAACAAATTTCGCAAAGCCATCAATTACAGTCACATCATTACTGGCAAATCCTCGCTGATACGCGGCATGAATCCGCTCGATATATGCTTCGCGATTCTTGACTAACGTTGCCCAGTCGAACGACTGAAGTGGCGCATTAAAGCCGTAATCGGCGGCATAATGTAATGAATCAGCAATTTGTCCGGCATACCACATCGCTTTCTTTGGCACACAACCAACGTTGACGCACGTTCCACCGATTTGCTTAGCTTCAATCACTGCGGCCTTCTTGCCATGTCTCGCTGCACGGTTCGCCGATGCGATACCACCACTACCCGCACCAATGGCGAGAAAATCAAAATGTTGCGTCATGTGTATTCCAAACTTTTATTCAAACTGCTAACAATATGGGACTTCTTACATTTGCTTTCAAGCATAGCGTAATAGTACCTGACAAAAAATAACTGACCGTGCTCCTTGAATAAATCATTCAATGGCATTACATCTAAACTATTCGAAATCAATGAAACGATGCAAGATGACAAATCCTTTACTGACACAATCTGATTTACCGGCGTTTTCGCAAATTAAGCCTGAACACGTAAAACCAGCGGTTGAAAAAGCAATCGCTGACTGTAAGCAAGCAATTGAAACCGCGCTAGCTAGTGGTGCTCCATACACTTGGCAGTCACTGGTCGCGCCAATTGATGAAGTGGATGATGTGTTAAGTAAAGTATGGTCACCAGTTTCTCACATGAATTCAGTGATCAGTTCTGATGAACTTCGCGAAGCATATGAGTCTTGTTTACCTTTGTTATCTGAGTACGGCACATTTGTTGGTCAACACCAACCATTATTTGAAGCCTATCAGGCGATTGCCGACAGTGAGCATTTCAGGACACTCAACACAGCACAGCAGAGGGTAATCACTAATGCGCTACGCGATTTTAAATTGTCGGGTATTGCATTGAACGATGAAGACAAAAAACGCTATGGCGAAATCGTTACCCGCTTATCTGAATTAAGTTCTGCGTTTGGTAATAATGTGTTGGACGCTACGCATGCATTTTCAGTACACATTACCGATGAAAGCGAACTTTCCGGTTTGCCTGACAGTGCGAAAGAAGCCGCTAAAGCCTTAGCTGAGTCGCAAGAAAAATCAGGCTGGCTGTTTACGTTAGATATTCCAAGCTACTTACCGGTAATGACCTACTGCGAGAACCGCGAGCTACGCGAAAAAATGTATCGCGCCTATGTAAGTCGCGCCTCTGAGCTAGGCCCTAATGCTGGTGAATTTGATAACAGCCCGATCATGGCAGAGCTATTGTCATTGAAACATGAAGTCGCACAATTGCTTGGGTTTGACAATTTTGCCTTGAAATCTTTGGCAACTAAAATGGCCAATTCAATTGAAGAAGTGATGGGCTTTTTAGAAGGCTTAGCGGTTAAATCAAAAGCGCAAGGGCAAAGAGATTTTGACGAAGTAGTAAAATTTGCACAAACGGAACACGACGTAACTTCGCTGGAAGCGTGGGATTTAGCGTTCTATAGCGAAAAGTTAAAACAAAGTCAGTATGCAATTTCTGATGAAGAGCTGCGTCCATATTTCCCAGAAGAAACTGTGGTAAAAGGCTTATTCGAAGTAGTGCATCGTTTGTTTGGCCTAACCATTACACAACGCCAAAACGTGGACACTTGGCACAAAGACGTTAAGTTTTTCGATGTATTTGACACCAACAACCAGCAACGCGGTAGTTTTTACTTAGATTTATACGCTCGCGCTAAAAAGCGTGGGGGTGCTTGGATGGATGACTGCAAAAGCCGCAGACAAATGCTTAATGGTGACATTCAACTACCTGTGGCTTACCTAACGTGTAACTTCAATGGGCCTGTTGGCAACAAACCTGCGCTGTTTACGCATGATGAAGTCGTCACCCTATTCCATGAATTTGGTCATGGTATTCATCACATGCTCACGCAAATTAACGAAAGTGGTGTTTCAGGCATCGATGGTGTGCCTTGGGATGCCGTTGAATTACCTAGCCAATTCCTAGAAAACTGGTGTTGGCAACCAGAAGCATTAGCGTTTATTTCAGGTCACTATGAAACGGGTGAGCCATTACCACAAGATTTACTCGATAAGATGCTAGCAGCCAAAAACTTCCAATCGGCTATGCAAATGCTCAGACAGCTAGAATTCAGCTTGTTTGATTTTAAAATTCACGCTGAATATTCACCAGAGAAAGGCGACCAGATTCAGGCGACGCTTAATCAAGTACGCCAAGAATATGCCGTGGTGCCAGTGCCTGAATTTAATCGTTTTCAACACAGTTTTTCCCACATCTTTGGTGGCGGCTATGCGGCCGGTTACTACAGCTATAAGTGGGCGGAAGTGTTATCAGCAGACGCTTTTTCACGATTTGAAGAAGAAGGCATATTTAACCCGAAAGTTGGCCGTGATTTTCTTGAAAACATTCTGGAAAAAGGGGGTTCACAGGAGCCAAGCGAACTATTTAAAGCATTCAGGGGCCGCGAACCCAGTATTGATGCACTATTAAAGCACAGTGGGATCACTGGCTAATGGCATTGGAATCATTCGACAACCTGTATCAACGGGCGGCTGATCGTAAAGGTGGGCATTCGGCACTCGATGTCCTCCTTGGCGAAGGCAATCAAAGTGCACTGGTTGCCAAGCTAAGTGATGACCGCATATTGGCAGCTTTTACCAAGAAAGTGTTTCAATCGGGCTTTGTTTGGCGTGTTGTCGAACAAAAATGGCCTGATTTTGAACGGGTGTTCTTTGAGTTTGATATTGAAAAAATGCTGATGATGCCTGACGAACTTTGGGAGACCAAAGCCAGCGACGCCAGCATTATTCGCAACTTTAACAAAGTTAAAACCATTAAAGCCAATGCTCAAATGATTTTTAACGAACAACAAAATGGCCATTCATTTGCCCAATTTATTGCAAATTGGCCGGATGAAGACATTATTGGCTTATGGGCGTACTTGAAAAAGCATGGAGCCCGATTGGGCGGCAACACTGGCCCATATGCATTGCGAGCGCTGGGTAAAGATACGTTTTTATTGAGTCGTGACGTTGAAGCCTATTTTCGTTCTTACGACATTATCTCGGGCGGCATTCAAACCAAAGCCAGCCTGAATGCAATTCAATCGTCGTTTAATCAATGGCAACAAGAATGTGACTTATCGCTTAACCAGCTGAGTCGATTAGTCGCTTTTGCCACAGGCGATAACCACGTGCAGGCACAATAGATGAACTTAACCGAAATTGCCGTCGCTTACGCACATTCCGACGATGCCGAATTGGCGAAAAAAATTGCCCAGCAATGGCAGTTTCAATATATCGGAGACATCGCTGCCTCTGAAAAACGCGACGATTTAACCTTTGCGCTAGTGGTTGACACGCAGGCCTTATCATTACATAAGCTTGATGAACCTAAACTAGGCGGTATCTGCGTCGATTTCGTTGAAGGCGCGGTTGCACATCGTCGCAAGTTTGGTGGCGGTCGAGGACAAGATATTGCCAAAGCAGTTGGTTTGAAACACGGCTTTACCCCCCACGTACTAGACGCCACAGCAGGGTTAGGACGCGATGCGTTTGTACTAGCGTCACTTGGCTGTCAGGTATCAATGATCGAACGAATGCCAGTAGTTGCCGCATTGTTAGAAAATGGTTTAGAACGCGCAAAACTTAACAGCGAAGTTGCTGACATCGTGCAAAATATGTCATTGCTTCACACATCATCGATTGACGGTATGGATAACGTCCTGCAACCCGACGTTATCTATCTCGATCCTATGTATCCACATCGCGAAAAATCAGCGGCAGTTAAAAAAGAAATGCGAGTTTTTCAATCGCTAGTAGGGGAAGATTTAGACGCTGATGAATTACTCGCGCCAGCTTTAGCATTAGCTAAGTATCGTGTCGTGGTAAAGCGGCCTTCTTATGCGCCACCACTTGCAGATAAAAAACCATCAACCAGCATTAAGATGAAAAAGAATCGCTTTGATGTATACGTTAATCAAGGCATCCCTAAAAGCATAAGCTAACTATCGAAAAAAGAGAGAGACTCCTCTGCTCTCTTTTTCCAACTATTGGGTTAATTTATTTCTTCGCCTATTAACGAAGTACAGCCCCCAAAATGCAAGTGAAAAACAGCCAAGTATGACTGCAACTATCGGACTATCTTGCCACAACCAAGACACATTTTTCTCATCAAACGTAAATCCAACAACCATACCTAAAAATACGATAGCTGGAACCAAGAACACGTTCAGTCGTTTGTTGTAAATTGAATTTTCTGAAGACGGAAAGGCTTGTTCATGAGAATTTGACTCAACTATATCATCGGTTTCAGAGACTAATAGTTGCTCCACGGAGATGCCAAAAGCAGCGCATATCGCTTGCATTGATTCTGGCGACGCCAGCCCTGTTTTTTCAATTCGTTGCACAGTGCGCAAACTTAAATCAGCTATTTCGGCTAACTGGCTTTGCGTCCAAGCACGCGTTTCTCTTAGTCGTTTTAGTTCATTGGAGTTTAATTGCATATCCATTTTCGTTTTCTCGCATTTGTTAAGTCATACACTGAGCTTAACTATGACCAGAAAACCCTCTTGTTAGTACGTCAGTTTTGTGACATCGCTTAATTGGCATATGACACTCGCCAACTAACAGAAATCCCACAACAATCAAATTACTTCAATAACAACAACTTATCAATAAACACATAAAAACAACCCAGTGTACTATTGACAAAGTAGTACACTGAACTTAGTGTACTACTACAGATAGTACACTAGTGAAAGTATTGATGACAAAAACGTCTGCAATAGCGATTCAAATAGTTACCGGGGACGCTCGGCCTATTTTTCGCCAAATTGTCGATGGCATCCGACGGGAAATTGCCAGCGGGAATTTACAACAAGGGAGCAAACTACCCAGTGTTCGTGGTTTAGCACTACAGCTGATGATAAATGCAAATACCGTTGCAAAAGCATACGGTGAGTTAACAGCGCAAGGGCTACTGGAATCACGAAAAGGCTTAGGGTTATTTGTTGCCGAAACCACTCAAATGTTGAGTGATGAAGAGCGTGAGCAACGATTAAGCGAAGCAACTAACCGCTTCATTAATGACGTGATAACGCTTGATTACAGCCCAAAAGAATTGAGTGAACACTTACTTACAGCGTTCACCCAATTCAAAACAAAGGAATAACAACATGACGACCGACATCATTTCCACCCATGGTTTGACGAAACGATTCGATAGTAAAACAGCACTGAACGACTTTAGTTTAACGATTAAGGCAGGTGGTATTCACGCTATCATCGGTGCGAATGGTGCAGGTAAAAGCACCTTATTTAGAATATTACTGGGGTTGGAAGCACCCACATGTGGCGAGTCTTTTATCTTAGGTACAAATAGCCAACAGCTAACACCCGAACTGCGTGGACGAATTGGTTACGTCAATGAAGAACATACCTTGCCAACCTGGATGACCGCAGAAGAAGTTACTACTATGCAGCGTAACCTCTATCCTAATTGGCGTCAGGATATCTATGAAAATGTCCTTGGTAACTTTGACGTGCAGCCGCAACAAAAAATATCTATGTTATCGCGTGGTGAGCGTGCTGGTCTCAACTTATCAATGGCATTGGCGCAAGCACCCGAAGTCCTTATTCTGGATGAACCGACACTAGGGCTAGACGTGGTTGCCAAACAGGCGTTTCTAGAGGCGCTCATGTATAGCGAAAGCGATTTAGACACCACGATCATCTACTGTTCACATCAAATGGAAGAAATTGAGCGTGTCGCAGAAAACCTAATCATCATTGAAAACGGCCAAGTGAAATATACCGCAAGCCCTGATGAGTTTTGTGAACGCATCAGCTACTGGATATGTGACTTTGACGGGGACAGAAAGCAACTAGCACAGTTATCGGGCATCCTGTCTGTACGTTTTATTGAAGACCAGTACCACCTGATAATTGCCGATCAATCTGCCACTGCAGTGAAAAGCCAGCTAGAAAAACTTGATATCACGCAGCCTATTCAAGCGCCTATTAGTCTTGATCGCGCTATTAGTTCGGTACTAGCGAAAAATCATCGCGCACCGAACAAAGCGGCATAGGGAGACGATGTCATGTGGGATTTATTTTGCAGTGAATTCAAGCGCTACCGCTTAGCGGCAGTCGTGATACTCATTGGCCAGCTTGTGTTATGGACACTCTATTCGAGATTTGACCCAGTCTTGATCCCTCGCAGTGAAAAGCACGCATTCTTGGTGTTCTCGTGTCTGTTTGGCGGCATATTTTTTGCCGCGATTTCTATCGGTTTACACAAACGTAAAAACAGTTGGACTTACTTGGTACATCGCCCTTTGGCAACCAACAAGATTCATGCGGCTATCAGCTGTGCTGGTCTGACGGTGCTATTTATCGCATTTGTACTGCCATTCTTAATTGTAATTTGCTACATGGACCTAGTGACCAATGCCATTGTTGAATTTCGTCACTATATCTATATTCTGCACTTGTTCTTGATCGCTGCTGTCGCCTATTTTCTGGGACAATTTGCGATGTTGACGCCTAATCGCCTAGTATTTGCCTCGTTATGGATACTGACTTACTTGATTATTTCTAATCAGGAACCGGTTGGTTATTTTGCCATTATTGATATGACATTTCTGGCTACTGCGATCTATCTGGCGCATCGCTCGTTTAAAGTCAACTTAAGCACCTACAGCGAAGACAAAGGCGTGATCATACTAAGTGCCGTAGTATTGCAACCAGCACTGTTAGTGGCATTGTTGTCACTACAAGCTTTTTACTACCATATACCGTTGAACATTATTGGTGCACACCCAGATCAAGTTGAACTAGCCAAAGAAGAATCAGGAAGTTATCGCCAGTTTGTTCGCGGTGAGTTGCCGGAGATGTTTCAACAAGTACTCGCTACAAGTAGTTCATCAATCGCAGAGAGTTTGGCACGACAGGTGACCCTCGCTGAATTTGAAGACTTTTCTCGTGCCAGTTACCGTGTCCCGCAAAGACAAGGGATGTTTATGCATGAGTCTACACGCCATTTCATGCTGTCTGATGGAGAAAGCGCGTCGTGGTATTTCTCTCACAAAGACATGCTCTTTGTCGGCTATGACAACATCTCGAATGCCATTATCGGCTACTTAGGACCAAAGCGTTTTATAAATTTAAACCAAACAGTAACTGAGCAAGACAGATTTGAACACGTCGCCATTGGTGTTAACCAGCGTTACATTCAAACAAAGCGCTCAATTTATCGTGTCGACTTTGTTCATAAACGTATTGACCTTAAGCACACACTTACAGGTGAAAATGAAGTTTACCGCACCGTATTCAAGCCCATGTTTGATGTAACGGCAATTCAGTCAAACAAAGCAACGTATTTCTTCAACCAAGTGTCTTTTAACGATACGTTTGACACAGAAATTCCGAGCCACGTCGTCAAACACCCTGCCGCCATCACCTACCAGTTAGACACGACAATAACGCAAACAACCGACGGCTATGTGCTCATGTACTTGAGTCACCATTTACTTGGTGCTGACAAAGCTGGTGCAACTTTGGTTTATGCACCCCACGAAGGTGATACGCAAATATTGGCTACGTTAGCATTTTCGCAAACACTGCCAGCGCTAATACACTATCAACGCCTGATGATTTCGCCCATTGTACTAAATATTTTAGATAACACCCTGATTTCAGCGGTTCATTTTCCTGATGAACTCCCTAAACAACAAGGCTACTTCTGGTTACGCGACATCCCGACAATTGTAACGACCTTCTGTATTTTTGCTGCGCTATTTTCTGCATTTACCATCTATTGGCTAGCGAATCGGTGCACAATGAGCAACAGCAATAAATGGCTATGGACAGCGATTGGTTTGCTGTGCAGCATTCCTGGATTGATTGCTTTTTTACTTATGTCCCCTTGGCGCGAGCGCAATATCAACGAACCATTGCCGATGTATAAAAAGGAGCTGGCCAATGTTTGATCTCTTCAAGTACGAGTTACAGCGTTTTCAAAAGTACGCATTGATAGCATTTATTGGCTACGTCGCTATTTTGGGTTATCAAATCAGTCAAAAACCCCTGTTAAATAGCACGCAAACGCAGGAAGCCATCTTAATGCTCATTGCGGTGATAGGTGGTTTGTTATTCGGTGCAGGGCAAATGTGGCTGCACAAACGCAAGAGTTACTGGACCTATTTAGTCCATCGTCCGCTTAGTACCTCACGTATTTATCACGCGCTTGCTGGTGCTGGCGCTTTATGGACGATAGTCGTGTGCAGTGTTCCTTTTCTCCTTGGCACTATCGCTGTCGATATATTTGATCGTGAGCTCGTTGAAGCCCGTCACTATTGGTATAGCCTGCACATTGCAGCGATTGCTTTGTTTGGCTACCTCGTTGGTACTTATACGCTACTGAACCCAAGTTGGGGAGCCCTTTTCTCTACTAGTGCGCTGTTTTTAATGTTAAATCACACGCCGTCTTCGGTGTCGGTGACGCTGCTAGTTGATCTGGTATTCGTTGCCTGTGCCTACTACTTATCGTTAGGCTCATTTAAAGTGAATTTGTCGACGCACTTTACCAAGAAGCGCCAATTACTCATCGCGTCGGTACTCATGCAGCCGGGGCTTGCGCTACTAATTTTGTTTAGTCAGGCGGTGTTTTATCACATTCCATTGACCATAGCGGGCACTCACCCTGATCAATTAGAAAAAGAACAAATAAATGGCTATCTATCACAAAGCTGGCAATGGACAGCCAGTGAGATGATTCAAAATGTGTTAGGTAACAATCAAAGTGACCTAACCGAACAACAGGTTACCGCGCTCAGCAAACAAGTTGAATTAGCGAACAGTGGCCGAATTAAAATTGAGCCGCATGCTAATCAAGTTGATGGGCAATTGTTCAACAAAGACAAGACCTATTCCCTTGACGACAAAGCCAATAAAACGTTTTGGCAATTTTCTCATAAAGAGCAAGTGCTCATCGGGCGCGGCTTTTACAACCGGGCAATAAAAGGCGTAATCAGCAAGAATCGATTTATCGAGGGTGAAAATGCGCTCGCACAATTAGCCGATAGTGAAAAGTTTACACAAGTGCCCATGTTAACAGCCAACCGTTTCATTCAAACAAGTAATACACTCTATATTGTTGACTTTGTTGGCCAATACATTGAAGTAAAACATCAATTGATAGATCCGAGCGAGTTCTACACCAACGAAGTTCAGCTCGATGCTAAGAATAGTTTAGCCATTTTGACAACGAATAAGGGATTGTACTTCTTTGACTTGAATAGCATTCAGCAAGCAAACAGCTATAGCGAGCCACACCTTGTTGTTAAAAATCATCGGGAATTGTTTGATCCACGTTATGCCCAGTATTACCTGCTCGTTGATGGCATACTGATCAAATATGTAGAAAGCCATTACTTTGGTTTTGAGCAACCGGGCATTGGCCTAGTGTACGCAAAATATGATGGCTCCACGAAAGTGTTGGACGAAATGGCGTTTAAGGCGTATCGCCCCTTGCCTATT
This sequence comes from Thalassotalea fusca, assembly GCF_053485835.1. Classification (NCBI taxonomy): domain Bacteria; kingdom Pseudomonadati; phylum Pseudomonadota; class Gammaproteobacteria; order Alteromonadales; family Colwelliaceae; genus Thalassotalea; species Thalassotalea fusca. Next base: position 373,234 of record NZ_JBQRUN010000003.1, read on the forward strand.
TTCATTGAAGATCAACTCTATTGGCAATCGCCTATTTTTATGAGTGTGATTTATGACTATGCGCGTAGCCACCTTTATCCACATTTGCCTAATCGTTACACGACATTAGAGAACTTCGACAAACGTAACCGTAACGCCACGTCAGTTCTATATGCGTGGGTAGCCACAGTTATCGCGCTTGTCATCACGCTAATTGTCGGTCGTAAGGTTAAACTCCCAACATCTACATTGATATTTTGGCTTGTGTTAGTGGCGATTTGTTCATTGCCCGGCTTAGCGTCATTTCTGCTACTTAATCGTTGGCGCCATCAGATGTTTGGCGACTTATTCACGGTTTTTCGTAAGAAACCTCAGCCTGCTGAGATACCCGTTACGGCCTAAGTGCCGACTACAACAAAGGCAACAACCTAACACGTTGTTGCCAGCTTAAAAGGAAGACTTATGAAACATATTACTGATTTATTCAGTAGTAAGGCTTTTTGCGCCTTATTACTCTGGGTTTTTGTCCCCAATTTACAAGCCAACACTACGTCAGAAACACTAAAGGCAATGGTCAACCACAGTCAAGCGCTAGAAAAAGCACCATTGTTGTCTCGTGAACAAGTGTTGCGTAGCAGTAGGCTATCGCAGGTCACATTATCACCCAATGGTAAGCTCGTGTTGTATGCTACACGAGTCGGCCCGAGAGAGCGTAATCTCACTCAATATTGGCTATTTAACATTGCCTCACAGCGACACGATAAGTTATTTGCGTCACGCGACGTTGCCAGTATCAGTTGGTCAGCCAACAGCCAGAAATTATTTATGAAAGTAAGCGATGGCCTCGCTGTTCATCACTTGCAGCCAGATACTGCGCCCATACAGCTTGTAACACTTGATCCACAAAAACGTGAACGTTGGCTGGGTATTGATGAATTCCACAAAGATAGCTTTTATTACCGTTCATGGGACGTACTTAACGAACAGTTTGAAATAAAACGTATGAATGCCGAAGGCAAAGCTACATTGATTTATAGTACGACAACAGACTATGCAGATTTTGTAGTTGACCATCGTACAGGCTCCCCCTTACTTGCCAGCACCCTTAACATCGCGCCCAACAATAAGGGTGAACTCTTATTTTTTGATTTAACACGAAAAGCGCCTAAAGAAATTTGGCGTTGTCAGTGGAATGAAGATTGTACTGTGCTTGATTATCACCTCAAGACACAAACTATGCTGTTGGCCTCTAATCAATTTAGCGACCTTGTTCAGTTGTACCACGTTGATTTAGTCTCGGGTGACCATCGCGTTTTACATCAAGATCCGCTCAGTATTGCAGACATCACCCAAGTTTCATTGTTACAAGATGGCGAGAATATTAAAGCTCCAGCACTCACTAATTATCATGGTGACCAAAACAAGGCCTATGCAATTACCACAACATTAGACCCACACCTACAATCGATTCAAACAGCATTGGGCCAACACGGACTGCAATTTGGTTTGCCACAAGATAAACAATACATAACGGATAATCACTGGTTGGTGTCACAACACACCAGCGATTCTGCACACACGCGCTATTACCTATACCAACCGCAACAACAAAAACTCACGCCGATATTTGATGATATTGTCAGCAAGCTGCATCAAAAAGAACCACTCATGCCAGATAACGCTATCGCGCCCAAGTTTGCTGTAAGATACCAATCTCGTGACGGCTTTGAACTGCAAGGTTATCTTACTTTGCCACGCGGAATTGACCCGAAAAAAGCACCTATGGTCGTGTCGGTACACGGTGGGCCTTGGTCACGTATTTTTGATGGTTTTGACCGTCGTGCTCAGCATCTTGCCAATCGTGGTTATATCGTTTTTCAACCAAACTTTCGTGCATCTGATGGTTTTGGTAAGGCCTACCTTACCGGTACGAACAACGACTTTGGCGATGGCACTAGCCAAAATGACATCATCGACGGTGTTCATTTTCTGCTAAACAATAGTATTGGTGATAAAACGCGCTTAGCGATTATTGGCCATTCGTTTGGCGGTTTCAGCACGCTCGCCGGACTCACATTTACGCCCGACTTATTTCAGGTTGGCTTTGCCGGTGCGCCGCCCACCACTATGGGACGTTCAGCAAAATACTACTTTCGCTTTAAAGAGAAAATACGTAAGACCCATAACGACTATTTTATGAAACAGCTGGTGGTAGATTGGGATGACAAAACAGCGTTTGAGGCGTTACATGCACGGTCTCCAGATAAGAACTACCCACAAATTAAGCATCCATTGGTTATATGGGCAGGACAGCATGATCAACGGGTATTTATTACCGACGTGCAAGACTTCGCACTTAGGCTACAAGAGCAAAATAAGCCGGTGACATTGTTTGTTGATTCCAAGGCGCAGCATTCACCCGGTTCACGTCTTGGCACACTAGCGTATACTTACTTGCAGGAAAAAACGCTCGCCAAGTTCCTAGGTGGAAAGTTGGAGCCACTGAACAACAAACACGACAAAGCACTCATTCGATTTATCGACAAAAACTTAAAGCTAGACGCCAATCAGCTTATTGATTAATAACCGAATAATCTTTCATCAAACGAGTGATTTCTAGAATCATATCTGAGAAACACCCTATTGAAATATTGTTGTAATAAAACAGTAACATAACCGTCATATTATCGAGCGACAATCCGCTTCGGCGCAAACAGTTGTACAAAACAATAGGTCGTTTAGCATGCGTGTTTCAAGTTTTTCTCGTGGTTCGGTAGTCGCTATTAGTGCTTTTGCCGTGATATTTCTGGTTACTATGTATCAGGTAGGTAATTCGTTAGCAAAGAGCCGAGAAAGCTTCGCTGGCTATCAAAAACTTAAAGCACTGACCACCGTACAATTTTATCGTACGATAGCCAATTACTTACAATCAGGTGACGCCAGTTTGCTAAATTTGGCAGATGAGCAATTAACCCAAATCAGCACTAGCGCACAGCACATTGAAAACAAATCACTGGCAAATGAAATAGTTGAAAAAGCCAATAGTCTTAGCACTGAAATTGACACTAAGTTTCGTGCCTTAGGCAAACTAAGCGGTGACCCACTTGCGCTTATTCGCAACAATGAATTAGGCATGATTTCACTTAATCATGCTTTGGCTAAGTACGCACTTGAATCAGAATCACTCAATAATGAACAACGCGCCAGCTATTTGCTTACCACTAACCATATTGCACGTGCGCTATACGATATTATTAACACCCGTGAGAAACTGTTTCAGCAAGATAGCCAAAACAGTCAGGCATTGCCAAGACAACTTGCTGAATTAACTTCACAAATCAACGCACTCAGCCAATTTCCAGATTTGGCCATACACGCCGAAAGCGACAATGATTTTGGCGATGACGATCTGTTATTAGACGATGAAGCGCCCGAAGACTTGAGCTTGGAAGCGCTCGCCGAATTACAGTCGTTGGCCAAACGCTATCGCGGTGAAATTGACAATACCTTTAATTTACAATCGCAACGTCAAGAAGGGCTTACCTTATTAGCAAGCCGAGTCGCAGAACTTGAGCAAAGCATACTAAACGGTGAAACCCATTTACAGCAGGAGCAAAAGGCCCTAAATACACAGTTGTATTGGGTTGTTACCGGGTTATTAACCTTTTTGATGGTGTTTTTGATTGCGAACTACTGGTTAACGCGTAGTGTGGTACTTAATCCATTACGTAAACTCAGAGATAGTTTTGTAACGTTAGTGAATGAAGGGCGCGTTGATAACATTACTGGTATTTCACCGCACACCGAACTTGGTGAGATTTCAACGAGCTTCAATCAGATGGTGTCTAAACTCGCTGAAGAAGATAAGCAAAAAGCGCAGCAGCTCAACCTAGTATCGAATGCCATGCAAACCATGGAGCATCAAGCGCAAAACATTCTTGATTCGTCGTCTACAACGCATGAGCACTTAATAGCAGCGAAAGAGATACTGGTTGCATTGACCCAAGTGACTGATCATGTAAATACCTTGTCGCAACAGGTGGTAGATAACGCTCAATCCACTGAACAAGCAATGAATAATAGTCAAACTAAGGTTCAAGAAGTGCTTATTGCAAGTGAAGAAACCAATCAAGCCGCAAATGCTGGTCGCGAGGCTATTCTTACACTTACGCAATCGGTTGAAAGTGTTGGTTCAATTGTGGATGTGATCTCATCAATTGCCGACCAAACGAATCTACTCGCATTAAATGCTGCGATTGAAGCAGCGCGTGCTGGTGAACATGGTCGAGGCTTTTCCGTTGTTGCCGACGAAGTACGTCAACTGGCGGGTAAAACACAAGAATCACTGAATCAGGTCAGCCAACGATTGGAACAACTTAATCAGGCAAGCCAAACACTTGAGCAAAATATTTACGGCATCGAGCGAGCTTCTGATCAACAGCGTCAAATAGCCGAAGTATTAAGAGACAATGCAGCTAACGTAGTGCAACGCGCCATTACATCGGCGAATGTTGCCGCAGACACATTGGCGCAAATTAATCAGCAACGCAGTCATTTTGCTGATTTTGAACATGCTATGGGCAGCGTGAATAACGAAGTCAGCCATTCACGTAAGCTTGCCGAAAACATTTCCAAAGACGTTGCAGAACAAGTGTCAGACATTCATGCAACACTCAAACTCGTCGTGAACTAAATACTCGCTAACTAAACACTTGTTAACTACTGCATTCAAGCCTCTTTTCTTCTAAAATAAGGAGATAAAGGAGGCTTTTCAATGGCAAAATCATTGTGCAAGTGGAAAAAAAAGGAGATTGAGAAAAATCTTCACGACATCGCACATATCGTAGACAAACCCCGTTTCGTTTGTAAAGATTGTGCACGAAGTGCCCACGATAAAGGCTTTTTATGTAAGCCAATCAAACTCCCTTTATCCCATTAACGACACATGAAAGCAGAGCAAGAAGTTATGATTAAAGAACAAATGACCATGCCCAACGGACAATTACAAGAACTCAAAGATGGCAACATGATCATTCACCAAACCGAGACCTTATTTGCCCACCGCAAAGTTGTACTTTTTGCCGTACCTGGCGCATTCACGCCTACCTGTTCTGCGGCACACTTGCCGGGCTATGTTGTCAGTGCAGACGAATTAAAAGCCAAGGGCGTAGACGACATTATTTGTCTATCGGTGAACGATGCTTTTGTGATGTATGAATGGGGTAAGTCTCAAAATGCAGAAAACATTCTTATGCTAGCCGATGGTGATGGTAGTTATACTAAGATGCTTGGTTTAGGCAAAGAAACGGGCGGATTTGGCGGCTATCGCTCTCAACGTTACGCGATGATTATTGAAAACGGCATCGTTACTCACTTAAATGTTGAAAAACCTAAAGAATTTGAAGTGAGCTCAGCCGAAGTGATACTCGAAAGTTTATAACAAACACAAACGACAATAATTATCATTTTCTATATACTTGTTTTTATTGGGTTTTTTGTTTTGTTGCATTGATCTTCCTCCCATAGTTGGGCACAATGCACTCAATTACAGAGATTTCGGAGTTAGCATGCTTAAAGCACAAATGGTCAGCGAACTAAATGACCAAATTAATTTAGAGTTTTATTCGTCAAATTTATATTTGCAAATGAGCGCATGGTGCGAAGAAAACGGCTTTGAAGGCGCAGCGGAATTTATGCGCAAACACGCGTTGGAAGAAATGCATCACATGAACCGCTTGTTCACTTACGTCAGTGAAACTGGTGCCATGCCAATATTAGGTAGCATCGATGCGCCACCGCATAACTTCGCTTCACTAAGTGAAGTATTTGAAGAAACCTACAAGCACGAATGTTTGGTCACCGAAAAGATTAACGCGTTAGCACATGCAGCGTTTATCAGTCAGGATTATTCTACATTTAACTTCCTGCAATGGTATGTGGCAGAGCAACACGAAGAAGAAAAACTGTTCAAAGGCATCATTGATAAGATTGAATTAGTTGGTAACGATGGCAAAGCGTTGTTCTTCATTGATAAAGATTTGGCAGAACTAGCTAAAAAAGGTTCTGATAGCATAATGACGTCACCGGGTGCGTAATCAGCTTAACGGTTGATAAAAAGGAGCTTCGGCTCCTTTTTTTATGCCACTAAAACGCGGCTAATAGCAATTAGGCAATGATTAGCTTACCAACCTAAATCCTCGTATAATACGGCCAGTTCTATCGCAAAGAGTAATTCCCCTTGATCAAAACAGATGTACTTATTATCGGAGCTGGTGCCGCTGGATTAATGTGTGCCGCAACCGCAGGCTATCGCGGCAAGTCGGTGATCGTGGTTGATATGGGGAAAAAACCCGGACGTAAAATTTTGATCAGTGGTGGTGGCCGATGTAATTTCACTAATGAAGGGGCTTCACCTAACAATTATTTAAGCCAAAACCCACATTTTGCCAAATCGGCATTGAGTCGCTATACCCAACACGACTTTGTCGAGCTAGTTGAACGCCATGGCATGCCCTTTCACCACAAAACTTTAGGCCAATTATTTTGTGATAATGGCGCACAAGATATTGTTGATATTTTGATGACCGAATGTGACTGGGCGGGCGTACAAGTGCAGCTACGCAGTGAGGTGTTATCTGTTGAAAAGCTCGAAGAAGGCTTTAAGGTGTTTACCTCAGGCGAAACCTATTTAACGCAATCGCTCGTGGTCGCATCTGGCGGATTGACCATGCCAAAGCTAGGCGCAACGCCCATTGGCTATAAGATTGCTAAACAATTCGGCTTAGATGTATTACCTACCACAGCAGCACTCGTACCGTTTACCTTGCACGATCATGACAAAGAACGCTTCGACGGGTTATCAGGCATTAGTATTGCCACTGAAGTTACCAGCGAGTGTGGCACGCAATTTCGCGAAAACATTTTGTTTACCCACCGTGGCCTTTCAGGCCCTGCCATTTTGCAAATCTCCTCTTTCTGGCAAGCAGGCCAAGCGGTAAGTATTAATTTACTTCCTGACAACCCGATGGATACTCAAATTAAAGCGTGGCGTGAAGAGCACCAGCAAAAATCATTCAAAAACATGCTAACTACCCTACTGCCGAAACGCTTTGTTGAAGCTATGGTGAGCCAGCAAGAAATCATAGACAAACCAATTAACCAACTAAGCAATGCAGAAATACAACAATTAAGTGACTATATCCACGCATGGACAATCAAGCCTAACGGCACAGAAGGCTATCGCACCGCCGAAGTCACCCTTGGCGGTGTAAACACCGACGAACTATCGTCAAAAACCTTCGAAACTAAAAAAGTCAACGGCCTGTACTTTATCGGCGAAGTGATCGACGTTACCGGCTGGCTCGGCGGCTATAACTTCCAGTTTGCATGGAGTTCAGGTGTGGCTTGTGGGCAGGCGTGTTAGACACAGCTAGCAACTAAAACAACATTTTCGCAATATTTCACGATAAAAAACAACAATTCTGATAAGACGGTTAACCTATTAATAATTAATAATAAAGATGTTTAGTTAATACCAGCTCACTAAGCTATTGAGCACACTCTACATTCAGTCAATGGTGATTTGTCTTTTATACAACAGAAAAGTTCGAAACGTCTGTTGCCATTCATTGGCGATAGCAACAATGAAAATTTTCAATGGAGAATTATTAAGAAATATGAAAATATTCCTCTCAGCGCTATTGTATGCTCTTGTTATTATTCTGATAGATTGGGATTATTCCATAGTAAATGACTATACTAAAATTCATTTACTCGCGGTGGATTTAACTATTTTTGGGATATGCTTTGCGATAGTGAAATGGATTGAGCGAGCACACAAAAATGCTGATGATTAGCCGCGCAATTCTAAAGCATTTTTCATATGAAAATGTCCCTATGTAACTCTCCAAAAAGGTGGACAATGCCAAACAGTCATCATCCACTTATACTTACAAGCTTATATTTTTCTCTGGGAGATCGAATCTATTTCGAAGAAAACTCAGCGCCTTAAGAAAATCACCCAACAAATGCAGGAATAACGATCTCTGAGATTTGCGTCATGATTTTATCGTCCCCATCATGGCCAGTAATAGCGATTACCAGTTCGAGTTCTTCAACTACGATCACACGTTGGCCACCGCCGCCCCACGCAAATGCTACGTCATACGTTTTACCACTGATTTTTACAGGCGTGTTGTACCAAAAATAGCCGTATCGATATTCTTCAGGGATCCAGTCTTCCGTAGGCTTTACTATGCCGCTGGTCGCCTTTGTTAAATAGTCTGCAGAGACAAACTGCTCTCCTTGCCATTTGCCTTTGTTAGCCACAATATTGCCAAGTTTGAGCATGTCGCGTGAAGTTAAACTGACCATCCAACCCGCCTCTGGCAATCCACTTACATGGTTTTCCCAGCTGTAGTTTGAAATATTTAGCTTGTCTAACACTTCGGTTTTTATGAAGTCACGAGCGCTACCGGGCACGACTGCATCAATAACGGTCATCACCAGCATTGGATTAAAGTTGCCATAGTTGTAAACTTGAGCCTCATCATTAATCGTCGCACTATGCTCCAACAATATTTGCACTAACCGCTGGCCTTGCAATTGTTTGGGAGATTTTTCAAGTTGTTGCCATTTTTCATTATCAACGTTTAAACCACCATGCATGGTAAGTGCTTTGTGAAGGGTTACCTTATCGGCTCCTTTAGCTAATTTGCTGGTATCTATGTCTTTAAGAAAACTAATCAGTGGTTTGTCTAAATCAGCCATCGATAAATAACCCAGTTGAATAGCGCGCCCTAGAATTAAACTCGTGTACGCTTTCACTGCTGATGCCTGCGGATGAGCAAGATCGTATCGACCTCTTTTGAAATAGCTTTCAAATACCAGTTTGTCATTATGAGAAATGAGTAAACTGTCATAACGGCCGTGCTTTCCTTCACCGATTTCTTTTGCGAGTTGAACTATCGCTGTCGCTTTTTCTTTCGGTAAAGAAAGTTTACCTGCCGCTAAGCTTTTATCAGAAGATACAGGTGCAGTATTAAAAAAGCCCTTTTCAAGAACAGGAATGTCTCGAAATGATCCAGCTGCTTCGGCAACCGTCGCCTGTGGTGCTTGTTTGGCCTTATGTTTTTTTAAGTGAGCTGGCTTCAGTTGTTCAATAATTTGAGCGTCTACCCAAAACGTATCAACATTATCTTTATCCACATTTCGGTTGAAGAATAAGTATTTGCCGTCGGGCGACACTTGCGCTGCAAACTCGGCGGCAGGCGTATTAATTTCATCACCGAACTTAATGGCTTTTCCCCAAGTTCCGTCGGGCTGTTTAAAGCTAATAAATAACTCCGCATTTCGCACATCATTTTGACGCTGACCATCCCAAATAACATAGCTTTCGTCGGGTGCAATAAATGGATGAACGTTATACGTACCCGTGTTTATTTGCTGTGGAAATGGTTTTGGTGTTAAGCGCTTGCCATTTTCCATGATTGAATAGCGCATTAAACCGTTTCCACCATCACCTACTTCATCAAATGCTATTGTGCCTTTAGATGAAGAAGTCACCCGCATAATACGGAACTCCTCAAAGTCTGGTCCCAGCCTTTTCATTTCTGACCAACCTGTTGCTGTGCGCTCTTTATAGCCACGACCAAAAAACATGAGTTTGTTGTCGGTTGAAAGCGTTGGCGTACCAATGCGCGGCGAAACCACTCGCTCTTGCCACCTCTCGTCTTGCTGTTCGAAAACCACTAACTGTTGCTCAGGCTTAGCGTCGATAATGACTTCTCGAAGAAAATACATTTCCTTCATACTCGGCGCAAACACAACGCCATACTCCCAACCATCTGTTGATACAATACCAGGCGCAAACACTTCAGGCGTAAGGCCTGGCAGTTTTTGTCCGAGATAAGGACCTGTTAGTTTAGTTTCGTTCTCTGCAGTTTCTGATAGTGCTTTGTCGCTATAACTTGTTAACAAAGCAAGTATGAGCAAAGCCTTGATATTCAAATTCATGATTTTCCTTAATAGTTTTTATTGCCACAATACCGACCTAACATGCCAGCGCATGACCTGAAGCACATGAAAAAAACCTTACGTTTAGCTGATTTCTTTAATTCAGCTTTATTTCGTGTTTAAAACCAAGGTAATATTTATCTGATTTGTCTAAGGAAAATGCGCTTTTGTATGACCAAACAATTTTGGGTGAACAATTACTTTATTGATGTTGATCGCAATCAGATTCAGCACCAGCAACAAGCTACGCCTATTCCCCCGAAGGCACTAAAAGTGTTAGAAGTTTTAGCTTCTCGTGTTGGTGAAGTCGTCAGTCACGACGAACTTATGAACGTCGTATGGGAAAACAGTGTAGTTGGCCCAAATACTTTGCAGCGTGCCATTGCGCAATTACGTAAGGCCTTTGGTGACGACAGCAAGAAACAAGCATTTATCAAAACGCATTCCAAAAAAGGCTACAGTCTTGAAGCCAATGTTCGATGGGAAAACAACAACACCGAACAATTTCTAAAACCTAACAGCGAACAACCCAAAGCCTACAAAAGCTTAGCTGTATTTTCAGCAATTGCTGTTATCGTTTTACTAGCGCTAATGTTATGGCCGTCTCAACCGCCCCTTTATGACCACGTGACACCATTAACAGCAAGTGACGAGCAAGAATTCAATGCATCTTATTCACCTGACGGAAGATATTTGGTGTTTAATAGCTATATTGGCAAATGTGAGAGCTATTTGTGGGCAAAAGATTTAAGCAATAATCAGGAAGAACGCCTAAGCACAGAGCCTGGTCATTACAGCCAACTCAGCTGGTCGTCAGATGGTTCACAGTTAGCATTCGTACTGCAATCAGATTGTTCTGACAAACCACAAGGCCCGCAACAGTGCTGGCAGTTGCAAACGTTGGATTTCGCGCAAGCATGGAATGGCCATGCCCAAAATCAACTGCGCTACGATTGTGAAGGCATTAAAACAACGCACCCTACTTGGCTAAACGACGGACGCATTGCTTTACTCCAATACCCTCAACCAGTTAACAATCAGCCGGAACTAATGCAAGCCGAACTGCCGCAGCCTGAATTAGTGATTTATGATGCGGTGGCCGACTCTCTATCCAAAGTGCCACAAGAATACACTGGCCGAATATATTCTTTGGACTATTCACGTCAATCAAATTTACTAGCAACTGTGACATTGGAAAATGACAACCGCCATGTATTGAGAACTTTAACTCTAGTGGGTGAAATACAAAGCGAAACAACAATCACTCCTCTGGAAAATCATTCTGTATACGCTCAGTTTCCAATTAAGTTTTCGCCTGACGGTAAACACTTCCTTACCAATGTCGGAGGTAAAATATATCGGCTTAATTTTGACGGTGATATGACACTTATTCACCCACCAAGTCATACTGGTTTATGGGCGCCGAGCTATCACCCTGATCAAACCAGAGTTGCAGTGACATTAGGGACCAAAGACTTTGATATTGGTTATCTGAATACCGAAAATGAGCAAGCTGACGTTGATATTTTCGCTCGCTCAACTGCTGCCGATTTCAATGCCAAGTTTCAACCAAATGGTGATTTAATCGCGTTTATTTCTCTTCGCTCAGGACAAAGTCAATTATGGGTGACTGACGGAAGTAAAACCTATCAACTCACCCAGTTTGAACATGGGATGAAAAGCAGTCATTACGACTGGTCTCCCGATGGCCAATCCTTAGCAGTAAATGTAAATAGCCAGTTGGCACTAGTTAACTTGGATGGGAGTTATCAGATAATTGAATCAACCATTGCGGTTAGCGCGTTAATGCCATGGACAAACCCGAATAAGCTGCTTGTAACAGACAATCGAGCCGATGCACACGAATTGCACAGTATCGACATCGATACAGGCGAAATTACCGATCTAAATATAAAAAATGTATTGTGGTCTGCATTTAGCGAAGATAATCAAATTATCTATGTAGATCATCAAGCCAAATTTTGGCTGCATTCCCGTGAAGGCACTCAGCCACTAGCTACACTCGATAATAAGTTTCTCGACTATTACTTATTAATAAAAGATGGTCTGCTTTACGGTGTCGACCCACAGGCGCATCTCTGGCGTTACAATATAAAAAATGATGAGCTACAAACCATTACACCACTAGATGAAGACATTATTTACGTTAGCGATATTAAAGGTGAGCAAATGCTTGCTACTAAATTCATGGGCGGAAGAAGAGAGCTAGTAGAATTCAGCCAACGCTAGCTAGCTTAACGAAAAGTGCGCTCAGCACTAACGCTAATCATACTACGTAAACCCTGAGTTGTGGGTACGAAAAATCTCAAACGGTTGTCCTGAGTGCGAGGGACGAGTAATCGAAGGATATTAAGCCTCGTTCATTCTGATTTTATCCAACGGTATCTTAATACTTCGAATAAACCCGTTCACCGAGATACAAGAAGTACAAATTTAAACAGTCCGTATTGGTTATCAAATTTAGACTGAAAAATGAGTCAAACACGTTATGCCTGCTACGCATGCCTAGCTTCATTTATGATCTATTAAGATACATGCACACCGCGATTAAACAAAACAACATTTTCACAATATTTCTCAATAAAAAACCAAGTACTCTGCAACCACAATTAACTTATTAATATTTAATAGTAAATGGAATACGTTGAAGAAAACCGATAAATGAAACTTTTACTCTCTGCACTATTGTATGTGCTTGTTATTTTTGTGGTTGATTGGGACTACTCCTTAGTAAATGACATTACAAAAATTCATTTACTTGCAGTGGATTTAACAATCTTTGGGATATGTTTTGCGGTAGTTACAGGCATAAAGAAAATATGCAAGAACACCGATGCTTAACCGCTAGGCGAAATTAGGATATGCACGGCTTATTGCCTACACTGATATACAAAGATTGATAAATGCTTTTACCTATTTGAAGCGCAGCGTAAAGGCTAGTTTGGAGCAAACTTGCCAATGGACAAAGCACAGATATTTGATAAAGCTGTTGAACTTGCCCAACAGAGTTCTTGGGAAGCGTTTAGCCTTGCTGAATTAGCCAGTTCTTTGCAGTGCTCCATGGCCGAGCTTAAAACTTATTTTCGCTCAAAAGATGACATTGCCGAAGTTTTCTTTGATCTAGCCGATGAAGCCATGTTGAAAATGGCCTCACAATCTGAATTCAATGCTCGATATGTTGATGATCGCTTGCTCGAGTGCATTATGTGTTGGTTTTACACGCTTGTTCCTTACAAAAAGATAGTGAGAGAAGTGCTAGCGTATAAATTGGAGCCCGGACACTTTCATCTGCAAGCGCATGGCATTACTCGGATCAGTCGTACAGTGCAATGGTTTTTAGAAGCCAGCGGCCGCAAGCGCAAAGGGGTTGCTCGTATCACGGATGAAGTTGCGATAACGGGTGCCTACCTCACCAGTTTTGCTTTTTTCTTGCGCGACAACAGCACTAATCATCAACGAACCCGAAAGCTGCTCAATAATTTAATAAACAAGATAAGCAAAGCACAAGATAGATTGTCTCACTGTTATTATCTACATCGCTTGAGCATTTCTCCCGGCAAGCCTAAAAACAAAACGAGCTAAGCCATTGGACGTTGTCACCCACCTGCTAGTAGGTGCAACAGTTGCCCAACTGCCAAAGCATCAGAATGATGTTAATTCAGAACACGCACTAAGCACGCAACACCGTGTAGTTATAGGCGCGCTATGCGCAGTACTCCCAGACATTGATTATCTATTGTTTTTCATCAACCCATTTGAATTTATTACTAGCTGGCATAGAGCCGAAACTCATTCAATAATCCTAATACCTTTATGGGCTTGGCTGGTTTCCAGATTATTTATCCTGATATTGGATTTAAAAAAATTCTCAACCGTCATCTTCTTTATTTGCCTAGCGGCGATGTTGTCGCACCTATTTTTAGATTGTTTAACCAGCTTTGGTGTACAGATTTTTGCGCCATTGAGCCAATACAAGCTAAGCTGGGAGCTACTGTTTGTAATTGATCCGTACTTTACCCTACTATGCAGTATAACTTGTTACCTAACAATCACTTGGCACAAAACTCCTCATCAATTTATTTTCATGCTAATTCCTTGTAGCTACTTGATAGCGGCACTGGTGTTCAAGCAATATGCGACTCAACAAGCCAACTCTCTAGCTAAAGAAGATCAAGAAACACCATCCATAAAGCTTTTCCCGCAGCCATTTTCTCCTTTTTACTGGCAAATACTCCAAACAACCGAAAGCGGCTTCAACTTGGCTTATGTAAAGTTAATTGACGATCACTTGGCGATTAAGTCGTGTGAATTGGCGAATGTGAGTAATTGTCGGCAAAGCTATCAATTACCTGAACAATTACGCTGGCACTATCAGAGCAAACTACCTACTAATGAGACTTGGCAAGCCGATGCCTCAGAAGTTTGGCAACACAGTAAGTTTAGTGCGTTTCATGAATTTACTGACTATGCCGTTTTCTGGAAGTATCAACAAAATGAAGATTCAACTTGCGTTTGGTTTAGTGATCTTAGGTACCACTGGCCAAACATTACCCCTTCTTTTCGTTTTGGGATGTGCAAAACCAATAACTCTCCCTGGCAACTCTATCGCATGCGCTACTTTAGCGAAGAACTAGCGCACACAGATTGGCAAAATAACTAGTTAACACTGATACATCTATTCAAGCACTATTTCAGTCACTAACTTTCTTGATGTTTGTACAGTAGAGATGAGCGCTTGCTCACCGTTTACATCATGCAAATAATCAATGTTGTCAGGCAAAGTACTCATAATATTCACGGATTCGCCGGTAAATGAAAATGCCCAAAGCTGATTATCTTTGTTTATCCCAAACAATGTGTCGTGTTTAACAACAAACCGCTTGTCACTACCGTAGCCTTCAAGTGCGTCGAGCATTTGAAATTCCGCCACGCCTTCTCGCCAAAATCGATACATAGTGTCGGTATACACTATTTGCTTATTGGGTAGTCTGGTTGCCCAATTCGCAGCTTGGTCATCAATGATGCTTGAAACTCCTGTAGCCAAATCAATTTCGGCAAATTTTGTCACACCATTAACTCGTATGTTTGCCAGCGCCATGTTGCTCTCACTTTGCCAATGAAAAAGATTCTCAACAGGGAAATCTACAGGAACTGCCTTTTTTGTTCTATCGAGAAAAACCTGTGTCAATTGATAGTCTGAATTTGCTAACAGGCTTTGGCCATCGCTCGCCCAATCAAAGCCATCAATGAAATTATCTAGCGAAAATTGCGTCAACTGCTCGATGTTATTGCCATCAAACAGCCATATTTGGGCGTCACCAGAGCGGCCAGACTCATATGCAATCAGATTACCATGAGGTTGAAATTGGGCGTCAGCTTCCTCTGTGATTGATCGCATGGCATCACTGAGCAGTTGTGATTGCCGGTGCGTTGGCGAATCATGATTGTCGGTAATTGTTGTTAATAACACTGACTCAATTTCACTGTCATATTGACCCTGAATTGACAGCATTTGTTTACCATTACTGTGAAATTTTGGCGTGCTAATGCGCTGCGCCAGTGGTAAATTGATTTTTGCCACATCCCCATGAAAATTTAGTGTGTAAAGCTTCCGCCCCGTACTAAAGATAAGTTGATCTTCTGTGGGTAAGAACTTAGGGTAGATTCTTCGGTATTTTGGTATGTCATCCGTTAGCCTAATGTGATTACTCGAAAGTACCTCACCACTTGGGGTGAGTTTTTCAAGATACAACTGATTGTTATTTTTCGTGCGAACTAGCGCAATAAGTTGCTGTTTCGCAGAGAAATCAAAATAAGTTATTTCACCATTTGTTAATTCTCTGATCACCGAACTAGTGTTATCTTTAATGGCGTAACTTATCAATTGGCTACGTGTACCATTTTTTTGTAGCAATACAATATTATCGTTATCAAGCCACACGGGTTTACTGATTTTGCTGTGTTTGCATTCCATCAGCAATGTAGGCTCGACTGGTGATTTCAGTGCTTCTTTAAAATTAATACCTAACAGATTAAAGCACTGTTGTTGAGTCGCGGGCTTGGCACAGTCTTGTTCTTCAATAAACACCATAGTTTCACCGTTTGGCGAAATGCTGTGGCCGTCATACGTACCATAAGTACGCGTCAATTGAGCTTCTGATTTTGTTGCCACGTTTTTGGCCCAAATATTGTTCACACATAGCTTATCTTTGTATCGGTGAAAGGTAATATATTGGCCGTCTGGCGAATAGTTGCCATTGAACTCTTTCTGACCTGATGCGGTGACCGGTTTTATCGATTTAATAACAAACGGTGTCGCAGATTCTTGTAGATTGAAAAGCACAACAGATAACACAGCCACCATTATCACCGATACTAAAATCAATGGCTTAACATAGTTCGTTGTATGGTTTGGGTCTTTGGTAGCTGAATGAGTTTGCTGATATTCGGTTTGCTCAGCAATGTCTACAATTAGCTCTTCTACATTAGCTCCTTCACTACTGTTGCTAGATTTTTCATCGCTATCTTCAACTGTATGCCACGAAACATCACATTCTAGGCTGTAGCCTTGTTTGGCGTGGGTTTTTATAATACTTTCTTTGGTAGCACCATCATCAAGTGCTTTACGAAGTTGCGCAATGCTACGCTGCAAGGTATTTGGCGTAACAATAGTGTCTGGCCATACATGTTCCAGCAGTTCATCATGACTAACGACCTTTTTGGCATTTTGAGCCAGAAAAGTAAGAACAGCGAGCGCTTTAGGTGGCAATTTTTGTGGTTGTTTATTCTGTGTAATTTGATTTCTGGTGAGATCAACATAAAAGTCACCCAACCAATATTGCTTAGCCATTTTTGATCCAAACTCTGTATTCACTATCCCCTTTCATTGCAGGCTACCTTAACAAGAAAATTTGATGCTAACCAAGCACTTTTGATTAACCATCTGATAGGAGTGCACTTTTTTATTGCATTGTAAACGTCATACAGAAATCAGCAAAACGTCATTCATTTGGTTTCATCCTCTACTACATTGAGCTAAGTGTTCAACTATTCGGAATTTAAACGGATTGGCATTATTCAGGAGAGTAAATAATGAAACAGACAAAAATACTTAGTATGTTTACGTCGGCACTATGGTTTGTTGCCTCAATTGCGCAGTCTAATAATAGCCCAGTGCAGGCGCCAGAAATTAGCATTAGTAACAACATAAACTATTATGAGCTTCAAAAAACTACGCCTGAATTAACCTCGGCATTTATTAATACCACGCCAGAACGAAGAGATGACGGAATAAAAGTTGGAAAACTGTCATCTCATCCTTTGGCCGAAAAAATACTCACAGAACTCGGCAAAGAAATCGAAAACAACAAACATACGCGCTATGACAGTATTCTCATAAGCAAAAATGACCAGTTACTGTTCGAATCGTATTACTTAAAAGGACGCGTTAATCTGCCTCACAGTCAAGCGTCTGCAACTAAGACCTATGTAACGCTAGCAGTGGGCAGAGCAATTCAGCTAGGTTACTTAACAATGGCAGATTTACATAAGCCCGTAATTAATTTTTTGAAAGGCTTAGACGCCAAAAAATTCGCCAAAGGCGTTGATAAAATTACATTAGATCACACCATGAGCATGCGTTCAGGTATTCGCATAAACGAGAAGTTTCTTGATGCACTCGATAAAAAAACTGAAAATCTTACGGCACAAGAGCTTGTTCAGACTTATTTTTCAAAGAGCTCAACGATTACCGAATCATCGCAAGTTTACAGATACCAAAGATCCGATCCTCGCATCACCATGTTAGTGCTTGATTCTGTCGTACCAGGAGGCGCTGAAAGCTTCATCAAGCGTGAGTTGCTCAACAAAATAGGCATCCAAACTTATGACTGGGAAGTCAACTTCGGCATGCTGGAAGGAAATTATAGTGCCATGCTAACCAGCAGAGACATGCTCAAACTTGGTAGACTAATGAGCGATAAAGGCTTGTGGAATAAGGAACAATTAATTCCCACAGGTTTTATGGACAAAGCTGCAAGCAAAATAGCAATCCCTTATAGCAAAGAATACGACTTTTCCAGTTTTGATTATGGTTACTATATCTGGCAAACCGACATGAAAGTAGATAATAAATCTTACCGCTGCAAATTAGCTTGGGGCGGTGGCGGCCAATACGTCATCGTATTTGACGAATTAGACTTGGTCATTGCGGTAACAGCTCGATCGAGGGGTACTAAAGATACCACACTGGAATTAATTGAGAAACGCGTGTTACCACTATTCACCTAGTCTAATAGCGGCTATTGTGAGCTGAATTGCAATAGCCTATATTTTACTCCAACACCACAATGTCATGATCAATCGCAATAAACTGACTAAGCAACAGTTTGTTATTTTTTATCCCTGTTACTTTCCATGCGGTTGGTTTTAACCGCTTAACAGGCTTTATGAACTCCCCATCACTATTGTACTGGTTGAGCACAAACGTTTTGTTGTCAACACTGTATATGAATCCGTCATTTATGATCATCGCCTTGCCATTTAGTTGTGGAATTGGTAGTGACTCACTCGCTAAATTATTTGTACTAGTTGTTAGTTCACGCACAGATACCTCGCCATTTTGGTTGCTATAGAAAAGTTTATCTTGCAGCACCCAAGCGGATTCAACATCATTGATGCCAAACGGTGTTAGCTTATTGCCGTTAAGACTTAATTGGTACAAACCACCGCGAACAGGATCATTCGCTAGTACTAATAATTGATTATCCTGATACCAGTCGAGTACCGAATACAAGGTTTTTTCCGTTACCAACTGCCGCTGGTTGCCCTGCAAGTCAATCATAGTCAATTTGTCACCGGCAATTAATGCGATATGTTTACCATCGGGCGACCAGCTAAAATTATCAATGCGACCATATGAAAGCTCTGCACTTAATGGGCTAGCTTGCTTTTGTGATCCATGCCACAACCAAAGTTGATCACGCCCTCCGCTATCAGAGATGAACGCAATATAATCACCGTTAGGCTGGAACTTAGCATTTCTCTCTTGTGCTGTGGTTCGAGCAAAGCTGTTAAAAGGTAGCTGAGTGCTGTTTAGGTCTAAAGTCTCAGGCGTTTCGGGTTCAGATGTAGATGTTTCTGACTTTTGTGTTTTTAATACAGAAGCCTCCTCCCCTAACTTAAGCTGAGCAATATCTATATCTTTGTAGCCACGAACAGCCAGTAAATGTTCGGTATGCGGATGTTTAGCCACGGATATTAAGTTAGTTTCTGGCGTGCTAATCGCTTGTAGCTGCCCGTTTAGACTGAGTTGAAATAGCTGATTATCAACCACCACAAGCAAATGGTTCCCTTGAGGTTCAAAATTAGCATACAAAAAGCTGTTTTTGCTCACTCCCTTCGCGAGTGCAATGGCGCTACGACGCTGCACCTGACCTTGTTCGTCCAATAACGTTAATAGGTGATTGTTGTCGCTGTCTCGACTTATGAGTACAAAACGCATATGTGTCGCGTCATAGTCAAAGTGATACAGGTATTCTTCAACTGGGTCATTCAAAACCTGCAAAGCGTCCTGCAAATCATCAAAGTGCATTAACTGATACCGTCCTGCCTCTAATTGCAAGAATGCATATCGGTGATTAGCCAACGCAACAGGGTTTACAAGCTTTTCCGCCTGACATTGGTAACGAAAACTTGGTAATTGAGGTGATGACATAGCCAGAGCTACATCCAGCGTCGCTATGCTCCAACACTTTGACTCGATAAACTCTGGTGTATGCTTTTCACTTATTTGGCCACACTGTGCTTTTGCTGCAAATACTAACTCTCGACCATCTTTGGTAAAGCTGGGAGCGCCAAAATAGCCAGCTTGTGCGGTAAGCTGACGTTCTTTGCCACTTGACATTTCTCGTGCCCACAAATGGCTCTTACACGCACCTGCATAACGGTTAAATACGATGTATTTACCATCAGGACTGAATATAGCATGGCTTTCATGTGCATCCGTCTGAGTTAGCTGGCGTATTTGCGTATATTGTTTTGGTGATGTTGTTAACCAGAACCTGCTGCTTACCACCAAAAACAACACAATCAGCACGGCTACCAAAGATTTGGCTACTGTAGGACTGCGTGATTGAATAGGTTGGCGTGATTGACGAATATTACTGTCCTTTAATACCCTAACGCTTGCCTCATTGGTTGTGGTATTTGTCGCTGTATTTGTGCTTTCGTTCGTGGGTTCAAACGGTGCTTGCCAAGTCACTTCGGCAAGTAGGCGATAGCCAATACGTGGATGCGTCGCAATGATCGTTGGCGATTTGGCACTATCCCCCAACACTTTTCGCAATATTGCGATACAACGTTGTAATGCGTTAGGCACAACTTCTGCGCCTTGCCAAACGTGCGACATAATTTCTTCATGCGTAATGACTTCATTTTGCCGCTGTGCAAGTAGCAGCAATACTTTGAGCACTTTAGGCTCTACCTGAACTTCAGCATCGTTTTTAATTACGACTGAGCGAGACAAATCAACTTGATAATCCGCAATATAAAATATTGTCATTTTTGCTACGCTGCCTTACTACTCGGTAATTAACTATTGAGATTATGAAGAATTTTGCCAGTTGATGTCGAGCGCCTTCGATAAAAATACGTTTAATCGCACTGATTTTAGGGCCATCAGCAATTCATCAGTGTTTCATCAGCCTGCCATTGTTGCCATCAAGGCAAGTAAACCAGTTAATGAGAAAAAACACTGACACATCATAGTTTGAGGTAAATCAATGGCATTAATGAAAGGACAAAATCAACCATTCTCAGTAATATTGAAACTAAGTGCGCTACTCTTGGTTTCTTTACAATTTAGCCCTTCGCTATATGCTGGTGAAAAAGAAGACCGCATCATCAACAAGGCAATTAACGCCTATGGCGGCGACAAGTTGATGCAATTAAAAAACCTGACCTACCAGGATGAAATAAATCACTTTTTCGACATGCAAAGTGGCCATACACTCCAGGGGCCAATGAGTTTGCATCTCAATCAATATCAAATCGAGGTGAATATTGATCTCGTAAATAAACGCAAAGCTTTCAGACGCGCGTCCACTCGTGTAGTTGGCAATCACGGGAGTGAAAATCTAACCACTACTCATCGCCTATTTAAGAAAGGGAAAGGCTTTAAGCTCGATCATTGTCAACAAACCTATATTCAAGCGGATAATATTAACTTCGCCAATGCCGACTTAGGCTTTAGTCAAATGCTTGATCCAATGATTATCAAGCAACTTGCCAACGACAGAGAAAATAGCCAACGACAAGACACTGCTTACATTCAGGGTCACGCACACGATGTACTCACCGTGAATGCGGGTACACCGAATGAATATACGGTCTACGTCAACCAAACGAACGGCCAATTAAGCCGCATGTTGCAAAAGCGAGGCCAGCTAACTCGCACTTATGACTTTCTCGATCACCAGCAAGCAAACGGAATAATGTGGGCCAAACAACTTTTAGTTAGTGCTAACTCACAACCTATCTATCACACAACAGCTAGGAATCTCAGCGTCAATAACCTACATAACGCCCAATTCAACATTCCGTCAGGATATGTGCTAACACAAACACCGCAAATGCTAGATGTAGCACAACCATTCATCAATGAGCTTGCAAGAGGTGTTTATTTCTTAGGACAAGGTTGGGGTTACTCGCTTTTCATTGACGAAGGCGATCACTATATAACTGCAGGTGCTTGGCATGAACACGGTGCAGCTTTGAACTGGCAAGAAACACTGCAATTGTTACGAGAGACAACCCAAAATAACAAGCCTGTCGCTAAACACATAGTCACACACCATCATACTGATCATATGGCAGGACTCAATGAAATTGTTGAACATGGAGCAAATTTAGTGCTCCATCCGAGTGAAATTACTGCAGTACAAAAATTTCTATCGCAGAGAATCAAGGATGATCGATTTGAACCAATCGAAACACCGCGCTATTTGGCAGACGGAAAAATTATGCTGTTTGATGTTCCCACCAGCCATGCAAGCCATAATCTGGCGATATACCTGCCCGAGCATAAAATTCTATTCACCGAAGATATTTTTGGTAGCAGCTATGAATCTGCACTCGATCCCATAAACAGCTGGCCAAACTTAGACGCCTACCAGCGACTGAAAAAGCTAAATGCGCGCATCAACGAATTAGACCTAACCGTAGAGCATTATGTATCTTCACACCATCGCAGAATTTTAACGCAAGCGGACATTGATCATGCACTATCGATGAGTTGTCCCACATCACAAGAACACAAGCAGCGATTATTTCAACAAGCGGAATAAATTAAACGATTATGGATTATATTGAATTGAACTGAGGTATGTAATGTAAGAGGGAAAAGCCAAATTGAAGATGACAAGACAAGTTTCAATCTTGTCAGCAAATCAAGAAATCCCCCAAGTATATATCCAACATACTCGGGGGAAATTTCATAACGCGCAGACGTTTGTTACTTATAAACCTCGTCAACGGCAATCACTTCAATGTTACTTGCTGGAATTGCCAACTTGTAATCTTGAATGATTTTATCTTCCGCCACTAACTCAGCAGGTTTTTCACTATTGTATTGCAGCGGTGAGCTTTGCTCGGTTTCGATGCGCTTTTTCATGTCTTTGGCGTCACCAGTAATAAACACATAGTGCATATCGTCAGTTTGCAGGTACTTTTTAATTACACGGTTAACGTCTTCGCGTGTTAATGACTGTATTTGCGTACGAACATGTGACACAAAATCATCAATACCATAAAACTCACTATCAAGCGCATAGCCAAGCTGCATATCTTGAGAAGAAACAAGCTGTGGAGCGAAATTCAATAAGTAGTTTTTAGTTGCTTCAAAGTCAACTTCGCTCAAACCGTCATTGATCAATTTATCTAGCTCGAACAATGCAACACGCGTTGCAAAGTGTGCATCGTTATTTGAACGCAGTGGGCGTATCCAGATTTGGAAAATCTGACTTGAACGACCTAAGTTTGCATTCGGCTTCGTTCTGAACATGCCACGAGGGAAATATTCAATGTAAGCATAGTTTCCGTAGTTCATACCACGTTCTTCACGAATACGTTTGAACAAGAAGCTATTTGAGCTTCTGTGCTCGCCCAAATATGAACGCGCCAACCATAATGCCGCCCAGTCTTTGTCACTGCGGTTAATGTCGATTGGGAAGCCAAATGATACAGCTGTTGATTTTGCACTTTTCTCGACAATAGTCGCATGATGCCCTTTCAGTTCAGGTGCTTTGGCGATTGAGAGTCTGTCCTCTTGCCCAACAGGTAACGATGCAAAGTCACGCATGATTTGCGCTTTTACCGCTTTAGGTACATCGCCGGTGATGCCTAAACGCAACTTCATTTGCGTCAACTGGCTGTTGTAAAACGCTTTAACGTCATCAAGGGTTAACGCTTCAATGTCAGATATGTCACCACCGTTGAAGCTTTCATATACATGCCCCTGATAGAGCTTGCTATAAAGCACTTCTTTGCCAAGTTCTTCATCGTTAGACGCTTTCAAGCCAGATTTAATACCGTCAATCAGATCTTTCTTCAATCGGTTGAAATCGTCTTCTCGCCAGCCTGGGTTTAACATTTGATCGCTAATTAGCGCGTACCATTGGGCAACATTGTCTTTGTGAACACGTCCCGTGAACGACATCATTTCCTTATCAATTTGTGCACTGAATGAGCCTGCTAACGGGTAAAGCTTTTGTTGAATTTCTTTAAAGGATTTCGAGCTTGAACCACCTCTTGTTAGCATACTTGCCGTTAACGCCGCTACGCCCTTCTTACCTTCTGGCTCAGCTGCAACACCGGTAAAAAAGAGTAGGTTAATATCAATTAATGGCGAACTGTTAGTACGGTCGAATAATTTGAATGTTGGTTTAGCCGGCGTGGCTGACACTTTAGCGACTATTTGATCAAGCGAAATTTCCTGCTCAAATCCTTCTATCTTATCGAGCGCAGACAACGTCACCGTTGTGCGGTTATTATCAATGTAGTACTTGTTTGCCAAGTCTTTGATGTCTTGCGCAGTGATCTTGTCAAAGCTGTTATACAAAGCGTTGATCACTTCTGGGTCGCGCTTAAAGTGCATGTAACTTGCCAATGTTCCTGCAATCGCTTCAGATGAATCTAAGCTGTTAACAAAGCTATACTTTAAGTTGGACTTTAAGTTAGCCAATTTTTCATCGTTTACCAGTTCCGTTCTAGCTTTGGCGTACGTGCGGTTAATGGCATCGCGTACTGTGGCTAAATCTTCTTCTTTTTGTACCTTAACAAAAACATGACGTAAGCCAATGTCTTTAGTATTAGGGTTGTAAGTGAACATTTGACTTGCAATTTGCTTATCAACAATTAGCTCTTGATATAATTCTGAGTTGTTTGAAAAATACAATTCAGACAGCAAGTCTAAGCCTGCGCGGTCTTTTTGATTTGGGATCCACGGTGAACCTTTATAAGACACTAAGAGCCAATGCCCAGGTAATCCTTCGTATTTCTCGTGTACGTAACGAGGAGCCGTTTGTACAGGTTCTTGCGGTACAACTGATTTGAAGTCACCTTTTTTCCAATCACCCCAGTATTTTTTTATCATTGCAATGGTTGCTTGTGGATCAACGTCACCCGCAATCACTATCGATACATATTCAGGCTTATAAAACTGTTCAAAGAACGCTTTACCATAAGCCATTTGATCTGGCATAGCTTCAATATCTTCGAAAAATCCCATCGTAGTATGTTCGTACGTGTGGGTGTCGAATGCTTCTTTACGTGCTGCAGAGAGTATCTTGCGAATTGGACTCGCGTTATTTTTGAGGTACTCACCTTTTACCGTTAACGCCTCTGTTCTAAATTGCGCTTCGGTATAGTGTAAGTTTTGAAAATGATCGCCAATAATTTCTATCACGGTTTCTAAATGCTGTTTTGAAAAATCAGCGTGATAATTCGTGTAATCGTCGGTCGTGTATCCGCCGTAATCAACACCACCGCTCTTAAAAATATCTGTATACTGACTGTCGGGAAATTTCTTCGAGCCTTTAAACATCATGTGCTCAAAAAAGTGAGCAAACCCAGTTTTGCCCTTCTCAATTTCATCACGAGATCCCGCAGAAACCGGAATTTGCATGGAGACAAGATCAGGGTAGTCAGTTTTAACCACCATCACCCTCAGTCCGTTGTCGAATTCTTCCAAGACGTAATCTTGGGTAAAGACTTTATTGCTTTCTTGTGCCGTTACCTGCCCTTGTTGAGTTGATTGAGCAGACGGTGATTGTTTGGGAGATGTTTGACCTTTATCTACGACTACTACGCAACTTGCCAGACTCAAACTGGCCGCAAGCGCGACGACGAGTTTTTTTATTTTCATTATTATTCCTAATCACGGATGAGCAAAAACATTTTTCGGATTAAGAATAACAAGTTAGGCGTGAACTATCTAATACCAAGTGAAATAAATATTTGACCAGTTCAGAGCTATGTCAGGGAAGTTAGAACAAAGCAAATTGATGCTGTTG
The DNA here is from genome assembly GCF_053485835.1 of Thalassotalea fusca. Classification (NCBI taxonomy): domain Bacteria; kingdom Pseudomonadati; phylum Pseudomonadota; class Gammaproteobacteria; order Alteromonadales; family Colwelliaceae; genus Thalassotalea; species Thalassotalea fusca. The sequence continues at coordinate 398,817 of NZ_JBQRUN010000003.1, forward strand.
TAGTCATTCTCGGTTTTGTCTCCTGAGTCACTCTACCTCCTGCATCCATGCAGTCGTCCATCAAAGAAATTTGTGAAGTTATCACTTTCCTGACAAGCTCCCAAGGGCGAGTTTAAAAGGCTTATATGCGGCGTTATTGATTTTGATAAGGGAATAACCATTACCTACAATCAATGCCTTGCCTCTAAGTAATGCCGATCAGTTAAGGTTTTAATTTGTGGGATCAATTGAACGATCCTATGGATATGCAACAATCCGATATCATTGTCTGATATCGGATTGTTTTATGCGCTTTGAAAGTGAACTAGCCACTGCCTTTAACTCATGTAATACCTTCAGTACTTTTGAAAAATATGCCGAGTTGCTATCTCCAGATTTAATTCAACAGGGGTTCAAGCAAGCTGGCGTCGCAACAATAAGAAAGCGCCGCTTACCACTCGAAACTGTTTTATGGTCAATCATAGGAATGAGTTTTTATCGGCAAAAGTCGATGTGGGATATTGCCACTCAAATGGATATCATGTTGCCTGATAAGAAGCCCCTCATTGCACCAAGCGCTTTGGTTCAAGCACGGCAAAGGCTTGGCTCTGAAGCGGTTAAGAATGTATTTCGATTGATGGCCCAACATGGATATAAAAACAATCAATTCGAGACATGGGCTGGGCTGAATCTTTTAGCCGTTGATGGTGTGGTATGGCGGACAGCAGATACGGAAGAAAATCACCAAGTATTCGAAACTCAAAGTAATGGTAGACGAGAGTATACTTATCCTCAAATCCGTATGGTTTGCCACATGGAAATAACTAGCCATCAACTGATTAACAGCGCTTTTTCTGGCTATCGCACCAACGAAATGAAACTTGCAGAGCAACTCATAGATGATACACCTGACCATTCACTAACCATGTTTGATAAAGGGTATTATTCTCTCGGCTTGCTCAATCGCTGGCATCAGCGAGGTGAGCAAAGGCATTGGATGATACCAGCCCGTAAAG